>NZ_JBFUJW010000011.1:0-126241 GCF_056555145.1 Mycolicibacterium sp. P4_G11
ACCGCACCGGCAGCGTCGCCCAACATCGTCGCCCAAGGCGACGGTGACTCCATCACCTGCACCGTCCACGTCGACGACGAACTCAAAGACACCCGCACCTCCACGGGCGTGCACGCCCAGACCTTCTGCCTGGTGAAATCTGCATGAGCCACCCCACTTCCGACAACTACGCGGGCGCACCGACTGCGGTCATCCCGAAGGCTGAAAAGCCCCACCGGCCCTTGATCCCGCGGTTCCTTCGCACCTTCGCGATCCCGGTGATCCTGTTCTGGATCGGCGTCATCGTCGTGCTCGGGACCGCCGTGCCGTCGCTGGACGAGGTCGGCAAGATGCGCTCGGTCTCGATGTCGCCGGATCAGGCTGCCTCGGTCATCGCAACGAAGCGCGTCGGCGAGGTATTCCAGGAGTTCAAGTCGAACAGCTCGGTGATGGTCGTGCTGGAGAGCGATCAACACCTCGGCGCAGAGGCACACGCCTACTACGACGAGATGATCAAGAAGCTCGAGGCGGATACCACGCACGTCGAGCACGTCCAGGACTTCTGGAGCGACCCGCTGACCGCAGCCGGCTCCCAGAGCAACGACGGCAAAGCCGCCTACGTGCAGGTGTACCTGCACGGTAACCAAGGTGAGTCGCTGGCCAACGAATCCGTTCAGGCCGCGCAGGACATCATCAAGAGCATCAAGACGCCGCCGGACCTGAAGGTCTACGTCACCGGCCCGGCAGCGCTGGCCGCCGATCAGCACATCGCCGGTGACCGCAGCGTCAAGATGATCGAGGGCGTCACGTTCCTGGTCATCATCGTCACCCTGCTGCTCGTGTACCGGTCGTTCATCACCGTGCTGCTCACCTTGTTGATGGTGGTGCTCGAGCTGTCCGCGGCGCAGGGCGTCGTCGCGACACTGGGCTACTACGACATCATCGGCCTGTCGACCTTCGCGACCAACCTCTTGGTCACCCTGGCCATCGCAGCGGCGACCGACTACGCCATCTTCCTGATCGGCCGATACCAGGAGGCCCGCGGCGCCGGCGAGTCCCGCGAAGAGGCCTATTACACGATGTTCGAAGGCACGGCCCACGTCGTGCTGGGTTCGGGTCTGACCGTTGCGGGCGCCACGTTCTGCCTGCATTTCACCCGGATGCCGTATTTCGTGTCGCTGGGCGTCCCGCTGGCCATCGGCATGGTCACCGTGGTGTTTGCCGCGCTGACCCTGGGTCCGGCCGTGATTTCGCTGGCCAGCCGGTTCCGCAAGACGCTCGAGCCCAAGCGCGCGATGCGGGTTCGCGGCTGGCGCAAGATCGGTGCGGCAGTGGTCCGCTGGCCCGCCCCCATCCTGGTCGGCACCATCGCGCTGTCCCTGGTCGGCCTTCTGACGCTCCCGGGCTACCAGCCCGCCTATAACGACCGCCTGTACCTGCCCGCCGACATCCCCGCCAACGAGGGTTATGCCGCGGCAGACCGGCACTTCTCGCCGGCCCGGATGAACCCCGAGTTGATGCTCATCGAGAGCGACCACGATCTGCGCAACTCCGCCGACTTCCTGGTGATCGACAAGATCGCCAAGGCCATCTTCAAGGTCCCCGGGATCTCCAGGTCGCAGACCATCACCCGCCCCGAGGGCAAGCCGATCGAGCACACCTCGATCCCGTTCCTGATGAGCATGAGCGGCACCTCGCAGAAGATGAACGAGAAGTACGCGCAGGACTCGATGGCCAACATGCTCAAGCAGGCCAATGACATGCAGGTCAACATCGACACGATGAAGAAGATGCAGGGCATCACCACCCAGATGGCGGCCACCACGCACAGCATGGTCGGCAAGATGGTGACGATGACCCTGGATGTGGCCGACCTGCGCGACCACATCTCCGATTTCGACGACTTCTTCCGGCCGATCCGCAACTACCTCTACTGGGAACCGCACTGCTACGACATCCCGGTCTGCTGGACCATGCGCTCGGTCTTCGACACCCTCGACGGCATCGACACCATGACCGACGACATCCAGAACCTGATGCCGGACATGTTGAAGCTCGACAAGCTGATGCCTCAGATGGTCGCGTTGATGCCCGAGATGATCTCGACGATGACCAACATGAAGCAGTACATGTTGACCATGTACCAGACCCAGAAGGGTCTGCAGGATCAGATGCAGGCGCAGCAGGACAACGCGAGCGCCATGGGCGAGGCGTTCGACAACTCCCGCAACGACGACTCGTTCTACCTGCCGCCCGAGGTCTTCGACAACGCCGAATTCAAGCGCGGCATGAAGAACTTCATCTCGCCCGACGGCAAAGCAGTGCGGCTGATCATCTCGCACGAGGGCGAACCGATGAGCGCCGAAGGCATCTCGCACATCGACGCGATCAAGAACGCCGCCAAAGAGGCCATCAAGGGCACTCCCATGGAGGGCTCCAAGATCTACCTCGGTGGCACCGCGGCGACCTTCAAGGATCTGCAGGAGGGCGCTGACTACGACCTGCTGATCGCCGGAATCTCCGCCCTCGCACTGATTTTCGCGATCATGTTGATCATCACCCGATCGGTGGTGGCCGCCGCGGTCATCGTCGGCACCGTGGTGCTGTCGCTGGGCGCGTCCTTCGGTCTGTCAGTTCTGGTGTGGCAGCACCTGATCGGGCTCAACCTGCACTGGATGGTCATCGCGATGGCCGTCATCATCCTGTTGGCCGTCGGCGCGGACTACAACCTGTTGCTGGTCGCCCGGTTCAAGGAAGAGATCCACGCCGGGCTCAACACCGGCATCATCCGGTCGATGGGCGGCACCGGTTCCGTGGTCACCTCGGCCGGTCTGGTCTTCGCCTTCACCATGATGTCCATGGCGGTCAGCGAGCTGCACGTGGTCGGTCAGGTGGGAACAACCATCGGTCTGGGTCTGTTGTTCGACACGTTGATCATCCGATCTCTGATGACGCCGGCTATCGCCGCCCTGATGGGCAAGTGGTTCTGGTGGCCACAGCGCGTGCGTCAGCGTCCGGTGCCCGAGCCGTGGCCGCAGCCCAAACAGGCCGGCGAACTGCAATCAGCCTCCAGCAGCACAGGTATCTAGGAAACAGGAGTAAGGACTATGGTCGAGATCATGCGTGGTCTGAAGCATGCCGGTGTCGCGGTCGCAGCCCTGGGCGCGGTCGCCACGACTCTCGCCGGACCGGCCGCCGCCGATGCCACCGACGACTACCCGATCCCCCACCGGATCATCATCACGACCTGTGATGCCGAGCAGTACCTGGCCGCCGCCCGCGACACCAGCCCGGTCTACTTCTCGCGGTACATGATCGACATGCACAACCGCCCGGCCGACATCCAGCAGATGGCCCAGGACCGCATCCACTGGTTCTTCTCGCTGGACGCCGTGGGCCGCCGGCAGTACTCCGAGGACACCGCCACCAACATCTACTACGAGCAGGTGGCCACCCACTGGGGCAACTGGGCGAAGATCTTCTTCAACAACAAGGGCGTCGTCGCCAAGGCCACCGACGTCTGCCAGAGCTACCCCAAGGGCGACCTGAACGTCTGGAACTGGGTGCAGGCACCCTAGGGCCTTCGGCCCAGCCGACCTCGGCGTGATTCGTACCGGTCACCGGTACGAATCCGATCTCGGCAGCGCACTGCTCCGGGGTACCGACGATGCCGATGGTCCGGACCATGTCGTCGCTGATCAGTGCCCGCATGCCGGCGAAGTCACCGACCTTGGACATGGTGTTGAGCGTCGGCTGCAGATCGGCCCACCCCTCGGTCTCCAGCACCGGCAGGTAGGCGGGCGTGGAGCCGTAGAACGCGATCAGCGTCGCGACGCCGTTGATCGCCGCGGTCAGGTCCTCCTCGGTCCGTCCCACCGCCACCATCGCTTGAGCGATGATCTGCAGGTCGCCCGGTGCGCGCCCGGCACGCTGCAGTCCCTCCCCCACCGCCGCCAGGGTGCGGTCGGCGAAATGCCGGGCACTGTGGAACGGCATCACCAGCAGCCCGTCGGCGACCTGGGCGGCGGTGCGGGTCATGATCGGACCCAGCGCGCCCATGAGCACAGCCGGTGGCCCGTAGGGGTTGGGGCCGGGGTTGAAGTTCGGCGGCATCAGGGTGTGGGTGAAATGCTTGCCGCGAAAATTCAACGGCGCCTTGCCTTCCCAGCAGTCGAAGATCGCCTTGATCGCCGTGACGGTCTCGGCCATGCGTTCGGCGGGTTTGGCCCACTGTGCGCCGTAACGCTTTTCGATGTGCACCTTGATCTGTGAGCCCAGGCCCAGCCGGAAACGACCGCCGCTGTACACCTGCAGGTCGTAGGCGGCGTGCGCGAGATGCAGCGGACTGCGCGGGCCGGCGATCGCGACGTTGGTCATCAGGTCCACCTCGACCGCGCCGGCCGCCGCCACCAGTGGCAGGAAGACGTCGTGCGGGCCTTCGAACGTGAACACCCCGTCGGCGCCGAGGCCGGCCAGCTCGCGAGCATGGTCGGCGGCTCGCTGAGGCGCGCCGTCGATCTGGAGTTGTACCCGCATGGGCGGTTGCCTTCCGTTCAGTTCCCGACGTAGTCCAGAATCGCCGCGGCCACCTCGGCCGGCCGGTCGACCTGCAGGAAATGCCCTGCGCCATCGATGGTTTGGACCACCGACCCGGCGGGCAAGGCATTCAGCAACTGCTCGGTGTAGCCGACCTGCATCGCGCCATCCTGCGTTCCGTGCAGGTACAGGATCGGGGCACACGGCAGTTCCTGCAGATACCGCTCGAACTCGGCATACGGCGCGTTGACGCCGCCGGGGCGAACCAGCGCCCGGTAGTAGCCGACCGCGGCGGCCCGATGCGCGGGGCTCGGCAGCGCGGCCAGCGTGGTGGCGACATCGTCGGACACGTCAGTTCCGGCCGGCGACCAGTCTCGCCAGAGTCGCGGGATGACCCGGTGCAGGGTGCGCTCCGGCAGGCCGGGAAGCTGAAAGTACATGATGTACCAACTCATTCGGAGTTGGATCAGGCTCATGCGGACGGTGCGGGCGGCACTGAACCGGGTCTGGCTCATCGCCGCCAGCGGCGGGACGGACATCGACACCACCGAACCGAACGGCGAATTCGGATACGCAGCAACGGCATTGGCGGCGAAGGCACCCCAGTCGTGGCCCACCAGCACGGCGTCGGGCCCACCACCCAGTGCGTCGTAGAGGTCCAGCACGTCGGACACCAGGGCCCCGACGTGATAGTTGCCGTCGGCCGGCACACCGCTCGGTGCATAGCCGCGCATGAAGGGCGCCACGACGCGGTAGCCCGCCTCCGCCAGCAGCGGCGCAACGCGCCGCCAGCCATGTGCGCTGTCCGGAAAACCGTGCAGGCACAACATCAATCGCCCGTCGGCCGGACCCCACGCCAACGCCCGCATGCGCAGGCGCGGTAGCGCGAGGTCCAGGGTCTCCTGATTGGCCATCATCGCTACGGGGTCAGCGTGACCTTGATGCAGTCCGCGGTCCGTGCCGCGACGGCGGCGTAGGCCTTGGGCGCGTCATCGAGCGACATGGCATGAGTGAAGATCCCGTCGACGTCGAGCCGGCCCGACCGCAGCAGCGGGATCAGCGCGGGCCAGGTCTGTTGCACCGGCGCGGTCGTCATGCGCAGGGTGATGCTGCGGATGAGCGACAGCGTCGCGGGGAACGGAAACGGGTTGAGGTCGTGCACCCCGACCACCGACACCGTGCCGCCGGCGCGCACCGCGGCCAGCGCGGCGTTCATGGTGGTGTCGTTGCCGACGGCGTCGATCACCGACGCCGCTCCCCTGCCGCCCGTCGCTTCGTGGACGGCACCGATCTGGTCGGGGGTGATCGCGGTGGCTCCGCTGCGGGCGGCCAACTCGCGCCGCCCCTCGACCGGGTCGACGGCGAACACCTGACCGGCGCCCTGGGCGATGGCGCAGCGCACCGCGCACAGGCCGACCGCACCCAGACCGAACACGACGACGGTGCCGCCCGGCGGGATGTCGGCGCGCTGCGCCGCGGCCCAGCCGGTGGCGAGGTTGTCGGTGAGCAACAGGGCGGCCTCGGTGCTGAGATCGCTTGGCAGCCGGTGCAACTGGAAGTCCGCCGACGGCACGGCGAGCAGTTCGGCCTGGGCGCCGCCGAGCACGCCGGAACCGAAGATCTGCGGACCCGACACACACGTGATCGGGTCCTTCGTGTCGCAGCCGACGCAGTGGCCGCAGCCCGCCACCGACGAAATCAATACCGGGTCACCGACTTTGACGGTGCGAACCTCGGAACCCACCTCGACGACGGTGCCGATGGCCTCGTGGCCGAGCGCCAGCGGCGTGGCCAACGGGTAGTCACCTTCGTAGAAATGCAGGTCCGATCCGCAGATCGCCGCCGTGGTGATCTGGACGACGGCGCCGTCCGGCCCGGGCAGCACCGGGTCGGGCACGGTATCGACGTAGACGTTGCCGGGGGCGTCGATCAATACGGTTCTCAACTGTCCACCTCTGCTGATCCGGTGTTCCGTAACGGTGTTACAGGGTCACCTTACGGAGTCCGGATCCGGCTGTGTCGAGAACCCTCGGCAAGCCCGGGCCGCGCCTACCATCGAGGCATGACGGCGAGCACGGGGCGGCTGAGTGCCGCCGTGTGGGACCTCGCGATTCCGGCGCACCGGCAGCCGGGCCTGGCCATGGCGGGGTTCCGCGGCCGGGCCCCGACACAGCTCGCGCTGCAGCTCGTGCCCTACCCCGCCGTGACGGTGTTCATCGAGTTCGGTGACGGCGAGTTGGTCGACGCGTCCGGCACGCGCCGCACCGGCGGCGGTGTCGTCGGACCGGCACCCGGCACGCTGACCGCGGTCGGCCGCGACGTCGACTGCCTGCAAATCCGGCTGTCGCCGCTACTTGCCCACGCGGTGTTCGGCGGCTCCGACCCGACCGGCGTCATCCCCCTCGACGCGGTCTGGGGCAAGGGCGCCCAGCGCCTGTGCGAGCGGCTCCACGCGGCTCCGTCGTGGGACGAGCGGTTTGCCATCGCCACAACGGAATTCGCCCGGCGCCGCGAATCCGGGCCCGCCGTGGATCCCGAGGTCGACGCGGCGTGGCACGCCATGGTGCGCGGCCACGGGCAGGTGCGGGTCGACCGCATCGCCGACGAGATCGGCTGGAGCCGCAAGCGACTGTGGTCGAGGTTCGGCGCACAGATCGGCCTGCGACCCAAGCGCGCCGCGCAATTGATCAGGTTCGACGATGCCGCGCACCGGCTCGCCACCGGCAGTGCGCCGGGCGAGGTGGCCTACGCCTGCGGCTACGCCGATCAGTCGCATCTGCACCGCGATGCGCGGTCGTTCGCCGGGCTGACGCCGGCGGGCGTCGCCGAGGCGCCGTGGCTCGACGTCGACCCCGTGGCGTGGCGGTAAGGGAACATTCGTCCAAGACGCCGCCGTGTCCGGCCACCATCGTGGTGGCCATGGATCCCGAGTTGCAGCCCTTCATATCGCTGTTCCCGAAAGCCGAGCTGGACGATCCGGTGGTCGCCAGCCGCCGGCTCGCCGAACTGTCCGCCGCGGTGCCCGCACCCGACACCACCGGCTTGCAGATCAGCGACCGGCTCGTGCCCGGCAATCCCGACATTCCGGTACGCCTGTACCAACCCGCGGAGCCGATCGGCGCCATCGTGTGGCTGCGCGGCGGCGGATTCGTCATGGGCGACCTCGACACCGAGCACCCGTGGGCCGCTCGTATCGCCCAGGCGACGGGTGCTGTCGTGGTGTCCGTCGGGTATCGCTGTGCACCCGAAAACCCTTATCCGGCAGGGCTGGACGACGTCTACCGGGCGCTGACGTGGGTGGCCACCAACGCGGCGGCGCTCGGAATCGATCGCGACCGCATCGCCATCGGCGGCCATTCTGCGGGCGCGAATCTGGCCGCCGCGGCCGCACTGCGGGCACGCGACGAGGGCGGCCCGCGGATCGCCTTCCAGCTGCTCAACCAACCAGTGCTCGACGACCGCCAGCTCACGTGGTCCGCCCGAGCCTTCACCGACAGCGTCTTCATGACGCGGGCGAAGGTCGCCGCGATTTGGCGGCACTATCTCGGCGGCAGACCCGCGTCGGCGTACGCCGCACCGGCCAGGGCCGAAGATTTGTCCGGGCTGCCGCCCGCCTACCTCGCGACGGCGGAGTTCGACCCCAACCGCGACGAAGCGCTCGAGTTCGGCATCCGGCTGCTACAGGCCGGCGTTTCGGTCGAGCTGCACCAGTGGCCCGGCACGTTCCACGGGTCGCAGGCGATCCTCGGCGCCGATGTCTCGGGGCGTCAGCTCGCGGAGCTCAGCGGCGCGCTGCGTCGCGGCTTGACCACCGACTCGGCGCACCCGCGGGCGGTGTCCGCGTGACCGCCACCGTCGACCTGTTCGCGTCTTTCGTGCACCTCTACGACGACGGCCGCGTCGCACCCGCCGAGCGCAGGTTCGGCTCCGGAGAGCCGGGTTGGCATGTCATGACGTTCCACGCGGAAACCGACGCCGAGGTGCACGCCGATCACTGGGAAATCCACACGGAGGCAGACGAACTCGTCGTCTGCCTCTCCGGGGAGATACGGCTCTACCTACGCACCACGGCGGGCGACGACCCCGGCGTCGCACTGACGACGGGGCACGCGATGGTGGTGCCGCGCGGGACGTGGCACCGCATCACGTTGACCCGTCCCAGCGACATCATGTCGATCACGTTTCCCCGCGGCAGTCGGCTCGAGCAGCGCGACTGACCGCGGGGACAACGTCAGACCACCTCGCGGCGCCGGCGACCGATGTAGATGCTCAGACCGACCGCACCCAGGCTCAGCAGGCCGCAGGTCACCGCGGCGATGGTCAGCGCCTTGTTCGGGTTCTCCAACCCCTTCTGGTCGTTGACCAGTTGCAGGTTGTAGTCGCCGGGCAGCGGTGCCTCACGCGGCTCGTCGAGGCCCGGGAACTGCTGGGTCCGGTGCACCTCGAATTGCCGTTCGCCGGCGGGGCTTTGGGTCCACTGGCCCCAGGCCGGGGTGACGCCGTCGAGCAGCACGCGGCGTTCGCCGTACTGCACGTCGTCACCCGCGTCGACGATGCGCTGCACCCGGAACGGCTGGTAGACCGCGTCCGAATAGCGAACCTGCACAGGCACATTCGCGTAGCTCAGTACCGGTGGAGGCGGCGGAGGCAGCGGCATCCCGACGCCCGGGTAGTAACCGCCGCCGAAGAAACTGCCCACCGCGACGTTGACGGCGGTGTTGACGGCGTTCACCACGACCGCGGTGAAGCTGTACGCCGCGAGGTCGGCGACCTCCATGACGATGCGCTGCAGCGGCGGGATGTACACGATGCGCGGCGCGTTCCGGTAGACGTACACCACCCGGACGGGGTCGCGGTACGGGTTGAACATCACCGGGCGGTAGTAGTCGTCGTACTGCACCCAGTCGGGCCGCCACTGCCGGACCCGGTTGTCCCAGTCCCGGCCCATCGGACGGTTGTCGTGACGATCCCAATCAGCCCGGTTGTCCCGGTTGTCTCGGTCGTCGCGGCGGTTCCAGTCGGCACGGCTGTCGAACTGGAAGTTGGCGACGTTGACGACCTTGGCCAGGTCGGCCACGTCGTGCACCGGGGCCGGTTCCGGCAGCTTGACATCGACCGCCGCGGCTGCCTTTGCGGTCGCGATATCCGCGACCGGGGCGGTCAGCGTCTCGGGCTTGAGCAGCTCGATCGGCCGCACCTCGCGGGCTTCGCGAGCCCCAGTGGTCGACGGCGACGCCGACTTCGACGATCCGGCGGTCACTGTCGCCGAAGCCGTGGCGGTGGCATCGATCCGGCCGGGGCCGGCCTCGATACCCGCGTGCTCGCCGAGCTGGCCCTCCACGCCCGCGAGCGGCTTGCCTTCAGCCACAGTGCGATCGGTGGGAGCCGTCGACTTGTCCGGCTTGTCCGGCTGGACAGCGTCGGCCGGCGACGGGCGCTCTGCGAGCGCGGTGGTCGGGCTCGCCGTCACCGAGGTCGCCGACGGAGCCGACGGGGCCGGCTCGGCGACGACGGTCGACGGACGCGCCTGCGTCGTCGGCTCAACAGGTGCTTCCTGTGCCTTGGTGACCTTGGTGGTCGGCGCGGGGGTTTCCGTGTGCGACGGCGGAGCCGCGACGACAGGCGTCTCGACAGCCGTCGTCGTGGTCGGCGCCTGCGGCGTCTTCTCCGGTGCCTTGTTGTCCGGCACCTTGCTCTCCGGGGCGGCGGTCACCACCGGGGCTACCGGAGCCACCGGAGCCGCGGGTGGGTCGGCGGGCGGCTTGGCCTGGACGACCGGGGCGTCGGCGGGAGCCTGCCGGCTCGGCGCCTCGGCCTCCGCCGTCTGCTCCCGCTGCTTACGGCCGCGCTGGCCACCGTCCTGCCCGTAGCCACCACCGGACCCCGAGCCGTCCTGCGCCGAGGACGAGGAATCCTGCCTGGGCGGCTTGGGCACGAGTGTGGTGGTGCTCGAGCTGTCGGAATCACTGCTCGGCTTGGCCGACACCGGAGCCGCGCCCACGGTGAGCGCGGTCAATGTCGTCGCCACGCCGGCAGCGACCGCTCCTACGAGCCGCCCCTGACGCCGTGACTGCCGAGTGTTCTTGTTATTGGTTTTATCGGTATGAGTAGCCATCGCGTATCGACTCCCTGCTGTGTCGCAACGATCTCACCGAGTCCATCTACTTAGACGGGCTCGGCGTTACATTCGACGTCTACTTGCCCGGGTTTGTTCCGGCCGCGACCGTCGCGGCCGGGCCGGCGGGCGGTGCCGGGGTCGTCGATCCCGCCGGGAACCCGGTCACCGGGACGCCGGGAGTGCCGACCCGTCCGGCCAGCCACGGCAGGCTGGTCTGGAATGCCGTCACCGCAAAGGGCCAGTCGTGCTTTCCCGGCTGCGCGACGACAGCGCAGTCGATCCCCAGCTGCCGGCCCACCGCGCACAGCGTCTTCCCTGCCTCGGTCTGGTCGCCGGGGTTGCCGGCGCCGTCACGGCCGCCGAGGCCGACGGCGTCGGGGTGCGCCTTGGCCCCTTTCCACTGGGTCGGGGCATCCGACGAGATGGAGAACCAGCCCGAAACACCTTGATAAGGGCCGTGTTTGGTCATCACGGTTTGGGGATCGAAGGTCGCCCACTGCGCTTCGCTACCGCCGTAGAGCCGGGCGATGGTCTGCTCCTTGGTACCCGCGTTGGGGCCCATGTCCCCGGCGATGTCGACGAATGTGCCGAACAGCTCGGGGTGCATGACGGTGAGATCCACCGCACAGGTGCCGCCCATGGACCAGCCGACGACGCCCCAGTTGGCCGGTTTTGCGCTGACGCCGAACGTGGACTCCATATATGGCGGGATGTCCTTGGTGAGGTGGTCGGCGACGTTGCCGCGGGGGCCGTTGACGCACTCGGTGTCGTTGTTGAACGAACCGCCCGCGTCGACGAACGCGAATACCGGCGCATTGCCGCCGTGCGCGGCCGCGAAGTTGTCGAAGAGGCTGGCGACGTTGCCGATGCGCAGCCAGTCCGCCGGGGTGTTGAACTCGCCGGCGACCATCATCACCGTCGGCAGCGGCGGGGCGTTGTGCGCGAACCACGCGGGCGGCAGATAGACGACTTCGGTGCGGTGCGCGAAGCCCGACGCGGTGTCCGGGATGTCCACCTGAACCACCGCACCATGCGACGGGACGATGCCGGCGGCCTTCATCGAGGTGACGCTGGACATCTCGGTTTCGTCGGTGAGCGGGCCGGCGGTGAGCTCGCCCCACGCGGTCTGGACGGTCGGGAAGTAGCCGACCCAATCGTTGAGGGCGACACCGGTGCTGAGCAGGCACAGCGGCACGGCGAGAATGGCGACGCCGCGGCGCCACCACTTCGACCCGCGCCAGCCGAGCACCAGCACGCCCAGCGCCAGCCCGGACAGACCCACCCAGATCCACAGTGACGCCGGTGCCGGGTTCCCTGCCAGGCCTTGCGATGCGGTGTACCAGTTCGCCCACGCGGCGGCGGCGATGCCGAGGATGGCGCAGACCGGCAGCCACAGGTACCGCCACCGGCGACCGCGCCAGCCGATGGCGAGGATCAGCACAATCGCGGCGATCACCTGGATGGTGACGGGCAGCCATCCGTAGAGCAGAGAAAGCCCGTGGTGATTGGGCGCGACAACAGGTGGGAGCGGCGGGGCCGCAGGGCCGCCCGGGGCGTCGGCAAGAAACGTCGTCGTCACAGAATTCGATGATGGTCGCGCCAGCTGTGCGCCCGCTGTGCTGACCGCATGAGGCTCGTGAGCTTGCGGCCTAGCCGATGCCGATACCGAAATACAGTTCGGGCACGACGCCCGGATACAGGTCACGCGGGTTGGCGCCACCGGCCTGTCCCGGAATGCCGACGCAGACGTCCTCTTCGACGCCGTCGACGTGCCGGCTCTGGCAGGTGGCCGGCTGATCGGCGGCAGCGGTCGGCGCCGTCAGAAATCCCGATCCGAGGCAGACAGCTGCCATCAGCAGCCCGGCGGCCATCCGCCACGACTGTGCTGCCCTGATCGCTGCGCTTGTCATCACTTGCCCGGCATTCGTCGACCACACCGAATTTCGGCCCTATGAGAAGTCTGCGCGCTGACCGAGCCACACGCCAGGGCCATTCCCGCCACCACTGGGCGTCGAATTCACTCTAGTCACACCAGTCACAGCTGCCACATAGGAAACTCTAATGTGTATTAGTAACTCAGATCACTTCAATAACAATTGCATCACTAAGCGCGACTGAATCACTAATAACAAAAGAATCACAGGCCCCATACGTACCTATAACCACACGGTAAACACTACTCTCGTAACAGCTCACTGACCTGCAGCGACACGCTAGATAACAACTGCCAGTGCCGTCTCTTCTGCATCAGAAATATGCAGAAACACTAAATTTACTCGAAGAATAACAATTACCCCATTAGCACAGCTGATTATCAGGTTTAACGTCTGTATGGACAGCACCACGCGTCAATTGCGAACCATTTTGCGATCGGTATAGGGCCGTTCGCACAACAGGATCGAGGTGGGTATGAGCGGGCACCTATTTGTTCGTGCGGTCGCCATATCCGGCGTACTCGCGATCTCTCAACTGTCGTTGTCGATCTCCGAGGCCAACGCCGAACCCAACTGGGACGCCATCGCGCAATGCGAATCAGGCGGCAACTGGTCGGCCAATACCGGCAACGGCTTCTACGGCGGACTCCAGTTCAGCCCGGGCACCTGGACCGCCAACGGCGGCATGGGATCACCGGCAGCGGCCAGCCGCGGAGAACAAATCCGGGTGGCCCGAAATGTCATGCGTACGCAGGGCATCGGCGCTTGGCCGGTGTGCGGAAGCCAGGCAGGACAGGCGTCGGCGCCCAACGTGTGCCGCACCCTGGTGCAGTTCATCCCGCTGTCGAACCTGCCATTCCTGTGCAGGACGCTGCTGAACGTCTTCCGCTAAAGGGCGGGACACTCCCTTCGACGGCTGACTGGGACGCGTCCTCAGAAGCCGAAATCGCCGAGACCGGGGTGGTCGTCGGGACGGCGGCCCAGCGGCCAGAAGTACTTACGCTCGGATTCGGCGATCGGGAGGGTGTTGATGGATGCGTGGCGAGTGTGCATCAGACCCTGCTCGTCGTATTCCCAGTTCTCGTTGCCGTAGGAGCGGTACCAGTTCCCGGCGTCGTCGCGGTGCTCATAGGCGAAGCGCACGGCGATGCGGTTGCCGCCGTAGGCCCACAGCTCCTTGATCAGCCGGTAGTCGAGCTCGGTGTTCCACTTGCGGGTCAGCAACGCGACGATCTCGTCCCGGCCCGTGGCGAACTCCGAGCGGTTGCGCCAGCGGGAGTCCACCGCGTAGCCCAGCGACACCTTCTGCGGGTCGCGGGTGTTCCACGCGTCCTCGGCCAGTCGGACCTTCTCGATGGCGGCCTCCCGGGTGAACGGGGGCACCGGCGGGCGGGTTGTGATGGTCATATCGACTCAGCTCCTTCGAACTCTGAGGATCCCGAAGGCTCGACGAGCCTCGGAACCATCGGAGAACGCTCGTTCTCTCGATATCTGCTAGCGTAGAGAACGTTGGTTCTCCGCGCAAGGGGGCATAGATGCTAGATCAGGAAACGGCACGCGAGCGCGCGCTCGAAGCGGCCGAGGAGCTGTTCTACAGCCGAGGCATCCAGGCGGTCGGGATGGATGCAGTGCGCAACGCTTCCGGGATATCGCTCAAACGCCTCTACGGGCTGTTCCCCTCGAAGGAAGAGCTCGTCATGGAGTTCCTCCGGCAGCGGGACTCACGGTGGCAGCACGCCCTCGCCGGCTACGTCGACGCGCAGCCACGGACCGAGGAGCGGATCACCGCTGTGTTCGACTGGTTGTACATGTGGTTCTCCGAGCCGGATTACCGCGGTTGCGCTTTCATCAACTCCTTCGGCGAACTGGGCGCGGTCTCGCCCGAGGTCGCAGAGCAGGCCCGACACCACAAGAAGGCCTTCCACGACTACCTCGCCGGCCTCGTCAGGACATCCGGGCGACCTGCCGAACTGGCCGATCAGCTCGCGCTGCTCGCCGAAGGAGCGATCACCACCGCAGCGATCTTCGGTACGCCTGAATCCGCCCACCAGGCACGAGACGCGGCGCGCTTCCTGATGCACGCGCATCCGGCCCAGGTCTCCCAGAACGACGGCGATGACACGTAGCCGAGGCGGCAATCAAGACGCCCGGGTTGGTGACAACGGCGACCGGGGAGCCGGAGCTACCTGCTCAGCAGGGCGAGTTCCTGCTGGGTGACCAAGCGCTCCATCTCGGCGCGATAGGCCTGGTCATCCGACGGACGACGGGTGACGGCGGCGGCGACTTGCGCGACGATGCGTTCCACCTTGTGAGCTGTAGACATTGGACGCTCCCAACCACGAACCGAATGGCCTGACTGCCCTCAAGCCACTCTGATCACACTGGTCTACAGGCGTCACATTTCGGCTACGGCTGCATCACATGTCGCGCACGTTGGCGTGCCGCACGCGTGTCGCGGCACGCCCCTGTGAGAACGTGCCGCGCCCAACGCCAGCCAGGGCGAATGATGGTCGCCCATGTCCGATGCCAGAACTACTGATCAGACTGATTGGCCCGCTGACGCGCTTCTGCCACACGGGCCGCAGCCCGGGCCGATTCCGCTTCGGCTTCCTTCTTCGCCGCATCGCGCTGCGCTTCGGCCTTGTCCTGCTGCGCCTGACCCTCACGGAAAAGGTCATCGCGACCGGTCAGCGCACCGACCACCGCCTTGACCTTGCCCTTGATGCCTTCGACGACGCCCTTGGCAGCTTCTTCCGGACCGCTCTCGCCCATGAGGCTCTCTTTCCGATCGTAGGTTCACACCGACCGTGCATACGGCCGTCACTGTGAGGGTTCCCCTACAACCGAAAGCGAAACATGAACCCGCGACGAGCCCTCATTCCCCCAGCGACGCCAGGTAGCGGATTCCGCCGATGCCCGGCAGGAAGAAGTAGGCGCCGCCCTTCATCGTGGTGAATGCCGGAAGGCCCTTGTGCACCTTGCGGATCGGTCGTTTGGGGACGGTGAAGTCCAGTGTGCCGTCCTGCGTGCCGCAGATCGGATCGTGTTCGTTGCCGAGTTCGTGGAAGGCCTTGTCGTTGATCCAGACGTTCTGCGCAAATTCGAACTGGCGCACCAGATCTGCGCAGATGATGAACGCCGCGATACCGCGGTCGACGCCGTCGTCCGGTGCCCCCTCAGCGAGCGCAGGACCGTACGTCGCGCCGCGCCGGATCATCCGGCGGCGATTCATGTAGTGCGCCGTGTCGCGGGGATTCAGCCGGCGCGCGTGGGAGCCCAGGGGGCACGCATAGCCGAACGGATCTTCTTCCTTGTAGTTGAAGTCGTTGTTGCGCATAGGGTCCGCGCCCAGCTCGGGGTCGTCCTGGTCCGGCGCCAACACCAGCGGGGCGCCGCTGCGCCACCGGCCCATGAACTTCGCGGCCAACAACTCTTCGCCTTCGGGGGTGTCGGCGTTCGCGCGCAGGTAATCCCGAAACACCCCGACGTGCTCTTCGAGTCTGCGGTACGCCATATAGCTGCCGTTGCGCGAAAGCGACTCGGGCTGCGGCAGATCCACCACCGGACCGTTCTCGTCGTCGTATCCGAGGATGAACTCACCGGGCGCCAACGGGTCGCCCGACCCCGGCGTGGGCTCCTCCCCTGAACCCTTCATCACCGGCTGCGACAACCGATCCCGGAAGCCGAAGTGATCGTGGGCGTAGTTGAACGGCGGCGTGGCATTGAGGTCGAGGTACGACAGGCTGCGCACCCCGTCGGTCCGTGCGAGCAGGTCGTCGTGCGCCGCGATGGACCTTGCGTTCTGTTCATCGTTGCGGGAGAACAGGATCGCGATGGCGTGCAGATCGTCGCCCGCCAGCCCGCCCACCCAGTGCTCCGGGGCTGCCGTCCCGGTGTCCCCCAGAATGCTGGCTCGCGACGCCATCCCCTCCCGGAACGCATCGGGGAAGGTCGCCAGCGAATCCTCCGGGACCCCCAGCGCGCGCAGGCCATTCCAGGTGAACGCCAAGGTGACCCAGCGATCGGACTCGCCCATCGTGGCCTTGGCGGCGGTCGCCGACTGCACCTTGTCCCGCAGTTCCGACAGCCATGCCCGGCCACCTTCGGGGGTGTCGAACGTCAGGAACTCGTAGCGCCCGGTGAGGGCGGGAGTTCGCGTCAGCAGGATGTGCTGGATGTCGTCGAACTCGAGCATTACTGCATTTGATCGAGCATCGTCGAGAACGCCGCCTTCAGCCGCAGCGCCTTCTTGATTTCGTCCGCGGTCACATAGGGGTACTCGCCGTACTCCAGGAAACTCGGCTGCTGGTGGTCGCGGACGAACTTGATGAACGCGTCGGTATTGGTCTGCCAATCCTCCGGGAAGCCTTCGAGATTGGTGAAGGCTGTCGTGACGCCGGTCGCGCTGAAGAGCGCCACCGCGTCTTCGGTGTACTTGTCGAAGTCGGTGTCGAAGATGCCCATGTACTGAAAATGCAGACCTGAGCCGACGTCGAACAGATTCCACCGCAGGTAGTGCAGACGCAGCGGCGCCAGTGCCTCCGGGCTGGCCTTGATGGTCTCCTCGATGGTCTTGCCGTAGGCCCGGAGCGCTTCTTCGCGCCCCTCCTTGACCTTCGCGATGATCGAGAAGCCGTAGCAGGCAGGGGTCTTCGGGAACACCGGACCGTAGCGGCCCCGCACCTCCTCGAAGTAGCCCTCCTTCGGGATCGCCATGGCGGCCGGTTTGGTCCAGTCCTGATTGTTCTCACCCATGTCGGCCTCCGGTTGCTTGTCCCCTACGCCGGACGCTAACACCACCCGCCAATTGTCTGAAGCAATCGTCAATATCCGAGAGCAATAACTGCCAACTGGCCCTCCAGCCTGGCCATATCCAATTAGTCTGAGCCAACACCGGTTCCGCGCACCGGCGCAGTGCCGACCACCGCGGACCCAGCCGTCCGGAAGAAGAAGACCATGCGACTGAAGCAGCGCTACTTGAGTCTGGGGCTGGCGCTCACATTCGTCCCTGTCGGCCTCAGCGCCGCAGCGCCGGCATCGGCAGACTGCAGCGGTGCCGGATACGCCACCGTGTGCGCCCAGGGCGACGTCCGCGGCGGCGGGCCGACTCCGCCGTCCGCCGGGCCGGCCTACCCGTCCTACTGCGCCGACCCCTGGTATTGCGACGACGGCTGGGGCATCGACATCAATGTCCCGATCCGCCCGATCCGCCCGCCCAATGGCGGTGGTGGCGGTGGCGGTATCGGTCCGCGTCGCTGATCACCCCTAAACCCAACAACCCTGTAGGAGCAACCCACATGAAGATTCGCAACATCATCGGTGCCGGTGTGATCGCCGGTGCGACGTTCATCGGCACAGCCACAACGGCCATCGCTGATCCGCCGGACTGCACCGCCGCCGACCTCGCCAACGTGATGTCCGGGGTGAACGCAGGCACCGCGTCGTACCTGTTCAGCCACCCCGATGTGAACGCGTTCTTCACGGGCCTCAAGGGCAAGACGCGGGATCAGATGCGCACCGAGATCACGGCATACATGGATGCCAATCCGCAGGTGAAGGCTGAGGTCCAGGGTGTGCGTCAGCCCGCGGCCGACTTCCGCGAGCGCTGCAACGCCCCGATGCCCGACGGACCGTTGAACTGACGGCCCGGAGAAAGGAAACCGATCCGATGAAGGCACGTATGACGGTCGCCGTGGCGGCCAGTATCGCGCTGGTCGCAGCGATGAGCGGTTGCAGCAAGGATTCCGCGCCGCCGGCCGCCTCGAAATCTGCATCGTCGTCGTCCAGCTCCAGCACGTCGGCGACCAGCGCTGCTCCGGCCCAGCCCACCGACTACACCGCGTTGCTCATCAAGGGCACCGATCTGGTTGCGCCGGAGGTGTTCACCGCGGGCGAAGCGACGCAGAACCCCAGCGGTAACCCCGGCGTCGCGACCGCATTCAGCAACCCCGACGGCACCCACGTCGTCGGCGACACCATCCTGATCCTGCCGGACCCCGCCGCCGCCACCGCCGCGCTCGAGGCGGCCAAAGCCGGGCTCGGTACCAATGTCGTCGGCGGTGCACCTGCGCCGATCGAGGCCGGCACTGGCGGCACCACGGTGTCGGGGAACTCGCCCGACGGCTCCAAATCGGTGACCGTCGTGCTGTTCACCGAGGGCAAGGCATTCGTCACCCTGGAATTCGACGGCCCCAAGGACGCCGACGCACCGCCCGATTTCGTCAAGGACGTCGCGCAGAAGCAGGCCGCGGCCATCAAGAGTGGGCTGCACTGACGACGGTCGTCCAATCCATCCGGTAACCGCAGCCAGCTGCCGCAAGTTGGGATCGGTAGCCGCGTCTCTGTTGTGTCCTTGCTCTGTAGGCGTCCCAAACGGATTCCAATCGGTGCGCCGTAGCGTCCCGAAACGGTCGATGCTGACCGCGTCCAACAGACGGGTCTCCTACCGAGTAGTGACCAGAACAGAGAAAGGCTGCAATGACTGAGATACCGCCAGGGAATTACCCTCCGCCGCCGGCCGGCGGCCTCCCGCCCGCAGGCGGACCGCCCAACAACAACCTGGTGCTGGGCATCCTCGTCACCATTTTCTGCTGCCTGCCGTTCGGCATCGTGTCCATCGTCAAGGCGACTCAGGTCTCGGGCCTGTGGGCCCAGGGCCAGCCCCAGGCGGCGCAGGCAGCCGCTGACGAGGCCAAGAAATGGGCGACGTGGGGTGCGATCGCCGGCGCCGTGGTGCTCGTGATCTACCTGGTGTTCACCTTCGTGATCGGCGCGGCGTCCTACGGGGCAGCCTTTACCTGATGTCACTCGGCGGTGGCCGCCAACACCCGCAGGGGTGTTGGCGGTTCACTGCTGAGGGGCTCCGCCGATAGCGTTGGGCGACAACGGGTTACCGCAGGCCGCAGGTCTGACCTGCGGCCTGCGGCTATTTGCCGCTTGATATCGCGGCGTGCGCTCAGCTTCCGCAGTGGATGTGGAACTGCTCCCAGCCGTTGGCCACCGTCGCATCGGAATGGATGGTGTCGGTGGTCCGTCCGCCACCGCCCACGGCGGTGAGGAAGTGCCCGTCGATGGTGCCGATCGAATACACGGCCTGGCCGCCGGGAGCCGACGGAAGCTTCGTGACGGTGAACTTCTCCCACGCCTGCAGCTGCGTGGCGTCGGAGTGGATGACGTCGGTGGTCCGTCCGCCACCGCCGACGGCAGTGAGGTAATGGCCATCAAAGGCTCGGATGCCGTAGTGGGTTCCGTCACCGGCGTCGACGAGCGCAAAGGTCTCCCAGGTCCCGACCCGCACTGCATCCGTGTGCATTACGTCGAATGACGGTTGGCCGAGTCCCGTCAACCCGCCGCTGTTGACTGCCGTCACATAGTGCCCATTGGCGGTCTTGAAAGTGCAGTTGGTCTTTGTTGGGGTAGCCGCCGAGGCCACACCGGACAGGCTCACGGCCATGACAGCCATCGCCGAAACGCCGGCGGCGGCGAGCAGTCGCCGGTGCTTACGCGCAGACGTCGACTTCGGTGCGGACTGGGGGTTGATATCGGCGATCATGAAGTGCTCCTTCGATGTGATCGGGGCCCTGGTTGGCCCCTTACACAGGTAGGAGCACCCAGCCCCGCGCGAGGGGACACTTTTCTACGAATTGATCTTCGAGCGCCTGCACGCCGGCATCACACCCGAACAGTCACCTCGGTCAGGGCACGGTCGATGACATTGAGTGCGCGGATGGCCGCCCGCACCGGTCCTGGCCGCATCTCCGGCAGGCCGACATCGAAAAGAACTGCATCGCTGCGCTTTTCTGTCGGGGTGACGTCGTCACCGGCAATCAATGTCCGGATCCCGGCCACCGCGGTGCCGGCGCGCGCCACCGCCTGATGGAGAGCTTCGTCGGCGCCCTCGGGAGCCGGACCGATATGTGACGCCGCGACCCCCGTGCGAGCCAGAGCGTGCGCGGAGCGATTGGCGACCTGCAACCCCAGCATCAGGCGCCGGACCCCATGCCGTAGTTCCGAAAACGGGCCCATCTGAAGCGGTTTGCCGGCCGTGACGGCTTCCTTCAGCGCGTTGTCCAGCCGGCGGGTATCGGCGACGAGGGCGTCGGCCGCGTCAGCGGTGAGTACCGCAGCGACAGCGGTGTCGATCACCTGCTCCAGCCCGTCGAGGTAGGCATTGACCTTTTCGGCGAACGTGGCCCGGGTTTTGGTGGAGAAGATGAAGTACGCCGACGCGATTCCCACCAGGCTGCCCACGGCTGTTTCGGCGATCCGTACCTCGAGTACCTGAGCGCTGAAGTTGCCGAGCAGCCCATACAACATCGCCAGCAGGACCGTCACGAAGAAGGTCAACCAGAAGTAGGCGACGGTCGCCAGATAGAACGCGAAGAACACGCAGACCACCAGGACGACGATCTGCAGTCCCGGATTCCGCCCGATCTCGGCGGCGAGCAGCACGCCCGCTACCACTCCGACGATCGTGCCGACGATGCGATGTCCTGCGCGCGAGAGGATTTCACCGCGTGTGGTGACGCCGGTGAACACCAGGAAGGCCGTCAGCACCGCCCAATACCCGCGATCGGGCGAGACCATGTTGCCCAAAACCGTTGCCGCACTGGTTGCCACGGCGACCTGAATCGCTGCTTTGGTGCTGGGATTCAGGCCGGACGGTGCGTCCTGACCGTCGTCGCCGTCGGCCACTGCGGCAGCGATGTCGTCATCGCTGATGCCACGGGCGTTGGTGGTGATGTGATGAATTGCCAAGTGCGCCTGCATCGCCCGGTAGGCGGTGATGGTGGCAACCCCAGCTGACGTCGACAGGTCGGCCTTGTCTGCCGCTGTCGTACCCATACGACGGGCCTGCCGCAGCTGATCGTCGGTGGGGTTGTTGTCCAGGCAGATCCGGAGCGCGGCAACCGCATCAACCAGACCATCGGGCCATGGCTCGTCCTCGTCCAGCCACCACAGGAACGACGCCGCCTGCTCGAGCATGATCTGCGCCTCGAACACCCGCAGCGCCAAGTCCCTGCTGGTCACGCTGAGCGACTTTGCGGCCTCATGCCGATCCAGCCAGTCATCGATGAGCAGCGCCGTCTCACCGAGTAGGTCGAGTTGGTGCCGCGCGACGTCGACGCTGACCTGACCGCGTTTGGTGGCCACATCCAGCGTCGAGAGCGACGCGGCCCGCAATGCCGACAACAGCCGGCGCGCCTCCACGCGCGGTCGCTCCGGAAACAGCACCACGTGCACCAACAGAGACGCCGCGAGCCCCACCGCGACGGCGATGGCCAGCACCGGAATGTGGTCCACGGGTGTGCGGAGGAACATGACGAAGAAGTACGCGATGAAGGCAACCATCCCCAGCGCGTTTCCGCGCGGGCCGTACCGGCGCCCCCAGACCGCGGCGAAGAGCACGGCGATGAAGCCGACGTCGACGATCTTGCCGTGCGGCGCCAGGAATGCCGCCAATGCCATGGAGCCGATCGCCGGGAAGAACAGCAGCACCGTGGTGACGTTGCGACTGCGCTGATCGCGGTCTTTGACCGCGGCGGAGGCCTGCATCGCGACCACCGCGCCGAGCATCGCGACCGTGATGGGCTGGCCCGCCGAGTGGGTGAACACCAGCATCGCCACGATTGCGACCAGTAGCGAACAGGTAGTTGCCGCCGCGCTGCGCAGCCGGATGCGGCCGGGGTCAGCAGCGTTGAGGACACTCGCTCTACGCACTACCGCCGATAACTGCACAGGTCGATTCTGCGTCACCAAGCTGGGCGGCGTCCTCAGCCATTCCGGTGATCTAGCTTCTCAAACACTACGTCCAACGTCGACGCTCAGACCAGCCACGATGCACGCCGTCTCACACAATGTCCAACGGGATTTGTCTCAAATTCGTATCCACTCCTACTGCTAGCTCGTCGGTTTCTGCGCATCGGGCACAGTCCCGCCCAGGATGGCCTTCGCGCGTTCGTCGACATATCGGGTGACGATGTGCTGTCCCGCGCCGAAGAACACGGCGAACAGTGCGAGTGCCGGAAACGTCGTTGGCGCTTTGACTGGTAGGTCACCTGTGCTGAGGATCGCGATGCCAATCACCGCCACGAGTGGACCAAACAGAATCTTCAGCAGCGCCTGCTGGTAGGGAAAATTGAACGGACTGAAGTTCAACGGAATCTTGGCCATTGCTGGAATCGTCGTGAACAACGCTCCGACACTGCCGAAGATCATCACCACAAGCAGGAACGCCCAAGCCCGGTGATGCCAATCCGCAATCGCCG
This sequence comes from Mycolicibacterium sp. P4_G11, assembly GCF_056555145.1. Classification (NCBI taxonomy): domain Bacteria; kingdom Bacillati; phylum Actinomycetota; class Actinomycetes; order Mycobacteriales; family Mycobacteriaceae; genus Mycobacterium; species Mycolicibacterium sp. P4_G11. The sequence continues at coordinate 22,836 of NZ_JBFUJW010000011.1, forward strand.
GCAGTAAATCCGGATTCCCGAGCTTCAGCTGCACGCAGAAGATTGCCACCGTAAACAAGAAACTCATAAGCGAGGCGATCACCAGGCGATTGCGAAAGTACCGTGCCTCTTGACTCTTTTTGTCAGAACACCTCTGCGTCGCGCGCATCACCTCGACAATTGCCGAGCGCATAGCAAGTGCTGGTGGCGCCAGAGGAGCCGGCTGTTGCAGTGGGAGCGGCGGATTCGCTACCGGAGGATTCGAAGCCTCAGCAACTAACCCGTGGAGGCGCTGCAGCCGCGGGTCAGTGGACTTGAGGTAGTCGCTTCCCCGAGCGATAGCGAAGGCGGCCCACGTCAGAAGCTCGTCCTCCGGCAACAGATCAACAGTCCGTTGCCCTACTTCGTGAAGTCGTGCCCACGCACGCTCGATCTCTGTGCCCCACCACCATCGCCAGAACCGGACTCTCTCCCTTGAGGCAATGTCGGCATCCTCGAGCAATTCCCCGATAAGAAATACACGCTCATCGATCTGGTCCTGCGCAGTGAGATTGAGGCGCAGCAGATCACACACCATCATGACGCGATATTGCTGAACTACCTGCCGCCACGGCGCGGACAGACCTTTCCAGCTCACATGTATCGGTGCCGGATTGGTCGACCACCCGGTCCCAGGACCAGGCGCGGTCACGTCAGTCCCCCACAGTGCGACTGCCGCCGCACTGCGCGGCAATCGATAAAGTTGCGCTGGGTCATGCTCGCCTCCACCGGCGTTTCCACCCCGTTTTGCGTCGGGAGAACGCAAAATCAATTGTATGCCGTGAGCAAACTGAGCTCGGGTGTTTTCGCCGACCAGGAATTCTGAAATTAGTGCGACTATTTCAAGATCGGAAACACCAGCCACTTACAGCATCACTAGTCACGCGGATCGCGCCACGAACCGTCACAGGAACGAGCCGACTCCGTTGTGACTGAACGTTCGTTTATCGATGTCAGAGCGGCATCGTCCGGTGGCAGCGGCGCACCGGACGACAGGCAGATCGCGCGCCCGATAATCGCTCAGGTAAGACTGCGAAAGCTCCACCAATCACCCTCGACACTCGTATCGTTGTTCCTTATTACTCCGGCGCTTGGTCGGAGGGGGAGCAAATGTTTGGAAGCGTTCCAATATGGAATTCCGCCAAAGACATGTGCGCTAACACTGGCGAACCGGGCAGCGCAACGCGGCTGACCGGAATCGGCGCCGACAGCGGACGCGACCTAGCTCAAGGGGGCGCATAACAGATGACAGAGAAAGTTCTGCCTTTTGACCCGGACGTCGTGCCACAGCAACAGACGTGGGACTGCGGGCCGGCGTCGTGCCAAGTGGTACTGAATTCGCGCGGCATCATGCGCAGCGAGGACGATCTGATTCAGCAGATCGGGACCACGGTGAACGGCACGGACTATGTCGGCCTCATCGAGCGAGTCCTCGACGTGATCGTGCCGGACGCCAGATACACGTCGGAGTACATCGACCACTATCCGGCCACCGACCAGCAGAAAACTGACTTGTGGAGCAACGTCGTCCAGTCGATCGACGGTGGCTACGGCGTCGTGATGAATTGGGACGCGCCGCCGGATAACTATCCGATCGGCGTGAAGAACACACCTTCGCCCAGCTACCACGGCGGCGAGGTCCTTCACTACGTCGCATGCATGGGCTACGACGACGACCCGGCCGCGCGGGCATTAAGGATTGCCGACCCCGGCTTCCCCCCATTTTGCTATTGGATCACCTTCGATCAAGCGGCCAAGCTCATCCCGCCGAAGGGCTACGCCTATGCCGACACCGGGGTCAAGCAGGCTGCACCGATAGCGCCGCCAGACCAGGCCGCCGACACGCTGATGCGCGCGATGGGTGGCACGGTGTCGTTCGACCGGTACCGCGCGCTGCTGCCCTCGGTGACCGACGCGCTGCAGCAGTCCCAGTGCAACACCGTCGACCGCGTCGTGATGTGGATGGCCCAGGTCGGCCACGAATCGGTCGGATTGAAGTACATGGTCGAGCTGTGGGGTCCGACGGCCGACCAGGCCGGATACGAGGGCCGCGCTGATCTCGGGAACACCCAGCCTGGGGATGGCTTCCGGTTCAGAGGCCGCGGCCCAATCCAGGTCACCGGGCGAGCCAACTACGCCAGCGTGTCGCATTGGGCGTTCGACAAACAGCTTGTGCCCTCGCCGACGTTCTTCGTCGATGACCCCGATCAGTTGGCAACCGACCGCTACGCGTTGCTCGGAGCCATCTGGTACTGGACCACCCAGCGGCCGATGAACGACTTCGCCGACCGCGGGGACATTGAGGGCGGATCTATTGCGGTCAACGGCCGCAACGAAAACACAGGGCGAGCCAACGGGATCGAAGACCGCATCGCCCGCTGGAACCACTGCCGCGACATGGGCGCGGTCCTACTCACCATCCCCACCACAACAGGAGTGATCAGCATGGCCGACGCCCAAGACATCAAGAACGCCACCGCTGGTGTGGAAGGCAACGGTTTGCCGGAGTCGTGGCGATGGGCGTACTCACGCTGGCCACGCGACTTCAACCAGGTCGTCATGGATCAGGCGCGTGAAAAGTGGGAACGCACCATGCCCGACGGCAGCGTGCATCCCGGTCACACCGATGCCTATGAGCAGATCGTGCCCATCAACGAGCAGATCGCCTGGACGCACGAGTTTTCTGATCACATCGTTCGTGATTCGGGCGATGTGCTGATGGAATTGATGGAGTTCGCGATCCAATGGCGCCAAGCCAACGGCTTGCCCACGAGCGCATTTAAGCCAAACGGCAACGGTGGGCCCGTGAAGGCAGTCGCGGCGGTGAAGGCCGCGAGAAGGCGGCCGGCCAAGGCAGCGGCGAAGAAGCAACCGGCCGCGAAGAAAGCTCCCAGATAGTGACTGACTTCGGGGATTTGCTCGCCGACATCCGCGGGGTCCGCCGGGTCCGTCACGCGTGGCTGACCTGCTCGGGCACCTGGGCGGCTCCGGGCACCGGCTACAGCTCGTGGGTGATCCAAAACGCCAACCCTGAACTGGTTTACGAGGTCGCGGTACAGGCACCCTGGTCATTCGGCCCGGTCAACAGTCCCGACCCGAACGCGCCGAGCTACCGGCAGAGCGTCGCGAAGGGCAAGAAATGGGCGGTGGATTGGATCAACGACCACCCGCGCCAAACATTCGGCCTCGGCGGCTACAGCCAGGGTGCCCAGTGCGCCAGCGAAATCTACATCGAGCTGCTGCCGGGCGGTCAATTGGAGAGCCGATTCGATGATTTTGTTGGGGGTTTCAGCTTCGGCGATCCGATGCGGCCGGCTGGCGTAACCGGTGGCGGCGCACCCGATCCTGGTGGCGCCGGTATCAGCTCAGTTCGGGTGGACCATCCCGATCCGCGCTGGTGGTATGAGGCCAACGGACCCGCCAACGGCGCCACCGGAATCGACCTCTATACGGCTACACCGCTCAACGGCGCCGGCCGAATCATCCGCACGTTCTACGACATGGGCGTGGACATCGGGCTGTCACCGACACCGTTGCCGATGATTCAGGCGATCGCCAAAGGCGTTGTGCAACTGCTCATGGGCTTGTTGGGCCCGCTCGGTGGGCTCGGCGGACTCGCAGCGCTGGGCGCCTTCGCAGCGCAAGCCGGGCAATTGATGAGCACTCCGGGTATCGCTTTGCTGCCAGCAGACCGCGTACAGGGTGTCACCGTAGTTGACGCCATCGAAGCAGCCGTCGTGGCATTGCAGTTCGTCTCCGCCAACACCGCACCACACATCACCTACGACACCACCGACGCGGTCCCCGGCGTGAACCACATCGCGCACGCAGTCGGTCACGTCAATGCCCTGTGCGCCGCGGCATCTGCTCGCATCGCCGCGTGAGGTCTGTGATCACGTCGTTTTGCTGACCGTGAAAGCGCTTACAGCTTCGCGCCGCAGGCTGATCCAGTTGGCCTTCTTATCCCCCTAAGGAAGGAGCCGCGATGTTCAAGCGCCTGGTGGTGTGCTGCGACGGCACCTGGAACACCCCCGACCAGCTCAGCGGTGGCATATCGACACCGACGAATGTCACCAAACTCGCGTTGGCGGTCGTCCCCAACGACCCGAAAGGCCGCGAACAGCGCATCTTCTATCATCGCGGCGTAGGGACCAGCCGGTTCGAACGCATCCGCGGCGGCGCCTTCGGTTTTGGGCTGGCCCGCGATGTCCGAGACACCTATCGCTTCCTCGTGGAGAACTACGAACCCGATGACGAACTGTTCTTCTTCGGCTTCAGCCGCGGCGCGTTCACCGCACGCAGCACCGCCGGGTTGGTGCGCAACTGCGGAATCCTGCGCCGCGAGTGCGCCGACAAAGTCGACGAGGCCTACGCGTTTTACCGCAGTCGCAGCGACACCACCCATCCCCGCAGCGTCGAGGCGGCCCTCTTCCGAAGTTCCTACTCCTACGAGCCAGATATCCGCTTTATCGGTGTCTGGGACACCGTCGGCGCACACGGCATCCCGCTCAACGGGCTGCGTCTGGTCAACCTATTCAACCTGCGCTTCCAGTTCCATGACACCGACCTGAGCACCAAAGTTGATGGCGCATTCCAGGCGCTGGCCATCGACGAGAAACGCGGGCCATTCCGGCCCGCCGTCTGGAAACAGGCGACGAACGCACCCGCTACCCAACGCGTCGAGCAAGTGTGGTTCGCTGGCGTGCACTGCGACGTCGGCGGCGGCTACAACCCGCCTGGCCTCAGCGACATCACGCTGCCGTGGATGGTGCGGCACGCACAGGAATACGGCCTCGCCTTCGACCCGGAAGCCTTCGGCTATCGCGAATCCGCCGACGTCCCACCACCAGATCTGACCACCACCATGGCCGTCCGCACCTCCGTACACCCGGACCCACAACAGCTACCCAACAACTCGCGCACCGGCTTCTACCGGCTGATCCCGCCATACATTCGACCGATCGGCTGCACTGATCCCGACCGGGAATCCATCGCCTCAACGGCAGTCGACCTGCACAACCAGAGGCCGGTTTATGCACCCGACAACCTGATTGCCTACGTCAACGGTCCACACAACACAACCCCGACCGACGTCGACACGGGGTAGCGCCTGCAATTGAGCACTTGCCTGTCGTCGGTGAAGGCCTTGCTGCCCAACACCGGCCCTGCGCACCGCTTCCATCACCTTCGCGATAGCCATTGCCGCAGTGACTATTACGTGCCTGATCGCACTGCTGGGCCGCTTGCGGAACGACCCCCCTGGGCTCCCTCATCTCGGGAGTGTCAAGGATCAACCGACGCAGGTGTAAAGCGCCAGCCGAACCACTGTCGTGCATCACCCGAAGGCAAACGTCAACCATCAGCCGACGTCATACAGCCTTTGAGTAGGGCGGGCGGGGCTCGAACCCGCGACCAAGGGATTATGAGTCCCCGGCTCTAACCAACTGAGCTACCGCCCCGTCGCGAAGATCGCGGCCACCATGGTCGCATGTCGCCGCGGGGCGACGCTCCACGGGCTGATAATCGACGTCAGAGGGAAGGGACACAATGGCGACCGATGAGTTGGGCACTGGTCTTCCGTGGGTCGACGCCATCGCAGCGTCGTTTCCGCAGCATTCGTTCGGCGCGTTCCACACCCGCGATCTGCCCGCTCTCAACGCACGGCACGGCGCCCTCGTCGTCGACGACCTCGCCGGTGTCCCGCCGCTCACCTTCCAGCTCCCGGACGGCACGACCTACACCTGGCGCGCGACGCCAACGGGAGTGGAAACCAGCGCAGGCGACACCAACGCCCCCACCCTGATCGAGCTCGACGAGACCACGTTCTCGGCCTTCCTGCACCGACTGCTGTCAGCATCCGGCGCCGTCCGCACCGGCCGGGCGCGTCTGGTGCGCGGCACGCTGCAGGACTGGCAGCGCTGGGAACCCGCCATCCAGACCCTGCTGAGCGGTACCCCGATCTACACCGCCGCGGTGCGGGACAGTCTCATCGACCGTGACGGCCGGCCGCTCGATCTGAACCAAACCTTCACCGCGGACGACGACGTCGAAGACCTGCGCCACTTCTTCAACGTCGCCGGCTACCTACACATCCGCGGCGTCTACAGCCCCGACGAGATCGCCGCCTGGGGCGCGGAAGTCGAGAACGTCCGAGCCATGAGTACGCCGGGCGACCCGTTTTCGTGGTGGTCGCTGAACTCCAGCGGATCCGAAATCGTCACGCGCATCAACTATCTGGGCCGCTACTCGGACGTCCTGCAAGGGCTGTGCACAGAACCGCGAACCACCGCGTACGCCCAGCTGGCGGGTCCCGAACTCCGGGTCTGCGACGACCGGCTCGACGGCCCAATGGTTTTCATCAAGAACTCCGATGTGGTCAAGGGTGACGGCGATCTGGGCTGGCACGTCGACGACGGCATCGGCGGGCACCCCGTCATGTGCCCACTCATCCAGGCGGGCATCCAGCTCGATCACGCCAACGCGGCCAACGGCCAGCTGATGGTGCTGGCCGGGTCGCACCGCTACACCAAGCACTGGCTCCAGTGGGGGCACGAGGGCGACCTCCCCGTCGTCAAGCTCGACACCGAACCCGGCGATCTCACCCTGCATTACGGCGACATCATGCACAGCACTCCCCCGCCGACCGCGCCGGATGCCGGGCGCAGGGTCCTGTACTACAAGTTCGCCGAAGAGAAGACCTTCGGATGGATTCCGGCGGGCTGCCACTACAACGACGCGCTCTTCCGCGCCGACGCCGCCGGCAAGGTATCCAGCCGCGCCGCAACACACTGAGAGCGCCCAACCAGCACAAGGCATCATGTTGAGCGTGACCAGTTCTCACTCGCTCGACCAAGCCCTGGATTTGCAGCCCATCGATGACACCCGCATGCGCGGCAGCACCCAGCCGGACTGGGCGAACATGGTCGGCCCGTTCGGCGGGGTCACGGCCGCGACACTGTTGCATGCGGTCGAGCTGCGGCCCGATCGCATCGGTGAACCGTTGGCCCTCACCGTCAACTACGCGGCACCGATCGCCGACGGCGAGTTCGACATCGCACTGAAGCCCGCCCGCACCAACCGGACCAACCAGCACTGGATCGCCGAACTCAGCCAAGACGGCGACATCAAGACCACGGCCACCATGGTCTTCGGCGTCCGTCGCGACACGTGGTCGGACGACGAGTCGCGGATGCCGAGCGTGCCGGGACCCGAGGGACTCGCCGTCAGCGGCCCGCCCCTGCCGTGGGTCAGCCAGTACGACATGCGCTTCGTCGAAAACCCTTTTCCGGCAGAGGATGCCCAGCCCAGTGAGTCGTCGAGGACGACACTATGGGTGCGGGACGCGAACCAACGGGGCCTCGACTTCGCCGCGCTCGCCGCGATGTCCGACATCTTCTATCCCCGGGTTTTCCTGCGGCGCGGCGGCTTCTTCCCGGCCGGCACCATCTCGCTGACCACGTACTTCCACGCCAACGGACACGAGCTCGAGAACATCGGCGGTGACTACGTCCTGGGCAGCGCCCACGCAAACCGCTTCTCGGACGGCTACTTCGACCAGAGCGCCCACGTGTGGACCCGCGACGGTGCGCTGCTGGCCAGCACCCATCAGATCGTCTACTTCAAGGGCTGACGCGCGCACAGCGTCACCGCGAGACCGGCCGTCAGGCTCCGCGTTTGCGCCCGAAGGACGCGCGCCCGTTACGCCGCACCATCGCCACGGTGGTCGCGATACGGCCACGCTTGACGTCGGGCTGCAGACCGGCACCGAGGCGATGTAGCTGATCGGTGTGCCAATTGAGATCCAGCAGCCCGTCCATCGACTTGAGATCGACGACCCGCCCGACCACGGGCGGCATGCCGTACCGAATGGTGTGCGAGGTAAGAGCTTCCGTGTGACCAGCCAGGATTTGTTGGGCAGCATCGGTCGTGGTTGCGGTAGGCCGGCCGAGACCGATGACGTCGCATTCGCCGTTGGACACGGCATCGTGCATCGCGGAGCGCGACCGGAATCCACCGGTAACGGCCAGCGGCACATCACCAATCAACTCGCGCACAGTGCGGGCGTACTCGAGGAAATAGGCCTCGCGGGCCCGGGTGCTCTCCGCGGCAGCGCCCATCATGGCGGGTTGTTCGTAGCTCCCGCCACTGATCTCGATGAGGTCCAGTCCTTCCGAGGCGACCGCCGCCAGCACGCCGCGGGACTCGTCTTCGCTGAATCCGCCACGCTGGAAGTCCGCTGAATTGAGTTTGAGCGCAACGGCAAAACTCGGCGAGACCCGGCTGCGGATGCGACGGATGATCTCGACCAGGAAGCGCATCCGTCGTTGCGGGTCACCGCCCCACTCATCGTTGCGCTGATTCGACAGCGGCGACAGGAACTGCGCGACGAGGTAGCCATGCGCGCCATGAATCTCGACGCCGTCGAAACCTGCTGTCTCACAGACCGCAGCGGTCGTCGCGAAACGGTCGATGATGTCCTCGATCTCGCCGGACGTCAGCTCACGCGGGGTTGCCGCACCGGGAAAGTTGAGGGGAACCGCACTGGGCGCAACGGGAACATGTCCGAGTGCGAGCGGATTAGATTGCCGCCCAGGATGATTGATCTGCACGAAGATGGGGACGCCGGCATCCTTGGTCGTCTTGGCCCAGCGCGACAGCGCGTCGAGGTCGCGCTCGTCCTCGATGACGACGTTGCCCGGTTCGCCCAGCTGCGTGCGGTCGACCATCACGTTGCCGGTGACGATCAGGCCGTAGCCGCCACTGCCCCACGCGGTGTACAGCCGTTCGAGACGCTCATCGGGCGCGTTGCGCTTGGTGCCGAGCGCTTCGCTCAAGGCGGCCTTCATGATTCGGTTCGGCAGCACCAGACCGCAGGGCAGGGTCAACGGGTCGTGCAACGCGGTCACGGACTGGTCCTCTCGTCGGCCATCAGATGTTCGGAGGCAAGCGAACTCATCGGGCGCGCGGTCGAAGTATATCGATCGGTATACCGACGACGACCGTAGTACACCGAATGGTATATTTCAAGACGTGCGGGTCCGCGAACGTCTCATCGCAGCGACAGCGTCGCTGATGCGGTGCCACGGCGTCGCAGGGACGGGCATCGCCGGCATCGTCGACCGCAGCGGCATCACCCGACGCTCGATCTACGTCAACTTTCCGGGCGGCAAGGCCGAACTCGTCGCTGCCGCAACGCGTTCGGCGGGCGATGAGCTGGCGGCGATATTGCGCGACAATCTGTCGGAGCCCGATCCGGTCGCGGCCTTCGCCAAGATTTGGGCCGAGCATCTCATCGAGACGAATTTCGAGGGCGGGTGCGCGATCGTCGCTGCGGCGACGAGCCGGGACGAAGCACCCGAGGCGGCCGACGCCGCCGCCGAGGTCTTTGAGGACTGGGCCCAACTGATCGCCTCGCGACTTACCGAAGAGGGCATCAAACCCCAAGTCGCGCAATCGCTGTCAACCACGATTGTCGCCGCGATGGAAGGCGCAGTGGTGATGGCACGCGCCGCGCAGTCAACGACCCCGTTGGACTTGGTCTCCCAGCACATCAGCGAACTCGTCGCAGCGCACCTCCCCCGGCGTGCACCGCGAAAGCGGTCAGCGGTCTAGAGGCACCGCCTCAGGAGAACACCGGCTGACCGTCAGCTCCCAGCAGATACCGCTCGGTGCCTTCGGAGACCCGGGGTGCGTCGCCACCGAGCGCCACGGCGATCTTGTTGATGGCGTTGCGCATGACGTCGAGCGTGATCTCGGTGGCCTCGGCGTCAGAGAAGTGCGCCCGCACGCCAGCGGCCACCTCGGCCGGAATCCGCGACGGCGTCCAGACCAGGGCGTCGACATAGCGCAGCGCCGCCTTCTGCCGCTCGTCGAGCAGCGTTGACGACTCGTACAGTTCGATCTCGGAGTACAGGGACTCGTTGCCGCCGGCGTCCAGCGCAGTGCCCTCGCGCAGTGACTTACACAGCCGACAGTTGTGGGCGGCCGCGCCGCGCAGCCGCACCACCTCGGTCATCACCGGATCGAGCTCGCGTCGCGCCCCGACCGAGCTGGCGAACCGGTTCAGCAGCAGGTCTACCGGGTCAGTGGCGTGGTCCCAGCCGTCGGGGTCGGCTACCGGCGGCAGCCCCAAAGCGGCGAATCCGGCCCGCACCCGCGGCACGAAATCGGCAACGAACATCAGCGCCACGATGCGAAAACTATTGGCGCCCAGCGCTGCAGTGAGCTGTCCGCGCTGGGCCACAGAAACCACCGACACATCGGTGCTGAACTGCTCGGCGAAGTCAGCCACCAGCGGCTCGGCGTCGGACACCGGCCCGAACACCTCTTCATAGGGCAATGCCGCCAGGCCCAAAGTCTCGGCACACGTCTGCCGCATCACCGCATTGAGCCGGCGATCAGCGGGTGGCGACAATGCGATCAGGGCCGTCAGTAGATCCTCCACGCTGTGGATTATGGCCGCGATGAGACCATCGACGCATGGGTTCGACCGTCTCAGCCGCATTCGCCTCCGACAACGCTGCTGGTGCTCACCCGCGGGTGATCGAGGCCATCATCGACGCCAACCGGGGCTCGGTGAGCTCGTACGGCACCGACCCCAGCACAGAACGTGCAGCGCAGGCCCTCAGAGCAGCCTTCGAGGCCCCCGACGCCGACGTGCTGTTCGCGCTGACGGGTACCGCGGCCAACGTCATCGCGCTGGCCTCCGCCGTACAGCCGTGGCAGGAGATTCTGTGCAGCGACATCGCGCACTCGTTGCTCGACGAAGCCGGCGGACCCGTGCGACTGTCCGGCGCGCAGCTGACTCCCCTGCCCAGCGATGACGGGCTGATCGCGCCGCAGGAACTCGATCGGCACATCGCCCGCCGCGGGCCGGTGCACCACTCCCAGCCGCGCATCGTCACCATCACCCAGTCCACCGAGAACGGCCGCGTCTGGTCACCCACCGCGCTGGCGGACTTCATCGACTACGCCCACCGGCACGACCTACTGGTCCACGTGGACGGCTCGCGCATCGCCAATGCCATTGCCGCGCTGGACGTCCATCCGCGCGACGCCATCGGGGACGCCGACATCGTCACCGTCGGCGGCACCAAGAACGGCATGCTGTTCGGCGACGCCGTGCTCGTGCGCCGACCCGAACAGTTCCCCGGAATTCGGTTCGTCCAGAAGCAGATCGGTCACCTCGCCAGCAAGCACCGCTTCATCTCGGCCCAGTTCGAGGCGATGCTGCGCGACGACCTCTGGTTGCACAGCGCGGCCCACGCCAACCGCATGGCCGCGACCTTGAGCGCCGGGGTGGCGGAGGCGGGCCTGCAACTGGCCGCACCGACCGAGGCCAACGAAGTGTTCGTCATCCTCGACGCCGCAACCACGGCGCGCGTCCGGGAACAGTTCGCCGTCCACGCTCCAGATCCGCTGCGACCCATCGTCCGGTTCGTCTGCTCCTGGGCGACCAGTGACGAGGACGTCGCCGCGGCGCTGAAAGTTATTGCGCCTGACTGACCGATGACATGTGGAAGTCCGGAATCCGCAGCGACGGCATCTGGGCGCGGGTGGCCCAGTCGCCCCATTCGCGGGGCAGCGTGGTCTCGCTGACGCCGGCCTCGGTGGCGCGGCGCAGCAGGTCCAGCGGGCTCTCGTTGAACCGGAAGTTGTTGACCGCGCCTGTCACCTCGCCGTCCTCGATGAGGTAGACGCCGTCGCGCGTCAGGCCCGTCAGCAGCAACACTGTCGGGTCGACCTCGCGCATGTACCACAGCGTGGTCAGCAGCAGGCCGCGCTCAGTGCTGCCGATCATCTCGGCCAGGCTCACGGTGCCGCCGGTCATGAGCAGGTTGTCGGCGGGCACCGCCACCGGTGCGTCGAATTCCGCTGCGGCAGAGCGTGGATAGGCCAGCGCGTTCACCACGCCGTCGCGAATCCAGTCGACGCGACCGATGTCCAGGCCGTTGTCGAACACCGACACCCGCTCCGATGAACTCGACGCCGCCACGAACGGAAGGCATTCCAGTCCGGGCGCAACAGGATCCGAGTACAGCGTCAGGCCGAGATCGGTGAGCTTCTCCCCCACCCGGGTGCCGCCCGGCGCCGACAGCGCGGTGCGCCCCTCCTGGGCGCCGCGGCCGTCCATGCTCCAGCCGAGGTAGATCATCATGTCCGCAACGGTCGACGGCGGCATCAGCGTCTCGTACCGGCCGGCCGGCAACTCCACGGTCTTCGACGCCCAACCCAGCCGCAGGCACAGGTCGTCGAGCATGGAATCGATTGGCACATCGACGAAATCGGCGGTGCTGACCCCGGCCCAGGCGCTGGCGCCGTCCCGCTTGGCGTTGACCTCCACCGAGCCCGTCGGCTGCGTGAACCGCCGCCGGATACCGCCCGAGGTGGCCAGATAGGTGGTGTCGAGCTCATGACGGGCGAACCCGTACAGCGCGTCACTGCGGTGGAAGCCGTCGACGAGACGCGCACCCACGTTCCCGAACACCGAGGCGCCGGTCAGCGGCGACGGCGCCTCCCAGTCGTCGTACACCTCCTGACCGGCCAGCGCCGGCGCGCTGTCACGGGCCTCCGGCGCCGCCTGTGCGGCATCCTGCGACGCCGCCACCAGACCGGCGATGGTCGCCGGATCGACCTCGCTGGACTTCACCGCGCCGACCCGGGCCTTATCCCCTTGCCGGACAATCGAAATGACGGTGGTATCCCGGCTGACCGACTCGCCGTTGGTGGTCATGGTGTTGCGGGCCCAGCGCAGCGACGCGGTGGATCGGTCGGTCACCAGGACGATGGTCTCGTCGGCTCGACCCCGGCGGGTGGCCTCGGCCAGCACCAGGTCGACAACCTGCGGTGCACTGATCATCAACGCCCCGATTCAGTTCGCGTGTTGAGCACATTGATTCCCCGGAACAGGGCGGACGGGCAGCCGTGGCTGACGGCGGCCACCTGGCCGGGCTGCGCCTTGCCGCAGTTGAACGCCCCGCCGAGGCGCCAGGTCGATTCTCCGCCAACGGCTTCCATCGAACCCCAGAAATCGGTGGTGGTGGCCTGGTAGGCGACGTCGCGCACCTGCCCGTCCAGCTTGCCGTCGCGAATCTTGAAGAAGCGCTGACCGGTGAACTGGAAGTTGTACCGCTGCATGTCAATTGACCACGACTTGTCGCCGACGATGTAGATGCCGTTCTCGACCCGGCCGATCAGGTCGTCGGTGCTCAGATCGTCGAGCCCGGGCTGTAGCGAGACATTGGCCATCCGCTGGATCGGCACGTGATGCGGCGAGTCCGCGTAGGAGCAGCCGTTGGACCGGGCCACACCCAGTTTCGGCGCGAACACCCGGTCCAACTGGTAGCCGACGAAGACGCCGTCGCGCACCAGGTCCCAACTCTGCGCGCGGACGCCTTCGTCGTCGAATCCGATGGTGGCCAGCCCGTGTTCGACGGTGCGGTCGGCGGTGACGTTCATGATCGGCGACCCGTACTGCATGGTGCCCAGCTTGTCCGGGGTGGCGAACGACGTTCCGGCGTAGGCCGCTTCATAACCGATGGCGCGGTCGTATTCGGTGGCGTGGCCGATGGATTCGTGGATGGTCAGCCACAGGTTCGTCGGGTCGATCACCAGGTCGGTCGGACCGGCTGTCACACTCGGCGCCTTGACCTTCTCGGCCAACAGCGTCGGCAGCTCGGCCAATTCGGTTGTCCAGTCCCACACCTCGTCGCCGGCGACGGCTTCCCAGCCGCGGGCGGTCGGCGGCGCCAGGGTGCGCATGCTCTCGAACGATCCGGCGGCGCTGTCCACGGCGACGGCTTCGAGCATCGGCTGCACCCGCACCCGCTGCTGGGTGATCGACGAGCCGAACACATCGGCGTAGAACACCTGCTCCTTGACTGCCTGCAGCCCCGCTGACACGTGATCCACTCCGTCGGCCGCGAGCAACCGGCCCGAGTACTCGCCCAGCAGCGCGATCTTGTCGGCAGCGGTCACCTCGAACGGGTCGACACCGTACGGCGACACCCACGACACATCGGCGTACACCGGTTCCGGTGCCAACTCGATGCGTTCGGCGTTCAGCGGCGCCAAGGCCACCGCGACCTGCACCGCGCGGCGCGCGGTCTCGGCCGCGACCTCAGGTTTCAGCTCGGCATGCGAGGCGAAACCCCAGGTGCCGTCCACGATCACCCGCACCGCGAGCCCGATCTCGCGGGTCACCACCGAGGTCTCCAGCTCGCCGTCGCGCAGCTGGATGTGCTCGGTGGTGATCCGGTGAACCCGGAGGTCGGCGTAGCTCGCACCAGCAGCCAGCGCGGCCGACACCGCGGCCTCGGCCAGCAAATGGCGCGGCAGGGCCAGGAAGTCGGCGTCAACCCGTCGCAGCGCAGTCACGGCTACACCGTAATGGCAGGACCGGCTTTAATGATCCGGTGGCACGCCGCAGGTTCCGGGACACCCTGACCGGGTACGCGCTGCTCGCCCCCAGCCTGTTCGGCGTGGTCATGTTTCTGCTGCTGCCCATGCTGGTGGTCGGCTGGCTGAGCCTGCAGCGGTGGGACCTCTTGGGACCCATCCGATTTGTCGGGCTCGACAACTGGCAGGCCGTGCTGACCGATCCGACGTTCGGCCGCTCGATGGCAGTGACCTTCGGCTTCATCGCGCTGGTCGTGCCCGTTCAAACAGTGCTGGGTCTGGGGGCGGCCATGCTGCTGGCCCGCGGGCTGCCGGGCACCGGGTTCTTCCGGACGCTGTATGTCCTGCCGTGGATCTGCTCGCCGCTGGCGATCGCGGTGTTGTGGCGCTGGATTCTCAGCCCCACCGACGGCGCGGTCAGCACCGTGCTCGGGCACCGCATCGAATGGCTGACGGACCCGACGCTGGCGCTGCCGCTGGTTTCGGCGGTGACCGTGTGGACCAACGTCGGCTACGTGACGCTGTTCTTCCTCGCGGGAATCCTGGCTATCCCCACTGATGTTCACGACGCCGCCCGGATCGACGGAGCGACGGCGTGGCAACGATTCCGCCGCATCACCCTGCCGATGCTGCGGCCAACGCTGTTCTTCGTCCTGGTGACGGGAATTGTGAGTGCGGCACAGGTTTTCGACACCGTGTACGCGCTGACCGGCGGCGGACCGGACGGCCGCACCGATCTCATCGCGCACCGCATCTATGCCGAGGCGTTCGGCTCGGCGGCGGTGGGCCGCGCCGCGGTGATGGCGCTGGTCCTGTTCGTCCTGCTGCTCGGCATCACGTTGGTGCAGCACATCTACTTCCGCCGACGGGTCAGCTATGACCTCACGTAACGCCCTGATCTACCTGGTCCTGGTGGCCGGCGCCGCGATCACCCTGGTGCCGTTCGGCCTGGGTCTGCTGACCTCGTTCACCTCGGCCCGGCAGTTCAACACCGAGTCGCCGCTGTCGCTGCCGAGCCCGCCGACATTGGCCAACTACACGGCCCTGAGCGACGCCGGCTTCGGTCGGGCCGCGCTGGTGACCGCCCTGATGACCGCGGTGATCCTGTTGGGCCAGTTGGCCTTTTCGGTGACGGCCGCCTACGCCTTCGCCCGGCTCGAATTCCCGGGCCGGGACACCCTGTTCTGGCTGTACCTGGCAACGCTGATGGTGCCGGCGACGGTGACCGTCGTGCCGCTGTATCTGATGATGGCCGAGGCCGGGCTGCGTAATACGTTCTGGGCGTTGGTGCTGCCGTTCATGTTCGGCTCGCCCTATGCGATTTTCCTGCTGCGCGAGTACTTCCGGTCCATCCCGGCCGACCTGATCCGCGCCGCCCGCATCGACGGCGCCGGCACGCTGGATGTCATCGTGCACGTGGTGCTGCCGGCCAGCCGGTCGATCCTCGTGACGCTGGGGCTGATCACCGTTGTCTCGCAGTGGAACAGCTTCATGTGGCCGCTGGTGATCACCAGCGGCTCGTCGTGGCGAGTGCTGACCGTCGCCACTGCCGGGCTGCAGTCGCAGTTCGACGCGCAGTGGACCGTGGTGCTCGCCGCGACGACCGTCGCGATCGTGCCGCTCATCCTGCTGTTCAGTGTGCTGGGCCGGCACATCGTGCGCTCCATCGTCGTCACCGGCTTGAAATGAGGTTCTCGACCCGGTTCGTCACCGCCCTGGCTGCCGCCATGGCGGTGCTGCTGGTGGCCGCCGTGCTCATGGGCCGGACGCCGGACACCGGGAAAATCGTTGTCACCGTGCGGCTGTGGGACGCGCAGGTCGCCGCCGCGTACCGGTCGTCATTCGCCGAGTTCACGCGCCGGCACCCGGACATCGAGGTCCGGGTCGACGTCGTCGCCTATGCGTCGTATTTCGATTCGCTGCGCACCGATGTCGCGGGCGGTGGTGCCGACGACATCTTCTGGCTGTCCAACGCGTACCTGGCCGGCTACGCCGACACCGATCGGCTGCTGGACATCGGACAGCTGTTGGGCCCCGGCGCCGCCGACGCGTGGGATGCCTCGGTGACGCAGCAATTCACCCGCGGCAACAAGGTGTGGGCGGTGCCGCAGCTGACGGACGGCGGCATCGCGGTGTACTACAACGCCGACCTGCTGGCGACCGCCGGAATCGACCCAGCCGAACTGGACGCGCTGCACTGGTCCCCCGACGCCGATGACACCCTGCGTCCGCTGCTGGCCCGGCTCACTCTGGACCGGCACGGAAACCAGGCCGGGGCACCGGGATTCGACGCCGGGCAGATACGGCAGTGGGGCTACAACGCGGCCAACGACCTGCAGGGCATCTACCTCAACTACATCGGCTCGGCCGGTGGCACTTTCAGCGACGGGGACCGCTTCGCCTTCGACAATCCCGGCGCGCGACAGGCATTCGAGTATCTGGTCAACCTGATCAACACCGACCACGTCTCCCCCTCGGCCGCCGACACCAACGGCAACGGCGACTTCTCCCGCAACCAGTTCCTGCAGGGCCGGATGGCACTGTTCCAGTCGGGCACCTACAACCTGGCCGCCATCGCCGATCAGGCGCCGTTCCGCTGGGGTGTGGCGATGCTGCCCAGCGGACCGGCCGGCCGCGTCAGCGTCACCAACGGGATTGCCGCCGCGGCCAATTCGGCCACCCGTCATCCCGACGCGGTGCGTGCGGTGCTGGCCTGGATGGGCAGCGCCGACGGGAACGCATTCCTGGGCACGAGCGGCGCCGCGGTGCCCGCCGTGCTGGCGGCCCAACGGGTCTACTTCGACTACTGGGCGCGGCGCGGGATTGACGTTCTGCCCTTTTTTCAGGTCCTGAACGGCCCGCGCATCCCGGCCCCCGGCGGCGCGGGCTTCCCGGCCGGATTCCTGGCCATCAGACCGCTTTTCGACGAGATGTTCCTGGGCCGCGCCCCGGTCGCATCGACCTTGGCCGACGCGCAGAAGGCGGCCAACGCCGCAGCCGAGCGCTAAAGCTTGCTGGTGGCCAGCGGGGTCCACACCTCGACGTACACCGACAGCGCACACATCGCGACCACCATCAGCAGCGCCACCGCATCGGACAGTCCGGGCCGTGCCGGACTCGCGACGATCTGGCCCACTCCACCACGGGCGGTGATGGCATCGCCCATCTCGTCGCCGCGGCGCAGCGCCACTGTCACCGCGGCCGCCAGCAGGTCGACGATCTCGACGCGACGCTGCCGGCTGCGCTCGCGGCGGGTCTCCGGCTGCGCACGGGGACGCAACCGACGCGCCGCGAACAGCACGCGGTATTCGTCGATCAGCATCGGGAACGCCCGCAGCGCCAAGGCCAACGTGACGGCCCACTCGTCGACCGGGATCCGCAACCACTTCAGCGGACGGCCCAAAGTGGCCACCGCCGGGGCGATTTCGGCGACGTTGGTGGTCCAGGAGACCAGACCACCCAGACCCAGCAGCACGATGGACAGCGCGGTGATCTGCAGGAATTTCAGCAGGCCACCCAGTCCCAGGTGCAACGACGCGATGTCGATGAACGGCTCGCCCCCGGCCAGGGCCGCCGTCCCACCGCCGAGCAACAGCAGCACCCACACCAGGCGCGGCACCGACGGCAGCACGCCGCGCGGGATGCGCGCCAGCCACACCGTCACCATCACCAGCAGCGCGACCAGGCCGATCGGTATCCACCCGGGGTAGATCGTCAGGACGGCGCCGATCAGCGCGACCACGATGAGTTTGGTGCCGGCCCACAGTTCGTGAACCGGCGACGTGCCCGGTATGGGACGCAGCAGCACCATCGACCGGCGCTGGGCGGCTGGAGCGGTCATGATCGTCCTCCCGCGGTGATGGGCGCTTCGGCGAGTTCGCCGCGGTGCAGCCGCAGGATGCGCGGGCACAGCTCATCGAGTCCGGCGAAGTCGTGCGAGATGACGACGACCGTCAGCCCGGTGGTCCGGCGCAGCTCGGCGAGCAGCGTGACCAGGCCGCGCTGGCTCGCGGCGTCCAGCCCGGCCAGCGGTTCGTCCAGGATCAGGGCCCGGGGACGACGAGACAGCAACCCGGCCAACACCACTCGGCGCATCTGGCCGCCACTGAGCTGATCGATGCGCCGGTCGGCCAGCTCGGGGTCCAGGCCGACCATCGCGAGTGCCTCGGTGATCCGGGCGGTGTCGCGCTTCGAGAATCCCGCAGCCGACGCGATTTCGGCGCCAACGCGGGACCGCATCAACTGCAACCGCGCCGCCTGGAACGAAATGGCCACGGCGCCAACCTGATCGGACACGGGCTTGCCGTCGAGCAGACAGCTGCCGGTGGTCGGCACGGTGAGTCCGGCCAGAATCCAGGCCAGCGTGGACTTGCCGGAGCCGTTGAGCCCGTGGATCAGCACGCCCTCGCCCTCGTGGACGGTGAAGCTGATATCGCGCAACGCCGTTGATTCCCAGGGCGTTCCGCTGCCGTACTGGTGGCCGACTCCGCTGACCTCGAGCACCGCCGGGCCGTCGGGTTCGATGCCCGTCGACACGATCGGCACCGGTGCGGTCGCGACCATCTCGATGTTGTCGCTGGCGCCGTCCAGGCGGACCACCCGGTCGGCCGAGTCGGCTTCGTCGTTGTAATGCGTGATGTGCACCAGCGAGGTTCGGTGGTGGCGCGTCAGGTCGGACAGCACCGAGAGCAGCACGTCGCGGCCCTCTTGGTCGACCATGCTGGTGACCTCGTCGGCGATCAGCAGCGCCGGCTCCCGGGCCAGCGCGGCCGCGACGGCCAGGCGCTGCAGCTCGCCGCCGGACAGCCCGCCGGTGTCCCGGTCGGCCATGCCGCTCAACCCGACCTCACCGAGTAGCCGTTCGACGTCGATGGTCGTGCCCGACGGCAGGCCCCAGACCACGTCGTCCGCGACGCGGGTGCCGAGCACCTGACTTTCCGGGTGCTGCATGACCACCGCAGTGCCCCCGGCCTGGCCGAGGCCGACCGCACCCGGTCGGTCGATGCTGCCGGCGGTCGGTGCGCGGCCCGCGAGCATGAGCATCAGCGTGGTCTTGCCCGACCCGTTGGCACCGGTGACGGCGACGTGCTCGCCCGCGTTGATGTCCATGCTCACCGGTCCGAGCGCATCACGATTGGTACCTGGGTACCGGAATCGAACATCGCGCAGGCGTGCCGGGACCGGTGCCACCGGTCCGGCGGATTCGGCGGTGTCGAGCTTGTGCACATCGGGAATGCCGAACAGTCGCTTCAAGACTCGCGACAGTGCCCACCAACCCAGCAGGGTGACGAACAGGATGTGCATGATCATCGAGAGCATCACCGGCACCGGCCAGTAGTGCAGGAATGCGGCGAAACTCGTGCGCAGATCCTCGGCAGCAGGCTCCCCGCCGGGCATCGCCCCGACGATGTTGGCGATGCCGTTGATGTTCGAGGTCATCGACGCGAAGATCAGCTCCCGCAGCCGTCCCACCAGCAGCAGGACACCGATGACGTACGCGCCGAACGCAGCTCCCGCGACCACCGACGCCCACAGGACCGTCCCGATGCCGCGGCCCGTGCGCTTGACGATGCCCGTCAGGCCGCCGATGTAGGCGCAGAACACCACCGTCATCAGGCCGCCCATGCCGGCGATGAGGAACGCGATGGTGCCGCCGGCGACGGTCGCGGCCACCAGCACCCGGAGTCGGTAGCGGTAAGCGAGCAGTCCCATCGGGACCGTGCCCAGCATGCCGAGGCCCGCGGCGAACGGTACGACGACGGCAATGATGGCGGTGGCCGCACTCAGCGCCGCCATCACGGCGGCCTGGGCGTACTCGCCCGGATTGAGGGGACCGGCTTTGTCTCGGATGCCGGCAACAGTCATTGCACAATTCTGCCAGCTGCGTAGACGAGTAAACTCGACGCTGATGTGACCGTCACCACTCGCGACGGTAGTTCGACTACATAGAGAATCTATGAAACCATGTTGAACGTGGCAATTGCACCGGCGACCGACACGACTCTCGGCTCGGATCTCCTCGCCGTCGTTGCCCGCATCAACCGCTTGGCCAATCAGCGCGTCCGGCTGCCGCTGCCGTTCGCCCAGGCCCGGCTGCTCTCCACCATCGAAGCCGAGGGCCGCGCCCGGATCTCCGACCTCGCCGCGCTCGACCACTGTTCACAACCGACGATGACGACCCAGGTCCGTCGGCTCGAGGATGCCGGACTGGTGTCCCGCACCGTCGACCCCCACGACGCCCGCGCCGTGCTCATCAGCATCACCCCGCAGGGCATCGCCACCCTGGCCCAGGTGCGCGCCGACCGCGGCAGCGCCATCGACCCGGTCCTGGATGCGCTCGACAGCTCCGACCGGGAAACGCTGGCCGCTGCCGTCGAGATCATGCGCGGCATGCTCGCCACGTACTGACCTCAGGTGTTGATTCCGCGCTGAGGGCAACCGCTACTCGGACTTTCCCGCCGCAGCCGCAGGGTCAACGGTGGACGCCGGCTACTTCGGTCCGGGAATCGGATCCAGCGCCTTGAGCGCACCACCGTCGACGGTGAATCGCGTGCTACCGATGCCCGTCGGCATTCCCGGCTGATCCTTGGCCTGCTCCCATTGGTACTGAACCGTCACGCTGTCCGGCGCGCTCGCGGTCACCGTGATGTACGGCCGCGCGTTGGGTGTCGGCGTGCCGATCATCGTGTTCTTGTTGAAGAACACGACCTGCTGCGGGCTGTCCGGCGTCGAGTTGTTCTGGCCGACCTGCACCCAGTACAACGCACAATTCGCGGTGTGGCCGCTGCTCATCTGGGTCCACTTGCCCGACGGCGGTGCCGGCAGCGCGAAGATCGATGCGGTCACGACGTTCTGGGCCGGTCCATCGGCTGGCGTGCACTTGTCGGCCTGCGGGGCGGAGTCCGGACCTTTCGGGCTCCAACCACACCCAGCGGTGAGCAGGGCCGAGGCCGAGAGCAGGACGAACGCTGACGTATAGCCGATGGACCGCATGCGGCCAGCCTACGTCCAAGCGCACCAAGCATTTTGAAGTCAGCATGGTTTGCCCATCCACGAGGCGGGGAACTCTACCTCTGTCTTTGACATCCGGTTGGGGTAGCCGGATGCGAATTGGATTGTGACAAGGGGTAATCCGATGTGGCATAGGCAAAAGAAAGGTCAACTCAGGCGGCCGGTGATCAAGACCGGTGTGACACTGGCAATCTCGGCGGCACTGCCGGTCGGGGTTGCAGGTCTGCTCGTGACGAGCATAGGCACCGGCCCCGAACCGGGGCCTTATTCGCTGTCCGCCGCGATCAGCGATTCCAACACGACAATCGGATTCGCCGATTCGGACATCATCGGCATGTCCACCGCCGACATCAACAAGACGCTCGACGAAATGCAGTCGCTGGGTGTTCAGAACGTCCGGATCCTGATCCCGTGGAACAACGTCGAACCGGTACAGGGCTATTGGAATTGGAGCACCGTCGACACCCTGGTGAACGCCGCAGCCGACCGCAATATGGGCATTCTCGGCGTCCTCAACTCGACGCCGGCCTGGGCGGTGCCGGCCGGCTATCCGGCCGTGGCGACGCCACCGGCCTCCGATGCCCAGTACGCGGCATTCGCCAGTGCGGTCGCCCAGCGCTACGCCGGCAAGGTGTCCGCCTACGAAGTGTGGAACGAACCCAACGCCGCGACGTTCTGGTATCCCTCACCCGATCCCGCTGCGTACACGAAGTTGCTGCAGGCGGCGTATCCGGCGATCAAGGCCGCTGATCCGAACGCCACGGTGATCGGGGGTGTGGTCGGTTGGGTCACCGACACCCCGGGCCTGGCCATCAACGCGGCCTCGTACATCCAGGGCATGTACGACAACGGAGCCCAAGGCTATTTCGACGCGCTGTCGTTCCATCCGTACCAATACCAAGTTCCGTTCGGAAACGGCACCCCGTATGGACCGCTGGCGCCCATCAACCAACTCGCGACGATCCATCAGGAGATGGTCGCGGCGGGCGATGGCAGCAAGCAGATCTGGGCCACCGAATACGGGGAACCGACCTCGGTCGTCGACAACACCACGCAGGCGGCGTTCATCTCCAACTTCCTGAATTCGTGGAGCAGCTTCAACTACACCGGGCCGATGTTCATCTACACCACCCGCGATCGCAACACCGGAAGCACCAGCGACCAGGACACTCTCGGTGTCTTCCAAACGAATTGGACGCCCAAGCCCGCCGCGAACGTCATCGCTCAATGGACCGCGACCCATCCGCAGACCGCGCCCGCAGACCCGCCGAGGACGTTGGCACCGATCACCAGCGCCGTCACCAACACTGCGACTGACGCCGCCGCGACCACCAAAACCGCTGCCGCACAGACATTATCGATGGCCCAGGCAACCGTGATGACACTGGCCGGCATGCCGGCCACCACTGCCACGACGGCACCGACGACGGCGTCGACCACAACGCAGGACTCGACAGCCAAGGCGACTACGACGAAGGCCGGGCCGAAGGCCGCGCCGACCAAATCCGGGTCCGTGAAGTCCGGACCGTCACCGAAGTCGAAGAGATAGCCTGTCCGACCGCGCCGGGTAGAGCAGCCTGCCGGGCGCGGCCGGGCACCCCGACCGCTTGCACCGCACCGATAGCTGAGCGTTTCGCCGCACGTGTGCACGGGTACTCATTCGCCATGTCGATCATGGTCGGTGGTGGACCACCGGAGTACGACGGCGATTTGCTCGGCGGTGCGCCGGGGCTGTACGGCACCGGGGCTTTGCCTGCCTCGGGCACCAAAGCTCAACGCCGTGTGCTCGCCCTCGCCGTCGGTGTCCTCGTGGGACTGCAACGACGACGTTGGCAAGACGCCGCCGTGGAATTGATCGCGGTCGCCCATGACTTCGACATGTCGCCCTATGTACTGGCCGAGGCATTGGTCGAGCTGTCGGGCGGCCATTCCCTGCGGCTGGCGGGTAGCTCGCGCCCCGACGCGGTTCGCGTCGCGCAGAAGTATTGGGGCCACCTGCTGAATCCCGCTCCGGGGGCCTCGGACGACCAGGACCCCGACCATGCGCTGGTTTGGTGAGGCCACCGAAGCCGTCATTATTCTTCAGAGCGTGACCGCAACTCAAAGCTTCGCGCTCCGCGCGTGCCACGGCCCCGCCGAATGGCCTGCACTGGTGCGCATCTGGCGTAGTGCAGTGGAAGCGACGCACGACTTCCTGACCGCCGACGACATCGACTTCTACGAACGCCGGCTCGCCGAGGAGTACTTGAAGATGGTCGACGTGACGGTGGCGGATGCCGACGGCGTGCCCGTCGGGTTCTCGGGCGTCGCCGGCGGGAACCTCGAGATGTTGTTCATCGACCACCAGCATCGTGGCCGGGGCGCGGGATCGGTTCTGCTGGCCGATGCGATGGCCAAGAATCCGGGCCTGCTGGTCGATGTGAACGAGCAGAACCCGCAAGCCGTCGGTTTCTACCACCGCCACGGCTTCGTCACCCTGAGCCGTTCGGAGACCGACGGCGACGGGCGGCCGTTTCCGATCCTGCATCTGGGACCCGCCGAGTCTGCCGCGCAACGCGGCTAGGAGCCGTCGGCGGTCACTGACCTGGAGTCTCCGGCTCGGCCGTGCGTGCGGACGTGTTGGCGGCAGTGCCCCCGATTCCTGCTGCCGCGGCCGCGGCTTCCCGGAGGTGCTTCCCCGGCGCCGAGGACTGCTGCGGCGCCGATTCGAGTCCGGTCGCGTGCTCCGCAGACATCCCGTAATGCCGGAGCAGCGTGGCCACCTCCGGCGCGGTGATGCGATCGCCGTCGGCTACCGGCGGGGCGTTCCCGACGATGTTCTTCGCGACGGCAACCCGAACCGATCCGTCACCGCCTCGCGCGCCGCCCAACGGCACGAACGACTCTGAGCTACCGAACCATCCGCTGCGAACAGACGCCCATTTCGGGTGCCCGGTACGCCGATCGACGTACACGCGATGAATCTTGCCGATCTTGTCTCCCGCCAGGTCGTAAACGGTCGCGCCGACAAACCGGGTCACCTCATCCGACATCGAGCTGTTCCCCTGTTCTTCTACCCGCGCTGTCCCGCGCGGGAACTCAGCCATGGTGCAGATGGTGGTGGTGCTCGTTGAGCAACATGCCCGACAGCAACCACACGGCACCGAACGTCGCAGCGGCCAAGGAGACGATCATCGCCACTGCGCCGAACGTCAGATATCCGGCCACCATCGCGACGGCACCGGCAACCAGGGCCACGAAGCTGACGGCGATGGTCACCAGACCCGGCACCATGGCGCCGACCGGGGTAGGTGATTCATTCATGTACTGCGGATACCCGAATGCCAGACGACCAAAACGCTGGGCGCCGGTGCGCCTCTGCCGAGCGTGGGGCTTGCCGAGGCGACACGCCGTAAAAGCCACGGCAGGCCACACGCTCGGCATAGGGCGCGAAGCGGGGACCCCGCCCCAGAAAGCAAAATGACCAGCACTTTCGTGCTGGTCATGCTTGCTCCCCCGATTGGACTCGAACCAATAACCGCCCGATTAACAGTCGGGAGCTCTGCCAATTGAGCTACAGGGGATTGTGCTCAGGCCCCGGGCGCGTGTCCCTGAACCGAGGCATGACTCTAGCGCATGACTGCGCGGATCTTTGAATCGGCTGGTAGCCGCCGGTCGGGCCAGACGCATCGGCGATCGTGAGGCAGGATGGAGCCAAGCACCGTCATCAGGGAGGGGTCCAGTGATCCGAGCCGTCGCCGTCATGGCCGTTGGCTATGTTCTGGGAGCCAAAGCAGGCCGTCGCCGTTACGAGCAGATCGCCGGCACCTATCGCGCCATCACCGAGAGCCCGAAGACCAAGGCGATGCTGGACGCCGGCCGGCGCAAGTTGGCTGACAAGGTGTCACCGGACCCGAACATGGTGCGGTTGACGGCGATCGACACTCAGACCACGGTGCTGCATCCGGAGTCGATTCACGACTGACCCGACTGGTCGTCGTGCGGTTATCGGTTCGAGAACCGTCAGCCGAGCGGCTGGTGCCAGGTCTGGCCGGGCAGCAGCGGACCGCTGCTGACACCGCCATTGGGACCCCAGACGCCCCACGGCGTGCCCACGTTCACGGGCTGACCGTTGGACCGGCCCATGCAGTTGCCGTCTTCTTTGTTGCCGAACCAGGCGAGGCAGCCGCCGTCAGCCGTCGACTGTGACGACGGAGCGCTGCTCAGCGCGACGATGACCGGGGCTGCCACTGCGGTGGCCACGAGCGCTGCTGCGGCGAAAAGCCGGGTTGCTCCGATGGTCATGGTGGGCCTCTCCCCTTTGGTCGGTTCTGCCCCACCATATCGCGCACGGTGGTTCTGCGCGTTACACCAGCTGAAGCGTCAGCTGACGTCGTCGCCGCTGGCCTGCTGCAGCAGGCTGCGTCTGTACTGCTCCATGGCGACGAGGTCACCGAACAACGCGTGGTACTCGGTGCTCTGCTCCACGGGCGACATGCGCTGCAGTTTCGACTTCAACTCGGCGATCTCGCGGCCGACCCAGACTTCCTGCAACCGGGCCAGCACGCTCGCGATGTACCGCGGCAGCCTGTCCTCTTCGACCTGGAACGCCTCGACCGACAGTTCGTTGATCAGACTCGCCGCCGCCGGGTCGGCCGCCCGGATCGCCTCGATCCACTCCGCGCCGCCCAGACCGGACGCCGTGCCGCCCGCGGCGGTGATCGCCTGCCGGACGGCGGCATAGGCGGGGTGGGTGAAGCTGTCGACCGGCAGCCCGTCGAACACCGGGCCAGCCAGCGCCGGGTGTTGCAGCGCCGACTTGAGTGCTTCACGCTGTGGCCACAACGTCGGATCTTTGGGGTTCGGACGCCCCACCGCCGGGACCGGGGCTGCCGGTGCCGCCGGGCGACGGGCGTCGCGCTTCGACGTCGCGGGGCCTGCCTTGGCAGACTCGCGGACTCGCGAAATCACCTGCGCCACATCGTCCCAACCGACCCAGCCGGCCAACTGACGGGCGTACTCGTCACGCAGGGTGGGGTCTTTGATGCGGGCGGCCAGCGGCACACAGCGGCGCAGCGCCGCCACGCGACCCTCGGCGCTGTCCAGGTCGTGCTCTTCGAGCGCGGTGCGAATCACGAACTCGAACAACGGCGTTCGGCGTGCCACCAGATCCCGCAGGGCACTGTCGCCGGACTTGAGCCGCAGATCGCAGGGGTCCATGCCGTCGGAGGCCACCGCGACGAACGACTGGCCGGTCAGATTCTGTTCGCCCTCAAAGGCTTTCACGGCGGCAGCCCGGCCGGCGGCGTCGCCGTCGAACACGTAGATCAGCTCGCCGCGAAAGAAGTTGTCGTCCATCATCAGTCGCCGCAGCATCGACAGGTGCTCGTCGCCGAAGGCCGTGCCGCAGGACGCGACCGCGGTCGTCACCCCGGCCAGATGCATGGCCATGACGTCGGTGTAGCCCTCGACGA
The DNA here is from genome assembly GCF_056555145.1 of Mycolicibacterium sp. P4_G11. Taxonomy (NCBI): domain Bacteria; kingdom Bacillati; phylum Actinomycetota; class Actinomycetes; order Mycobacteriales; family Mycobacteriaceae; genus Mycobacterium; species Mycolicibacterium sp. P4_G11. The sequence goes on from NZ_JBFUJW010000011.1 coordinate 49,715, forward strand.
CGACGGCCTGGTGTCCCTTTGCGATGTCACGCTTGGCCAGGTCGAGCCCGAACAGCACGTTGGATTTCTTGTACAGCACCGTTTCCGGCGTGTTGACGTACTTGGCTTCCATCTGGTCGTCGTCGAACAGGCGGCGGGCACCGAACCCGATCACCTCGCTCGTCGCGCCCCGGATGGGCCACAGCAGCCGGCGGTGGAACCGGTCCATCGGGCCGCGGCGACCTTCCCGAGACAGCCCGGCGGCCTCCAGCTCTTTGAAGGTGAATCCCTTGCGCAGCAAGTGTTTTGTCAGGGTGTCCCAGCCCGACGGCGCGAAACCGCAGCCGAAACGCTTGGCCGCGTCGGCGTCGAAGTTCCGCTCGATCAGGTACTGGCGGGCGGCGGCGGCTTCGGCCGACTGCAGCGCCTCGGCGTAGAACTCCTGTGCGGCGGTGTTGGCGGCGAGGAGGCGGCTGCGGCTGCCCTTGTCCCGTTGCACATTGGTGGTCGATGACCCCTCGTAGCTGATGGGGTAGTTCAGCCGGTCGGCGAGCAGTTCGACGGCCTCGACAAAGGTGACGTGCTCGACCTTCTGCACAAACGCGTAGACGTCGCCGCCCTCACCGCAACCGAAGCAATGGAACTGGCCGTGGTTGGGCCGCACGTGGAACGACGGTGACTTCTCGTCGTGGAACGGGCACAGACCCTTCATCGAGTCGGCCCCCGCGCGCCGCAGCTGCACGTGCTCGCCGACGACGTCCTCGATGCGGGTGCGTTCACGAATGGCCGCGATATCGCGATCAGGAATCCGGCCGGCCACGCGCCCAGTGTAGGCGCGCGCCATCCGGCCGCTGAACGTTGGCTTGTGTTCGAACTTTCGCGCGAAAGTGGCACACCAGCCAACACTCGAGCGCTAGTCCAGGGGCCGCGGCGAGCGGGCTTCGTGGACGCGTTCGAGCCGGGTCTCGGTGTACGACGCGATCTGGTCGACGACCACCCGCAGCCGGGCACCGTCGTCGTCCGCCAGAGCGAACTCGGCGGCGAACTGCGGGTCGAGGCTCGCCGGGGCCTGGCCCCACAGCGACAGCGCGACCTCGCCGACCATGGTGCGCTGGTCGGCCTGAATCTGCAGGTGCTGGTGGTCGGACATGATGAACTGCAGGGCCAGCATCTTGAGCACCGCCACCTCGGCACGGACCAGAGCCGGAACCGCGAGTTCGGCCTCGAAACGGCGCATCGTCGCGCGCCCCGCCTGCAACTTGGTCTCGGTGACCGCGGCGTTGGCGAACCGGCCGACCAGTTCACTGGTGAGCCGCTTGAGCGCCACCGACGTCGCGACAGAACCGTCGTACTTGCCGACGGCGGTGACCACCGGCAGCTCTGACAACCGCGCGGCGGCCGCCAGCATGTCGTCGTGCGTCACCGTCGGATGAGACCGGGCACCCAGTCGGGCCAGGGTGTCGGCCGCGTCCGCGTCGGCGAGGACGCGCAGGTCGATACGGCCGGAGATGATGCCGTCCTCGACATCGTGCACGGAGTACGCGACATCGTCGGCCCAGTCCATGACCTGCGCTTCCAGGCACAGCCGCTCGGCGGGCGCGCCCTCGCGCACCCAGGCGGCGGCGGCCGCGTCGTCGTCGTAGAAACCGAACTTGACGCGGTCCTCGCGGAACCACGGGTACTTGATCACGGCGTCCAGCGCGGCCCGGGTCAGGTTCAGCCCTGCCGAACGTCCTTCGCTGTCAAGCGCTTTCGGTTCGAGCCGGGTCAGGATCCGGAAATTCTGGGCGTTGCCCTCGAACCCGCCGAACGGTTTGGCGATCTCGTCGAGCGCGCGTTCGCCGTTGTGGCCGTAGGGCGGATGGCCGATGTCATGCGCCAGCCCGGCGAGGTCGACCAGGTCGGGATCACAGCCCAGGCCCACCGCCATGTGGCGCCCGATCTGGGCCACTTCGAGCGAATGGGTGAGCCGGGTCCGTGGCGTCTCCCCCTGCCGGGGCCCGACCACCTGGGTCTTGTCGGCCAGTCGGCGCAGCGCGGCGCTGTGCAGCACCCGCGCCCGGTCACGCGAGAAATCCGTGCGGTGTCCGGCATCGGTGCCGGGCAGCGTGGCGCTCTTGACGCCTTCCTCGACCAGCCGCTGCCGGTCGAAGTCGCTGTATCCCTCACCTGCGATGCCCACAGCCGAAGTCTGCCAGCCCGGGTGCGCCGAATTACCACATACCCTGTCACTACATTGGGCGGCATGCGCATTGTGCGACTGCTCTGGCTGATGATCTCGGTCCTGATCGTGGGGACGCTGCTGGCCCCGACCACCACCGCCGAGCCGCCGATGCGGCTGCCGGACTACGTCACCGATGAGGCCGGCGTGCTGAACTCGCAGCAGCGCACCGAGGTCTCGGGCGCGGTGCAGCGGCTGTACGACAAGCGCGGCACGCGGCTGTGGGTGGTCTACGTCGACACCTTCGCCGGGGCGAATCCCCGCGAGTGGGCGGAAAACAGCTGGCGCCAAAGCTTTCTGGGCGACCACGACGCCATCTTTGCCGTTGCGATCAAGGACCGCGCCTACGCGCTGCTGGTCCCGGAGGCCGCGACGGGTGACGTCGACGTCGACCGCCTGCGCCGGGATGTCGTCGAAGCGAAACTGCACGACGGCGACTGGGCGGGCGCGGCCGTCGCTGCCGCCGACGGGCTTCGGGCGCCGGGTGGGCCGTTCAACTGGGTCGGGTTGGTGGTTGCGCTGGCGGTGATCGGCGTCGCGCTGGGCGGACTCATCTGGTGGGTCCGGCGTAGTCGTCGGCAGCGCCGGCAAGCCGATCTGAACGCCGCGCAGCAGGTCGATGCCACCGACGCCAACGCCCTCGCGAAGATGTCGCTGGAGACCTTGGAGGACCTGTCCAAGTCGATCCTCGTCGAGGTCGACAACGCGGTGCGCACCAGTGACAACGAGCTGTCGCTGGCCGTCGGCGAGTTCGGCGAGCGCGACACCGCGCCGTTCACCACCGCGGTGCAGAACGCGAAAACCGCCATGGCACAGGCGTTCCGTGTCCGCCAGATCCTCGACGACGACGTGCCCGAAACCCCGCAGCAGCAGCGCGACCTGCTGACCCAGGTGGTCGTCGCGGCCGCCCGCGCCGACAAGGAACTGGAGAACCAGCGCGCCGCCTTTCATCAGATGCGCGACTTGGTCATCAACGCACCGACCCGGTTGGACGCGCTGACCCAGCAGATGGTCGTCCTGACGGCGCGCGTCGAGCCGGCCCAGCAGACCCTGGCCGGGTTGCACAGCCAGTTCACCCCATCGGCGCTGGCGTCGGTCGCCGGCAACGTGGACGGCGCCAAACAGCGCCTGGCGTTCGCGGACCAGAACATCAGCGCCGCGCGCGGACTGGTCAGCAAGGCCGGCGACAGCCAGGCCGCCCTGGTCAATGCGATCCACGGCGCGGAGTCGGCGCTGGGTCAGACGCAGCGCATGCTGGATGCGGTCGACAGCGCCGCGGACGACATCACGCACGCGATCAGCGCCCTGCCCGCCGCGATCACCGACATCCAGCACGGGATCGCCGCCGCGGAGGCGGTCCCACCCGGAGCGCGCTACACGGAACTGACGGCAGCGCGTACCGCTGCGGTGCAAGCGGTTTCGAACGCGCAGGCGTCGGGCGCGGCTGATCCGTTCGGCGCGTTCACCCAATTGACCGCCGCCGACGCCCAGTTGGACAAGCTGCTGGCGATCATCGCCGACGAGGCCGCCGCCCGGCAACGGCTGCAGCAGTCGTTCGATCAGGCCCTGCAGGCCGCGAGCTCCCAGGTGCGCGGGGTGTCGGATTTCATCGACACGCACCGCGGGAGTGTTGGCCCCGAAGCCCGCACCCGGCTGGCCGAGGCGCAGCGCCGAATCGAATCCGCCCGGCAGACGTCGCGCACCGACCTGCCCGCCGGCATCGAGCAGGCCAACTCCGCAGCCGATCTGCTCAAGCAATCCCAGACGCTGGCCGCGAACGATGTGCTCGCCGCGCGGCAGTCCTACACCGGCACGAGTACCGGCGCCGACCTGGGCGGCATCATCATCGGCGGCATCCTGTCCGGCATGATTCGCGGCGGCAGTAGCGGTGGCAGCAGTGGCGGTGGTTGGAGCTCAACGACTTTCGGCGGCTCCGGTGGCGGCTTCTCGGGCGGTGGCGGGCGGTTCTAGCCCTGCGGGGCGGCGAGACGGGCGCGTTCGCGCATCGAGGCGACCACGCCGCCGTCGTTGAGGATGTCGGTGCCGGTGAGGTAACCGGCCTGGTCGCTGGCGCAGAACGCGAACAGCGCCGCCATCTCTTCGGCTTTGCCCCAGCGTGGGACGGCGGCGTTCGTCAGCATCGCGCCCGCACCGGCGTCGGCCTCCAGTAGCCCCATCTCGGTGTCGACCGAACCCGGCGACACCGACACGATGCGCAAGCCCTTGGCGTTGAAGCGCTCGGCCTGCGAGCTGCTGTACCACTTGACGAAGTTCTTGCTCACCCCGTAGGCCATGCCCGAGCGCAATTCCTCGGGCGCGAACGCGCAGGCCGCCGCCATCTCGGCCAGGAATGCGTCCTCGTCGGTGAGTGCCAGCGGGAATTTCGTGGTCGGGATGATCTCGTCGGGCAGCAGGTGTGCCGCCATCGACGCCACGTTGACGATCGCCGCGCCCTCGTTCGCGACCCGGTAGAAGGCCTCGTTGACATTGACGGTGCCGACGGCGTTGGTGCGCGTCACATAGTCCGCCGCCCCCATGCTGGGGCTCACGCCGGCGGCGTGGATCACCGATGCGATGGGGCCGAGACCTGTTGCGGTAGCGAACAACTGGTCCACCGCGGCCCGGTCGGTGACATCGGCGTTGACGATGGTCGCGGCGATGCCGAGGTCGGCCAACTCGGCGGTGGCTTTGTCGAGGCGATCCTGACGGACGTCGGCGAGCACCACCGCATGATCCCGCCCGACGACCTTGGCCGTCGCTGTACCCATTCCGCCGGCCCCGCCGGTGATCACCGAAACCCGAGTCATACCGGCACGCTATACCGGAAGCCCAACGGGACGCGGACCGGTGCTCACAAACTGCTCAGCAGAATGGCTCAGGTGGTGTACAGCGACAGGTGGACGTACACCTCGTCGGGCCCGCGTTGGTCGACGACGACCTCGCGGTTGACCAGCCCGTGATCCTTGGTGGTGACCTTGTCCTGCAGGAAAAGCGGCGTGGGAGCACTCGCCAGCGACGGTCCCGCGAGCGCCGTCATCGTCTTGGGAATCTGGGACGGTCGCGGCGCCGCCGGGAACTGGCCCAGAAAGTCGTGAAGTTGACTGTCGGTCATCCGCAGCGCCACGCGATAGCGGGTGTCGCGGCCCGAATCGGTGACAGTGGCGAGGACCGCTGCGCCCTGCGGCAACGTCACATCGCCGAACGCCGCAGCCAGCTCAGCGGGAACCGGCACCTTCTGCTCTCGGTTCTCGGTCGAGCATGCGGACAGCGCACACAGCAGCAGGACTGCGGTCAACGCCCGCAGGTATCGGGTCATGGGTGTTTGTCGTTCGGCTCGTCGGCCTCGTCGCCGCGCCCGGCGACGTCGCCGTAGGCCGTGCCGATCTCGCGGATGCGCGCCGCGATGGCGTCCAGATCCGTGTTCGACCGACTGATGATTGCGGTGATCTCAGCCGTCCCCTTGGCCACCACGGGAAGCAGCGCACGGTCACCCGCCGCGGTGGACGGGACGCTGGCCGCGGCATCGATCACCCATTGCTTGACGGAATCGAGATCGCGACGACCTGCCGTCACCACAGCCGCGGACCGATCGACCTCGGCACCGAGGCGCCGGTCGAGTGCGGCCAGCCTGCCGATGGTCCCGGCATGCTCCCGATTGCAGCCGTCGTATGCCTCGGCCGCGGCGCCTGTCCACTCTCCTCCGGGCGCCACCGACAGGACCGTGCTGCGCAGTTCGTGGAACTGCGCACTCCTGTCGAACTCGGAGCCGCCAACCGGCGTGTCGGAGCCGAACGTCGCGCGCGCGTCGTCCCAAGTCGAAAGAAATGCGCCGAGAACCGTCACTGTCGCCCCCTCCAGCGTCCCTTGGCCCTTGGCTCACAAGCCTATTCGAGCCCGCGGTAGGTCCCCGGCGGCAATTTCTCCGTCAGCAGCCCTTGAGGCGCACCGCGAGGTAGTCGCTGACGGCGTCGATGGCGACGCGCTCCTGGGTCATGGCGTCGCGCTCGCGGATGGTGACGGCGTGATCCTCGAGCGTGTCGAAGTCGACGGTGATGCAGTACGGCGTGCCGATCTCATCCTGGCGACGGTAGCGGCGGCCGATGGCGCCGGCGTCGTCGAACTCGACGTTCCAGTTCTTGCGCAGCTCGGCGGCCAGGTCGCGGGCCTTCGGCGACAGGTCGGCGTTGCGCGACAGCGGCAGCACCGCGGCCTTGACCGGCGCGAGGCGCGGATCGAGCTTGAGCACCGTGCGCTTGTCGACGCCGCCCTTGGCGTTGGGTGCCTCGTCCTCGTGGTACGAGTCGACCAGGAACGCCATCAGCGACCGGGTCAGGCCGGCTGCGGGCTCGATGACGTACGGCACGAAGCGGGTGTCGGTGCCCTGGTCGTAGAACGACAGGTCGACGCCCGAGTGCTCGCCGTGCGTGCTCAGGTCGAAGTTGGTGCGGTTGGCGATGCCCTCGAGCTCACCCCACGGGTTGCCGGCGAAGCCGAACTTGTACTCGATGTCGGTGGTGCCGGCGCTGTAGTGCGACAGCTTCTCCAGCGGGTGTTCGTACAACCGCAGGTTGTCCGGGTTGATGCCCAGGTCGGTGTACCACTGGAAGCGGGTCTCGATCCAGTACTTGTGCCACTCCGGCGCGGTCGAAGGCTCGACGAAGAACTCCATCTCCATCTGCTCGAACTCACGGGTGCGGAAGATGAAGTTGCCCGGCGTGATCTCGTTGCGGAAGCTCTTGCCGATCTGGCCGATGCCGAACGGCGGCTTCTTGCGCGCGGTGGTCACCACGTTGGCGAAGTTCACGAAGATGCCCTGCGCGGTCTCCGGGCGCAGGTAGTGCATGCCTTCTTCGGACTCGATGGGGCCGAGGTACGTCTTGAGCATCATGTTGAAGTCACGCGGCTCGGTCCACTGGCCCTTGGTGCCACAGTCCGGGCAGACGATCTCGTCCATCGAGACGGCGTCAGGATCGTCCAGGCCCTTCTTCAGGGCGTAGGCCTCCTGCATGTGGTCCTGACGGTGCCGCTTGTGGCAGTTCAGGCACTCGACCAGCGGGTCGTTGAACACCGCGACGTGGCCCGAGGCCACCCACACCTGCCGCGGCAGGATGATCGCGCTGTCCAGGCCGACGACGTCGTCGCGGGAGGTGACGACGGACTTCCACCACTGGCGCTTGATGTTCTCCTTGAGCTCGACACCCAGTGGCCCGTAATCCCACGCAGACTTTGTGCCGCCGTAGATTTCGCCGGACTGGAAGACCAGACCACGGCGTTTGGCCAGGTTGGCAACGGTGTCGATGATGGACGCCACGATGTTCGAGCACTCCTCGAGTCAGCTGGGATGCAACCCGTCCAGCCTAAAGGCCCCACTCACCGGTCAATGTCGCACCCACCTTTGACATGCGTATGCACGCATGGAAAGCTAAATGAAAACTATTTCCAATAGCTTGGGAGTTACCGGGGTGCCACCCACCACCACGCATGACGAGCTCGACCACCAGCACAGCGGTGCGCCGTTCCCGTCGTCCCCGCCGCGGGAGACGCTCGACGCCGCCGGCGATCTGCTGCGCGCCCTGGCCGCCCCCATTCGCATCGCGATCGTGATGCAACTGCGGGAGTCGCAGCGCTGCGTGCACGAACTCGTCGACGCCCTGGGTGTGGCGCAGCCGCTGGTCAGCCAGCACCTGCGCATCCTCAAGTCGGCGGGGGTCGTCGCCGGCGAACGCGCCGGCCGCGAGGTGATGTACCGCCTGGTCGACCATCACCTCGCGCACATCGTGGTCGACGCCATCGCCCACGTCGAGGAGGACCGGCCGTGACCGCCCCCACCCGGTCCACCAAACAGCGCACCGCGATCGCCGCGCTGCTCACCAACGTCGAAGAGTTCCGCTCCGCGCAGGAGCTGCACGACGAACTGCGTCGCCGCGGCGAAGGCATCGGCCTGACGACCGTCTACCGCACCCTGCAGTCGATGGCCGCGGCCGGACAGGTCGACAGCCTGCGCAACGACAGCGGTGAGGCGCTGTACCGGCGCTGCTCGCAGGCCCATCACCATCACCACCTGGTGTGCCGGCAATGCGGCGCGACGGTCGAGGTGGCCGGCAGCGAGGTCGAGGCCTGGGCCACCGAAACCGCTGCGGCCCATGGCTTTTCCGACGTCAGCCACACCCTGGAGATCTTCGGCGTTTGCAGTCGGTGCACGGCCTGACCGCGTCCGTGCCGGTCAGCTGATCCGAACGAAGTCCAGCACGATGTCGCGGGTCAGCGGCGCCAACACGACGTCGCCGGGATCGTGCGGATCGATCCAGGCCATCTCCTCGATCTCGGCGGCAGCCTGCGGCACGCCGTCGAGCGTCACGAAGAAGAGGTCGGCCGCGACACTGTGCCCGGGCTCGTTGGCCGCGATCGCGGTGTGGTGACCCAACTCTCGCACGTCGGTCACCCCGACCCCGAGCTCTTCACGGACCTCGCGGACCAGCGCGTCGACCGGCGCCTCCCCCGGCTCGAACTTGCCGCCGGGCTGCATGAACGCCGTCGTCCCGCGTTTACGGACCAACAGCAGCCGCCCGTGCTCGTCGACCACCACCGCGGCGACGATCCGGATGACGGTCATGACGCCAGGTCGGCCCGCACGTCGACGCCGGTGGACAGCACCAGCAGGACCAGCGTGGACAACGCGTCGTCGCTGAGACCGGCGGCCGGAAAGTTGTAGCGCAGCATCACGTCGCCGACCTTCTTGGCGCCGTTGCTCCGCGGGTCGCCGGCCCGCTCGACCAATACCACCGAGCCGAGCATGGTGCGTCCCGCATGATCGGACACCCGGTCACGAATCTTGTTGTCCAGCTTGATGTCCCACGCCAGCGGCTGGGTCAGTGAGATCAGTTCCAGGCCCTCGCTGATGTTCACCACCCGCAGCGAGGCCACCGTCCCGTCGTGCCCGACGGTCAGGGCGCCGTCGTTCTCCTCGACGATGGTGACCGTATCGGCCAACACAGAAGCCAAGCGCTGCAACAAGTTCGACATCAGGCCCTCCCACTCAGGTTCATCATCAGGCTCTGCCGAAGCGTCGGTTGCGATTGACGTATTCCTCGCACGCGGCCCACAGGTCGCGACGGTCGTAGTCCGGCCAGAGCTTGTCCTGGAAGACGTACTCCGCATACGCCGCCTGCCACAGCATGAAGTTGCTGGCGCGCTGCTCGCCCGAGGTGCGGATGAACAGGTCGACGTCAGGAATGTCGGGGCGGTGCAGGTGCTTGGCGACCGACGCCTCCGTGATCCGGCTCGGGTTGATCTTGCCCGCGGCCGCCTGCTCGGCGAGTTCGCGTGCGGCTTCGACGATCTCGGTGCGCCCGCCGTAGTTCACGCAGTAGTTGACGGTGATGACGTCGTTGCCGACCGTCATCTGCTCGGCGATGTCGAACTCCTTGATGACGCTGCTCCACATGCGCGGCCGGGACCCGACCCAGCGCATGTTGACGCCCATCGCGTTGAGGTTCTCCCGGCGGCGGCGCACCACCTCGCGGTTGAAGCCCATCAGGAAGCGCACCTCTTCGGTGCTGCGCTTCCAGTTCTCGGTGGAGAACGCGTACACCGACAGGTGCTTGATGCCCAGTTCGATGGCTCCGCAGGTGATGTCGATCAGCACCGCCTCGCCCATCTTGTGGCCTTCGGTCCGCCCGAGCCCGCGCTGGGTGGCCCACCGGCCGTTGCCGTCCATCACGACGGCGACGTGGTTGGGCACCTGGTCGGCGGGAATCTGCGGGGCCACGGCCTTGGACGGGTGCTGCGGCGGCCGGGCGAAGCGCCCATTGGACCTCGGTGGGAGCTCCGGAAAGACCACCGGCCAGGTCGAAACGTCCGGGAAAATCGGATAGTCGTCAGGCGCCTGCGGCAGCTGCGGATAGCTGATCTTGCGCGCCCGGTTGAGTGCCATGGGCAATATCCTGCCTGAGGAGGGTTACTCGCTGTTCAATGAGTGCGGTATCGGGGCGGTAGACGCGCTCGACCAGAGGCAATGTCCGCAGCTGACGCTCCAGATGCCACTGCAGGTGCGCGGCCACCAAGCCGCTGGCCTGGGTGCGATGCCCCGCCGGTGAGTCCTGCGCAAACTCCCAGTCGCCGTCGTGCAGCGCGGCCATCAGATCCAGCACACCCTGAGGTGGGGTGACCGATCCCGACGGCCGGCAGTGCACGCACACGCTGCCGCCGGCCGCGACGTGGAACGCCCGGTGCGGACCGGGTGCGGCGCAGCGGGCGCATTCGGTGATGGCCGGCGCCCAGCCGGCGATCCCCATGGCCCGCAGCAGATAGGCGTCGAGCACCAGTTCACGGGGCCTGCTGCCGTCGGCGACGGCCCGCAGCGCACCAACGGTGAGCCGCTGCAGCGCCGGCATCGGGTTGCGTTCCTCACCGGACAGCCGTTCCGCGGTCTCCAGGATGGCGCAGCCGGAGGTGTAGCGACCGTAGTCGTTGACGATGTCGGTGGCGAACGCGTCGATCGACACCACCTGGGTGACGATGTCGAGGTTGCGGCCGGGGTGCAGCTGCACGTCGATGTGGGCGAACGGCTCCAGCCGCGAGCCGAACTTGCTGCGGGTCCGGCGCACGCCCTTGGCCACCGCGCGGACCAGCCCGTGGTCGCGGGTGAGCAGCGTCACGATCCGGTCGGCCTCGCCGAGCTTGTGCTGGCGCAGCACGACCGCTCGATCCCGGTACAACCGCATCGGGAGATTGTCCCATCGCGGACCGACAACTTCGGTTAGGCAGCGCCGGGCGAGTGCCCAATCTATTCTCGGAATCGCCATGGCCAGCCTTCCGAAACCATCCACTCCGCCCCGATTCCCGACCCTGACCCAGCAGTTGTACCGGCTCGCGAGCGGCGCGGTGACGTCCCAGCAGATCGTGCAGCAGTCGCTCGATGCCATCGCCGCCAGCCAGCTCGAGCTGAACGCGTTCCGGGTGGTCTTCACCGAACAGGCACTGGCCGACGCCGCCGAAGCAGACCGCAAACGCGCTGCCGGACAACACCTTCCACTTCTCGGTGTACCCATCGCGATCAAGGACGACGTCGACGTCGCGGGCGTGCCCACCCGGTTCGGCACCGACGGCACGGTACGTCCGGCCACCGCGGACGCCGAAGTCGTCCGCCGGCTGAAGGCGGCCGGCGCGGTGATCGTCGGCAAGACCAACACCTGCGAGCTGGGCCAATGGCCGTTCACCAGCGGCCCCGGATTCGGGCACACCCGCAACCCCTGGTCCCGCGGGCACACCCCGGGTGGGTCGTCGGGCGGCAGCGCCGCGGCCGTCGCCGCCGGATTGGTCACCGCCGCAATCGGATCCGACGGTGCGGGCAGCGTCCGCATCCCCGCCGCCTGGACCCATCTGGTCGGCATCAAGCCGCAACGCGGACGGATCTCCACCTGGCCGCTGCCGGAGGCCTTCAACGGCATCACGGTCAACGGGGTGCTGGCCCGCACGGTGGCCGACGCCGCGCTGCTCCTCGACGCCGTCTCCGGCAATGCCGACGGTGATCTCCACAAGCCGCCGCCCATCGAGGCGGCCGAGGCCGTCGGGCGGGCGCCGGGTCCTCTGCGCGTCGCGCTGTCGACCAAGTTTCCGTTCACCCTGTTCCCGGCCCGGCTGCATCCGGAGATCCGGGCCGCACTGAACAACGTTGCGGGACAACTGGAAGAACTCGGACACACGGTCCGGCCGGACGACCCGGAATACGGGCTGCAACTGTCCGTGGATTTCCTGGCCCGCTCCACCTCCGGACTTGCCGAATGGCGCGACCGCGTCGGACCCGGGGTCGCTCTGGACCGTCGCACCCGCAGCAACATCCGGACCGGTTGGCTGCTGTCGGAGCACGCGCTCCGGGAGGCACGGCGGCGGGAAAAGTCCCTTCAGCGCCGGATCGGCTGGATTTTCAACCTCTTCGACGTGGTGCTGGCACCGACCACCGCGCTGCCGCCGCCGCTGATCGACGCCTTCGACCGCCTCGGCAGCACCGCCACCGACCGCGCCATCATCGCGGCCTGCCCGGTGTGTTGGCCATGGAACGCGCTCGGCTGGCCGTCGATCAACATCCCGGCCGGCTTCACCACCGACGGGCTGCCCATCGGCGTGCAGCTGATGGGTCCGGAGGGCAGCGAACCGCTGCTGATCTCCCTGGCCGCCAGCCTCGAAGCGATCAGCGGCTGGGCCACCAAGCAGCCCGACAACTGGTGGGCCAGCTAGAAGCCAAGCTTGCCAAGCTGTTTCGGGTCGCGCTGCCAGTTCTTGGCGATCTTCACCCGCAGGTTCAGATACACCTTCGTGCCGAGCAGCTTCTCGATCTGGGTGCGCGCCGCGGTGCCGACCTCACGCAGCCGCGAGCCGCCCTTGCCGATCACGATGCCCTTCTGGCTGTCACGCTCGACATAGATGATGGCGTGGATGTCGCACATCTCGCCCTGTTCGGCGGTGCGGCCTTCGCGCTCGGTGAACTCGTCGATGACCACCGCCAGCGAGTGCGGCAGCTCGTCGCGGACGCCTTCCAGCGCGGCCTCGCGGATGAGCTCGGCGATGAGTACTTCTTCGGGTTCGTCGGTGAGTTCGCCGTCCGGGTAGAAGGCAGGCCCCGGCGGCAACTTGCTCGCCAGCACGTCGATCAGCACGTCGACCTGTTCTCCGGCCACCGCGGAAACCGGGACGATCTCGGCAGTGCCCTCGGTGAGCTCGCTGACCGCCATCAGCTGCGCGGCCACCTTGTCGCGCGGCACCTTGTCGGTCTTGGTGACGACCACCAGCAACGTGGTTCGCGGTGCGACAGTGCGGATCTGCTGATAGATCCAGCGGTCGCCGGGCCCGATGGCCTCGTCTGCCGGGATGCACAGGCAGATGATGTCGACCTCGGAGTAGGTGTCCTTGACCAGTTCGTTGAGTCGCTGGCCGAGCAGCGTGCGCGGCCGGTGCAGGCCCGGCGTGTCCACCAGGATGATCTGGAAGTTCTCGCGGTGCACGATGCCGCGGATGGTGTGCCGCGTGGTCTGCGGCCGATTCGACGTGATCGCGACCTTGGTGCCGACGAGCGCGTTGGTCAGCGTCGACTTGCCGGTGTTCGGCCGGCCGACCAAACAGACGAAGCCGGAATGGAATTCGTCACTCATCAGGTTCTCCTTCTTCAACAGCATCGGGCGCGGCGGATCGTTTCGGCTCGACGGGCTTCACCAGCACGGTGCCGACGCGGACCCGGCCACGATGGTCGCGCCCGCCCTCGGCCCGCAACTGGAGGTAACGGACGTCCTGCGAGCGATGCGACGGAAAGGACACCCGCACCTTGACCCCCGGCAGTGGCACGCGCCCCAGCTCGTGCGCGAGCAACCCGCCGACGGTGTCCACGTCCAGGTCGTCATCGACCTCGAAGCCGTACAGTTCGGCCAGGTCTTCCAACGGGAGACGGGCGGACACCCGAAACTTGTTGTTGCCCAATTCCTCTACCGGCAGCACTTCGTCGGTGTCGTATTCGTCGGCGATCTCGCCGACGATCTCCTCGAGCACGTCCTCGATGGACACCAGACCGGCGATCGCGCCGTACTCGTCGACCAGCAGCGCCATGTGGTTGCGGGTGCGCTGCATCTCGTTGAGCAGCTCATCGAGCGGCTTGGAGTCCGGCACGAACACCGCGGGACGCATCACTTCGGCGACCTTGGTCCCGCGACCGCCGTTGGTGGAGTTGTACGTCCGCTCCACCAGGTCTTTGAGGTAGACGACGCCGACGACGTCGTCGACGTTCTCCCCGATCACCGGGATGCGGGAGTGCCCGCTGCGCACCGCCAGCGAGGTTGCCTGGCCGGCCGACTTGTCGCTTTCGATCCACACCATCTCGGTGCGGGGCACCATGACCTCGCGCGCGGGGGTGTCACCAAGTTCGAAGACGGACTTGATCATTCGCCGTTCTTCGGCGGCCACGACGCCACGCTGCTGCGCGAGATCGACGACCTCGAGCAGCTCGATTTCCGACGCGAAGGGTCCGTTGCGGAAGCCCCGGCCCGGAGTCAGGGCGTTACCGATGAGCACCAGCAGTCGGCTGATGGGGGTCAGCAGTGCCGAAATGAACTGCAGCGGAAGCGCCGACAGCAGTGAGATGGAATAGGCGTTCTGCCGCCCCACGGTGCGCGGGCCGACACCGATACCCACGAAGCTGACGACCACCATGATGGCCGCGGCGGATACCAACGCCCAACCCCGCGTCATCAGATCGTCGAGGTAGTCCACCAACAGGACGGTCGCCGACGCCTCGCAGATAACCCGCAGCAGCACAACGAGATTGACGTACTGTGGCCGGTCTCGGATGATCTTCGCCAGCCGCACCGCACCGGGGCGCTCATCGCGGATCAGCTCATCGACGCGCGCGATGGAGACGGTGTTGATGGCGGCATCGATCGCCGCGAACAGCCCGCCGACGACGACGAGCACGATGGCGCCGATCAGCGGCGTCAATCCGGTCACGGCTCGTCGAAGTACCGCGACTTGTCGAGCAGCCTGCGGTCTTTCTCGGTCTGCCGATCCTGGTGGTAGGCGTGCACCTGGTCGGCAACCCACTCTTCGAGCAGCTGGCGCTGCAGGTCGAACATCTCTTTTTCTTCGTCGGGCTCGGCGTGGTCGTAGCCCAGCAGGTGCAGCACGCCGTGCACGGTCAGCAGCGCCAGCTCGTGGCCCAGCGAATGTCCGGCGGCCTCAGCCTGATTCGCGGCGAACTCCGGACACAACACGATGTCGCCGAGCATCGAGGGCCCCGGCTCGGGCGCATCCGGACGGCCGCCGGGCTCGAGCTCGTCCATGGGAAAGCTCATCACATCGGTGGGGCCGGGCAGGTCCATCCAGCGCATGTGCAGATCGGCCATGGCCGACTGGTCCACCAGGACCATCGAGAGTTCAGCGGCCGGGTTCACGTCCATCTTGGAGATGACGAACCGCGCCACACTGATCAGCTCGTCTTCGGATACGTCGATCCCCGACTCGTTGGAAACCTCGACCGTCACTCCGTCACCGCCTCGTCCGGCCGGTGGATCGGCGGTGTGAACGGTTGGCCAGACCGTGCTCGCTCACTTTGGCTTCCGCTGCTTCATACGCGTCGACGATTTCCGCAACCAGCTTGTGGCGCACCACATCCGCACTGGTGAGTTCGGCGATGTGGATGTCCTCGATGCCGTCGAGGACCTCGACGGCCGTCCGCAGCCCCGACCTCGATCCGCCCGGCAGATCGACCTGAGTGACGTCACCGGTCACGACGATCTTGGACCCAAAACCCAAGCGGGTCAGGAACATCTTCATCTGTTCGGCGGTGGTGTTCTGCGCCTCGTCGAGGATGATGAAGGCGTCATTCAACGTCCTCCCCCTCATATATGCCAGCGGCGCAACCTCGATCACCCCGGCTGCCATCAGCTTCGGGATCATCTCGGCGTCCATCATGTCGTGCAGCGCGTCGTACAGCGGCCGCAGATAGGGGTCGATCTTCTCGTTCAGGGTGCCCGGCAGGAAGCCGAGCCGCTCCCCCGCTTCGACGGCGGGACGCGTCAGGATGATCCGGCTGACCTGCTTGGTCTGTAGAGCGCTGACGGCCTTGGCCATTGCCAGATAGGTCTTGCCGGTACCGGCGGGGCCGATGCCGAAGACGATGGTGTGGGCGTCGATCGCGTCGACGTACCGCTTCTGGTTGAGCGTCTTGGGCCGAATCGTCTTGCCGCGCCGCGACAGGATGTCCAGCGTGAGTACCTGCGCGGGCGACTCGGTGTCGGCACCGTCGAGCATTCCCACGCTGCGGCGCACGACGTCCGGGGTCAGCGACTGCCCGCCGGCGGCGATCGCGATCAGCTCACTGACGACGCGCTCGGCCATCGCCACTTCAGCGGGCCGGCCGGATATCGACAGCGAATTGCCGCGGACGTGGATGTCGGCCGCCAGCAGGTTCTCCAGGGCACGCAGATTCTCGTCGGCCGAGCCGAGCAGGCCCACCACAAGATCAGGCGGAACAGTGATGCTGCTTCGAACCGACGGGTCGAGCTCCGAGGAGCGCGACGAGGCGGCGTTCGTATCGCGGGGCGTCACGTGGTTTTCGATGCCTGCTTTCTTGGGTCGAGCTGAGAAGCACATTCTACCGCCGGGCCGATGGCACGCCCAATGAGTTGGCTGGTCACGCAACCGCGGGCGGTACCTTTCCGGTACCGCCCGCGGGGCCTGAGTAGTTGTGGTCGCCGATTACCGACTCTGGTGGACGTTGGTGTCGACCTTGGGCGACTTGGCGCCCTGGTGGACGTCATCCAGCCAGTTCAGGTGATCAACTCCCGTCGGCACCATCGTTGCCTGCACTCCTGTCGGTGCCGGGCCGGTGGCTGCTACGGCGGGAACGGCGAACCCCATGGCACCGGCGACCAATCCGCCGGCGATAACTGCTGCAATTCCGAAATTCTTCATGGTGAGTTCCCCTTCACGTCTTCTGTCCGTCTTTGTCGCCTTGCGGCCTGTGCCGCTGTGACATTTATGTAAACAGGCAGGTCAAGGGATTAATTCCGCTGGCAGGAAATTATTGTTTCCTGGCAGGAATTGCTGTGCCCCAGGCCACACGATCCGGCCCGTCCGGTCGCGCCGCGGAGTTCCGAATTAGCGCAATGGAGGGGCTGGGGCCGCTGTTAGGCTCGATTTCACCGGCGAGGGTCCGCCGGGGCGATGAGAAATCGGGGAGGGTTTCTGCATGGGTCGGCATAACCGTCACGGCGGTCACGGCGGATCGCATGATTCGCCGAGCACCCGCCGCCCGCGTCACGACGACGAGCCCACGGTGCGCATCCCCCGGCCACATCACAATGATCGCAACGACCACAATCCGCGGCGCCACGACGATCACGACGGCAACTCACACCGGCGCGGCGACCACGACGGCGGTGACACCCCCAGCCTCGGCGAGAAGATCAACGACATCCTCGACAAGGCCAACGATGTCCTCGACACCGCCACCGACATCGCGGACAACGTCAAGAAGCTGATGGAAGGCGACCCGATGGGCGTCGTCGGGCTGCTCAGCGACGCGGGCGACGTCGCCAAGATGCTGATGCCCGAGGCCGCGGCGACCCCCATCATCGAGGGCGGACTGTTCGCGTTGGACCTCGCAGGACTCGGCTTCGGCATCGGCGATCCCGACGTCGGCGGATCATTCTCCGACGGCGCCGAGCTCTTCCAGGCCGCGGGCGACGGACTCAGCGGCGCCTATCCCAACGCGTGGCACGGCACCGGCTCGTCTGCGTACTCCAACCGGAACGCCGAGCAGATCGGCAGCGCCGAACAGTTGCTGCAGGCCGACAATCTCGTCGTCGAAATCCTGAGCGCCGAAGCCGATCAGGTGGTCGCCGGCCGCGAGCAGATGGACAACATCGCTACCGGCCTCGGCGCGATGATCCCCGTCTGCCTGGCGCTGGAGGCGACGGTCATCGGCGCCCCCGAGTCGCTGGCGCTTCAGGCCGCGTCCGTCGCCGTCGCCGCAGCGGCCTCCGCCCTGGTGATGAACAACATGATGGCGCAATCATCAAGTAACGCATCGAAACTGAGCCAGGCGACGAGCATGTACCAGAGCGCGTCGCACGCTCCGCCGCTGAGCACCATGCCGCCGCCCGCGAAAAAGCCGGGCGACGGACCAGATTTCGGCAACAGCGATCCCAATGCGCCGGGCAACCCGAACCAGCCGGGAAATCCGCCGGGAACGAATTCGCCGTACGGCCCGCCGACGGGCAATCCACCCAGTTCCGGCAATCCGACCGGTACGGGTACCGGCACGGGCACGGGTTCCGGTGGCGGCGGCAGCGGTTCCGGCGGCGGTTCGGGCTCCGGTGGCGGTGGCGCTACGCCAAGCATGCCGAAGATGCCTGAAATGCCCACGGCCCCAGCGGCATCGGGTGCGGGCACCGGCGCGGGCGCCGGCATGGGCGGTATGCCGTCCCTGCCGCAAATGGGCGGCGGCTCCGGCAGCGGAGGCGGCGGTCTCCTCGGTACTCTCGCCGGCCTCGCAGGACAGGCCGCGCAAACCGCGACGCAGGCCGCTCAGGCTGCGCAGCAGGGCAAGCAGGATCCGAACGCCCAGGATCCGAACGCACCCGGTGCGGACAAAGACGGAGACGGCAAGCCCGACGATCCGGCCGCCGACCCCAATGCCCAACCCGCGGAAGAGAATCCGCCGGGCGCCGCAGCCGGGACCGACTCCCCCGCGGGACGTGCACCCATCCAGGTGTCGTTCGACGACGGTACCCATCACGTCGAGGTGGCCGTCGATCCCGACACCGCCAAAGGCCCTGTCCACGTGAGCCTCGACCCGGCGAATCCGACTGCGCCACCGCGCATCACGACCGAAATCTAGTTCTTAGCAAAGGAGCAACACATGAGCAGCAAGCTCAGCGTCGAGACCTCAGAGTTGCGAGAGCTCTCCACCAAACAAGACGACGCTGCCGCCACGTTCAGCGCAGCGGGCAACACCACGTCGTACGTCGAGGTCAAGGTGCTCGCGACCCACGGGCCGCTGTGCATGTCGACGCAATCAGCCCTGAGCGCCGCGAACAACGCACGCAAGGCTGCCTGCGAGCAGATGATGAACAAGTCGCGCGACCTGGCCTCGAAGCTGACCACGGCCGCATCGCAATACGACCAGACGGATGCGCAGGAAGGCTCCAACCTCGGCAAGCAGATGCAGATCTGATCGATGTCAGACCATTCTTGGGACGACCACGACGACGAGCATCTCGCCGAACCCGAGGACTCGCTCGACTTTTTCGCCACCGACAGCGGTGACGACGCCGACCCGGAGGACTCGGGCCTGGATCTGTTCGCGGCGTCGGACGACGAAGCACCCGGCGCGGCAGCTGAGACCGACTCGTACGCGGCCGCGATGGAGCAAGCAGTCCCCCCGGTAGCGGACGCCGACGAAGATCAGGGCGACGAAGGTCCGCGGGTGGTGGTGTTCGCCGTGTCCGATCCCGCGGGCAACGTCACCGCCGAGGCGTCGATCGCCGGATCGATCCAGCGGATCAAGCTGGCCCCCAAGGCCGCATCGGTGACCGAGGCCGAGCTCGCTCGCAGCATCTTGGCGACCGCGAAGCTCGCGAACATGAAGGGCCGCGCGGTGCAACGCGCCCTCATGGAAGGCGTCCTCGCGGCCGAAGGGCTGGACGCGGATCGCGTCGAGACCATCATCGAGGCCAACGCACCCGACCTGCCGACAGCGAGACAAGCCGACGACGCGGTCGCCGATGCCCAGGCGGCATACCTCCGCGGTGAGCATTGATCGTCGATGCAGCGGCCCTGGACGAATACGGTTGGGTGGCTTAGATGTTCGGTGGACTCACTGACTTCCTGACCGACGTCGGACGCGGCGCGGCAAACGTCGTGAGCGGCGTCGACCACGTCGTCGATGAG
Organism: Mycolicibacterium sp. P4_G11; assembly: GCF_056555145.1. Taxonomy (NCBI): domain Bacteria; kingdom Bacillati; phylum Actinomycetota; class Actinomycetes; order Mycobacteriales; family Mycobacteriaceae; genus Mycobacterium; species Mycolicibacterium sp. P4_G11. Next base: position 69,351 of record NZ_JBFUJW010000011.1, read on the forward strand.
GCTGGCCACGCTTTCGCCGAGGGCGTACAGACCTACACCCACACCCTCGGTGAGGTCGGCGAGAGTGTCCTCGATGGCGGCGAGAACCTGGTCGAAGGTCTGGTCGACGGGGTCAAAGACATCGTCGGGGCCGAACTCGGACTCCTCGGTGACGTCAACACCGCGATCATGGACGGCGTCATGGCGGTCGGCGGACTGGTTGCCGACGCGGCCGACATGGCCGGCAAGTTGTTCCAGATGGCGTCGTTCGAGACGCCGATCATTGCGCGTGGCCTGCAGGACCTCGACAAGATGTCCAAGCAGCTGGGGACGGGTGCACCCGAGAACGGAGAGTCCTTCACCAAGGGTGCGACCGAATTGAATTCGGGCGCCACGGCTCTCGGCCAGGCGGTGCCCGGAGACAGTTGGTCTGGCAGCGGTGCCGACGCCTACTCGACGAAGAACAAGACCCAGATCGCGCAGACCAACGCCATCGCCAAGACCGACAGTGCCGTAGCGAAAATCCTTGCCCGAGAAGCACAGCAGCTCGCCACCGCCCGCAAACAGCTGAACGCGATCTCTACGATGCTGTCCCTGGCCATCCCGGGGGCGGTGATGTCGCTGCACATGGGCGACCTCGTGGGGTGGCAGGTCAAGCAGATCACCGCGGTCAACCTCGCGATGGCGGCGGCCGGCCAGGTCATGAGCACGATGACGGCCCACGCCGCCACCAACGCAGCCGAAATGACCACGGCAGCAAGCGGTTACCAGACGGTGGCGACGGCCACGACGGCTCAGACCCCGACCCCGCCCACCCCGCCCCCGGGCAACACTCCCCGCACCACTCCGGGATCCACGCCCGGCGGCAACCCCGGTACAGGTGGAAACCAGGGCGGTGGCGGCGGGAACTCGGGCGGTGGCGGTGGAAGCTCCGGCGGAGGTGGGTCACCCAGCGCACCCACGATGCCCGAAATGCCCAGCACCACAGGTGCATCCGGCGGGTCCGGCGGCGGGTCCCCGACCGGTGGCATGCCGCCCTCGGGTGGCTCGCCCTCAGGCGGCGGGTCCCCCTCCGGGGGCGGCGGCAGCGGAGCCGGCAGCGGGCTCGGCTCCCTGGGCCAACTGATCGGTCAGGCGATCCAGGCCGCTCAGGAGAAGAAGGACGACAAGACCAAAGAGGGCGAAGAGGGCCCGGCCGACGAAAAGGTCAAGGACGGCAAGGACAAAGAGGGCGAGGCGGACAAGCCTGGCGAGGAGTCGAAGGACCCGGCCGCCGCGCCCGAGGGCGCTGCCGCAGCCGACGGCGCCGCAGGACGCGCGCCGATCCACGTCTCGGTGGACGACGGCGTCCGCCGCGTAGAGTTCGACGTCCAGCCCGAGCAGGCCCAGGGCACTGTCCACGTCAGCCTGGATCCGGCCAATCTGGCTGCGCCGCCCCGCATCACCACCGAGACCTAAACCCGAGAGGACTGCATCATGACCAACCTGAAAGTCATCCCGGGCAAGCTGCGGGAGCTGTCCGGCAAGCAGAGCGAAGCCGCCGCGCACTACCCCACCGCGAGCAGCGCCACCGCAGGCGCGGCCGCCAAGGTGACGTCGACGCACGGCACCATCTGCTCGGCGACGGCCACCGCCGTGACCACTGCCACGACCGCGCGCGCCACCGCATGCACCAACCTCCAGCGGATGGTGACGCAGACCGCCGAAGACCTGATGACCGCTGCCGGCCAGTATGAGCGGGCTGACGCCCAAGGCGGCGAGAACATCAACCGCACCCCGATGCCGCGCTGATCGACATGCCCGGTGACTGGGATGACCCCGACGAGGACGACGCCGGCTGGCCCGACGAAGACCAGGCCGAAACTGCTTGGGTGCCAACGCAGTATGACGAGCCGGTACGCGAGGACCGCTGGCTGCCCGGCGACGACGGCGACCAGCAGCCGCAGCTAGCGCAATACGAGCAGCCGGCGCCGGACACCACCCCGGTCCCCGCTGTCCCGGTCTGGGTGAACGTCTCCAATCCGGCCGGTTCGGTCACGGTGCAGGCCAGCACCGGTGGGCGTATCCAGCGCGTGGCGCTCTCCCCCGAAGTCGCCCGCATGCCGGAATCACAACTCGCGCACCAGATTCTGACCACCGCCAGGCTGGCCAATCTGAAAGGCCGGGCGGTGCAGCACCTGTTGGTCGAACAGATGCTCACCTATCAGGGCCTGGATCGGGCTGCGGCCCGCGACTACATCGATCAGCAGATGCAGCTGCCGACGCCCGAACAGTCACTGGCAGCCGAGGCCGAAGCGCGCGCCCGGTACCTGCGCGGCGAGTACTAGACCTGCCAGCGCGGCGTCAGCACGCCCAAGGCGCCCAACGCGACCGCGGCCGCGGTCGACGTCCGCAGCACCGATGGCCCCAGGCGAACGGCGATCGCGCCGGCGGCAACCAGCGCCGCCACCTCGCCGTCGGTGATGCCGCCTTCCGGTCCGACGATCAGCGTCACAGCCGCAGTGGACGGCGAAATGACTTCGCGCAGAGCCACTTCCGCCGACTCGTGCAGGACCAGGGTGACGCCGGTACCGATCGAGGCGACCAACTCGGCGGTCGATACCGGGCCGCTGACCGACGGTACATACGGCCGCCGCGACTGCCGCGCCGCCGACCGGGCGACCGCACCCCAGCGGCGTAAACCCTTCTCCACCTTGGTCGCACCGTCCCAGCGCGCGACGCACCGCTCGGACTGCCATGCCACGAAAGCGTCGGCGCCGGCCTCGGTGGCCAGTTCGATGGCCAGCTCGGAACGTTCTGATTTGGGCAGGGCCTGCACCACGGTCACGGTCGGCGCCGGGGCCGGGACCTCGGTGACCGACAGCACCCGCGCCGTCAGCCGGCCCTTCACCGCGTCCTCGATCACGCAGTGCGCCAACGTCCCTGCCCCGTCGGACAGGTCGAGTTCCTCGCCGGGACGGATGCGTCGCACCGTCGCCGCGTGGAATCCCTCGTCGCCGTCGACGACGGCAAGCCCGCCGACCTCCGGTACCGCGTCGACGTAGAACAGCGCCCGGCTCACCAGCAGCCCCGAAGGCTAACGGCCGCTGAAGGTTTCGCGCAGGCGGCTGAACAGTCCGCCGCCGCCGCCGGCGACGGACTGCGTGGACCGCACCTCGGTGACGTCCCGGGTCCGCTGCTCCTTGAACTTGCGCAGCAGGTCCAGATCCCGGTTGTCCAGGCGGGACGGCACCACCACGTCGATGTGCGCGTGCAGGTTGCCCCGGACCCCGGACCGCAGGTGCGGCATGCCGTGGCCGCGCAGCGTGGTGATCGAACCGGGCTGGGTACCCGGCGCGATGGTGATCTCGGTCGGCCCGTCGAGGATGGCGTCGACGCTGACAGTGGTGCCCAGCGCGGCGTCGACCATCGGCACCGAGACGGTGCAGTGCAGGTCGTCGCCGTCCCGGAGGAACAGCTCGTGCGCCTGCTCGTGCACCTCGACGTACAGGTCGCCGGCGGGTCCACCGCCCGGGCCGACCTCGCCCTGGGCCGCCAGGCGCACCCGCATGCCCTCACCGACACCGGCCGGAATCTTGACGCTGACGTCGCGCCGCGCGCGGACGCGGCCGTCGCCGCCGCAGCGGTGGCACGGGTCGGGAATGACCTCACCGACACCGCCACACACCGGGCAGGGACGCGACGTCATCACGTTGCCGAGCAGCGACCGCTGGACCGTCTGCACCTCACCCTGACCGTGGCAGGTATCACACCGGGCCGGCTGGGAATTGCCGTGCGTGCCCTTGCCCTGGCACAGGTCGCACAGCACAGCGGTGTCGACGGTGACCTGCTTGGTGACACCCGTCGCACATTCCTCGAGGTCCAGCCGCAGGCGCAGCAGCGAGTCCGAGCCTGGGCGCACCCGGCCGATCGGACCGCGCGAGGACGCACCGCCGCCGAAGAACGCCTCGAAGACGTCGCCGAGACCGCCGAAACCGGCGAAGCCCCCGGCACCACCGCCGCCTCCGGCGCTCCCCATGGGGTCACCACCGAGGTCGACGATGCGCCGCTTCTCCGGGTCGCTGAGGACCTCGTAGGCGGTGCTGATCTCGGCGAACCGTGCCTGTGCGCCCTCATCGGGATTGACGTCGGGGTGCAGCTCCCGGGCCAGCCTGCGATAGGCCTTCTTGATCTCCGAGTCGCTGGCGCCTTTGCTCACGCCGAGCAGGCTGTAGTAATCGCGTGCCACGCCTAAGAACCTTGCCTAATCTCTCGAACCGCTGTGCACCCTCACCGGGTGCCCAGGACCTCGCCTATGTACCGGGCAACGGCCGCGACGTTGGCGATGGTCCCCGGATAGTCCATCCGGGTAGGACCGACCACGCCCATACCGCCGTAAACCTTGCCCAAGCTGCCGTAGGCGGTGCTCACGACTGACGTCCCTGCCATCTGCTCGGCCTCGGTTTCATGGCCGATGCGTACCGTGACTTTACCTGCCTCCTGCTGGGCAGCCAGCAACCGCAGGACCACGACCTGCTCCTCCAGTGCCTCGAGCACCGACCGCAGGGACCCACCGAAATCGGCCGTGTTGCGCGTCAGGTTGGCGGTACCGCCGAGCAACAGCCGCTCCTCCTGGTGCTCGACCAGGGTCTCGACCAGCACCGTCGCCGCGCGGCCCACTGCGTCGCCCAGGCCGCCGTGACCGTCCATCTGCGATGCCAGGTCGGCCACCGCGATCGACGCGGCCGACAGCAGTTTGCCTTCCAGCGCCGCGCCCAGTCGCTCCCGCAGCTGGCCCAGCTCATGCTCACCGATGGAGTCGCCGAGTTCGACAACCCGCTGGTCAACCCGTCCGGTATCGGTGATGACGACCAGCAGCAGCCTGGCCGGGGTCAGCGCGACGACCTCCAGGTGGCGCACCGTGGACCGCGACAGCGTCGGGTACTGCACGATGGCGACCTGCCGGGTCAGCTGCGCCAGCAGCCGCACCGCGCGGCGCAGCACGTCGTCCAGGTCGACCCCGGACTCCAGGAAAGTCAGGATGGCGCGGCGCTCACCGGACGACAGCGGCTTGACGTCGTCGATCCGGTCGACGAACTCGCGATAGCCCTTCTCCGTGGGCACCCGGCCCGAGCTGGTGTGCGGCTGGGTGATGTAGCCCTCGGCCTCCAGGACAGCCATGTCGTTGCGCACCGTGGCGCTCGAAACGCCCAGGTTGTGACGCTCGACGAGCGTCTTGGAGCCGATGGGCTCCTTGGTGGAAACGAAGTCGGCAACGATGGCGCGCAGCACCTCAAAGCGACGGTCGTCGGCACTTCCCATTCGCTACCTCCGGATTCCCTGCCATTTTACGGTGACGATGGATTTGGGCGGGCGTCAGAGGCCATCTGGTGGTTGGATGCCTCGGCAAACCCCGAGTCGACCCGCTAGGGTCAGGTGTATGCCGACGTTGTCACCGCGGACCCGTTCGGCTCACGGGGAGCTTGCGGAGTGATCTACTCATGATTTTCAAAGGGGTACGCGACGGAAAGCCCTACCCGGAACATGGGCTGAGCTACCGCGAATGGGCCCAGATTCCACCGCGGCAGCTGCGTCTCGACGAAATCGTCACCACAACGACGGTGCTCGCCCTGGACCGGCTGCTGTCCGAGGACTCGACCTTCTACGGCGATCTGTTCCCGCATGCCGTGCGCTGGCAGGGCACCATCTACCTCGAAGACGGCCTGCACCGTGCTGTGCGCTCCGCGTTGCGGAACCGCGTGGTGCTGCACGCCCGGGTGTACGACATGGATGTGCCACTGTCGCAGCAGATTTCGCCGACCGGCGTGTGAGCTCGCGCTAGCGCAGGTACATACCGGCCAGCACGATGAGCACCAACGCGACGAGCGCGATCCCCATGCACATCAACGCCGTGACGACTCGATCGCGGGCGCTGCCGCCCAGCCGGTAGGTGCCGCGAAACAGCAGGGACATTCCGATGCTGGCGGCCCGCCAGCCCGTCGAATTGCCGTTGGCCGGCTCGGCCTGCTGCGGGTGGCCGTAGGGCTGTTGGTACCCGTACGGCTGCGGGTAGCCCGGCTGCGCGTACGGGTACGGGTACTGCTGCTGCGGATTCGGATGGCCCTGCGGCGGCGGATACGGCCCCGGCGGTGGTTGTTGCTGCGGATACCGAGGATCCGGATACGTCATTGCTGCACTCCCCCTGGTCAGCTTTGGCTATCGCGACTCTACTCGGGCCCTCGAGCGTGGGGGTTGGCGCGGAAAATCGTCGGGTGAATTCAAGGGCCTAGTGCAACAGCGGGTGGATCGGACGGGTTGGACAGTAGTTCGTCGAGTCGCTGGGCGGGTGTCTTCCAGTCGAGGGTTTTGCGTGGCCGGTTGTTGAGTTTGGCTGCGACGTAGTCGAGGTAGTCCTCGGGGAACACCGATAGGTCGGTGCCTTTAGGGAACCATTGACGCAGAAGACCGTTGGTGTTTTCGTTGGTGCCGCGCTGCCAGGGTGAGTGCGGGTCACAGAAGTAGATATCCAGGTCGATGGCGTCGGTGATCTGGGCGTGGTTGGCCATTTCTTTGCCCTGATCCCAAGTCAGGGTTTTGCGGAGCAGAGCCGGCAGCTGGGGCATTTTGGCGACGATCGCGTTCTGCAGCGCTTCGGCGGTGTGGTTGTCGGGCAGGTGCAGCAGCATCGCGTACCGGGTGGACCGTTCCACCAATGTCCCGATCGCCGATCCTGATTCGGTGCTGCCCAGGATCAGGTCGCCCTCCCAGTGGCCAGGAACAGCCCGGTCGAGGGCTTCGGCGGGCCGTTCACTGAGGTGAACCATGCCCGGGATGCGTCCGCGGCGTTCCCCGGGCCGGCGCCGCGGGTGGCGTAAGGCCCGGCCGGTGCGCAAGCACGTGTGCAGTTCCCGGCGTAGGTTGCCTTTGCCTTGCACGTAGATCGACTGGTAGATCGTCTCGTGGGACACCCGCATCTCCAGGTCGTCGGGAAACTCCATCATCAGCTGCCGGGCGATCTGCTCGGGGCTGTGAAAGTCCGTCAACCAAGTCTGCACCTGAGCATGCAGGCGGCCGTTGGTGGCTAGCTTGCGCGGGTGGCGGCGCCGGGCGTTGCGTTGTGCGCGGCCTTGGGCGGCGCTGGGGAAATAATGCGGTCGCCGCAACGGCCCGCCGCGCCATGGGGCGCCGAACCGGAACTGCGGGCGGTACTTGTTGCGGCCGTCGGAGCTGTTGCGTTTGATTTCCCGGCTGATCGTCGACGGTGCCCGGCCCAATCGCGTAGCGATGGAACGGATCGGTTCCTGCGCCGCTACCGCAAGACCGATCTGTTCACGTTCAGCGAAGGTCAGCCGGGTGTATTTCCTTGGCGCCGAGTCGATCTTGGGTTTCACCCCGCCAGCTTTGACAAACCACGCCCATCCCGTGCCCGGCGACACGCCAGCAGCGACCGCGGCGGCATCGATCGACGGCTCACAACTGACACGGGACCAGAACAGGCGGACCACCGAAGGTGAAGGACCAGGACGCATGAAACAACTCCCCAGGCGAGAGCTGTTGCACTAGACCCTTGAACGGAAGTCGCGCTTTCCTCGCAATCCCCCACGCTCGAGGGAGCGGCTCAGCCGACCAGGGAGTCCCGCAACGTCTTGGGCCGGATGTCGGTCCACGTCTCTTCGACGTAGGCCAGGCAGTCCGCGCGCGTGCTCTCGCCGAACACGACGCGCCAGCCGGCGGGCACATCGGCGAACACCGGCCACAAGCTGTGCTGCGCTTCGTCGTTGATCAGGACGTAGAACGCGCCGCTCTCGTCATCGAACGGATTGCTGCTCATCGCTTCTCCTCGCGGATTGTGTGGAATATTCGGCACCCAGCACGCGGTCGCTGAGCAGACCGAGGCAGCTGAGGTTGGGGAAACCAGGGCCCTGGGTGAGCCAGGACAGGCTGGGCAGGAACAACTTCGGCGCGACGCCCGTGACCGCGAGGTCGTAGCCGATGGACCGCTGCAGCGAGTCGGACGACAGCGGCGCACCGATGCCCAGCTCCAGGACGTCCAGTGCATCCTGGCTCAGCAGCGGCGCGAACCACATGGCATCGGCACCGGAACCGTCGATCACCAGGTCGAAGCCGTGCACGGTCTCCAGACTGCCGGACTCGCGTTCGGTCTGCAGGGTCAACCGGATTCGGTCTTCCCGGGGCACCGCATGGGCGACCCTGCCGCGCAGATGCCGGATGCGGTCGTCGGCCAGGAGCGAATCCTGAACCCGGGCGGAGAACACGCCACGGTCGGTGCGGGCCATGGCATCTCGGCGCTCGGAGACGCTGAGCCCGGCCCAGCCGGTCGGATCCGAGAACAGGGTGTTCTCGAAGTAGCCCTCACCGCGGGTGAACAGGGTGACCCCCGGGGAGATCACCGTGATGGTCGAAACCCGGTGCGAGAACAGCTCATCGAGCATGGTGGCGGCCGTCTCGCCGCCACCGATGACGGCGACCCGCTCGGCGTTGATGCGCTCGTCCTGGGCGACGCGATGCCAGAACTGGGCGATCGACAGCACCCGCGGGTGTCCCGGCAGGATGGACCGCTCGGCCTGGCCGGGCCCGGTGATCATCACGCCGTCGGCGCGGACCTGCTGATCGCGGCAGTGCAGCACCCATTGGTCGCCATCCACCGACAGTTGCGTGACCTCGCCCGTAACCACCTGCATGGCAACGCTTTCCGCCACCCACGCCAGGTACTGGCTCCAGCGCCGGTGGGTGGGCGCGGGCCGTCCGCGGTCGATCCATTCGGCGAACTGCCCCGTCGAGATCAGGTACGACTGCCAGCTGTGCCGCATCATCCGCTCGTCGAGCTCGACGTTGCGGCGCGGCACCAGCGCGGACCGGTACGGGAATCCGACGTCCTTCTCGGGGCCGGTACCCAGCCGGTGCCGGCCGTCGGTCCAGCCGCCGGCGGCCTGCCAATTGGCGCCCACGCCAAGGCGTTCCACCGCGATGATGTCGGGCGCGTCCACGCCCATGGCCCGCAGTTCGGCGGCCTTGGCGGCCACGGCGACGGCCTTGGCACCGGCGCCGATGACGGCCAATGTGTTTCTGGTCTCGGTCATTTCACCACTTCCCTGAGCTGCGATTCCCACAGCTGCTGCAATTCGGCAATGTCGTCTGCGCTGAGAATGTCTGGCACCGTGCGCCATTGGACACCGAGCATCGTGGTCCCCCCGTGGTCGATGATCCCGGCCATCAAGGTCAGCTCGTGGTGCACCGCGTAGTTCGGCTCGGGTACCGGTGACGCGCCGGCCAGCAGTGCACCATCGAGCTGCATCGCATCACCGCTCGCCCCGAGGTGCACTCGGCCCAGGTAGTTCAGCAGCACCTGAGGTTCCGGGTAGGCCGACAACCGCTCCGCGGTGTCCGCGCGCAGATACCGCAGTAGCCCGAAGTCGATGCCGTGGCCCGGGACCGCGGCGATCTCGACGCTGACCTCGTGTGCCGTTTCGGAGCTGATCCGCACCGGGTAGATGGCACTGAGCAAGCCGACGGTGTCACCGGTGTCGACGTCATCCGACACCACGGAGTCTGCGCGGCCGTGGGTCTCCAGAGCCAGCAGCGGAGCCGGGGTGTCCTGTCCGCGGCGCTGCCGCCAGCGGGTCACTGTGCGTGCGGTCGCGGCGGCCAGCAGATCGGTGACCGGTTGACCCGCCGCAAGCACTCGCGCGGTCAGCTCCGGGTCGATGATCGCCATGGCGACCACCACGTCTGCGGCGCAGTCCGTCTCGGGCCGCACCCGGCGGCTGCCGAGCTGCGGATCGGGGCCGGCGACCTGCGCCTCCCAGAAGTCCACGGTGTCGAGGCGCTGCGCTCGTTCGACGACCAGTCGGGACCACGCCCGATAGCTGGTGTGTTCGCGGATGGCGGCGGGTTCGGCACCGGAGGTCAGTGCGTGCCAGCCGTTCTCCAACTCGCCGAGCACAATTCGCCAGGACGCCGGGTCGACGGCCAGCACGTGCGCACTGAGGACCAACACCTTGTCGCCGGACCCGGTGTGTATCAGCACCGCCTGCAGCAGGCGTCCCTGCTCCGGGTCGAGCCGTTCGACCGCGAGATCGGTCTGCTCGGCGACCGCGGCCACGACGTCGCCGTCGACGGTGATCTCGGACAAGATGTCCCCCACCGGATGGTCGACCAGGGTCATCGTGGCCCGGTCCAGACGGCTGCGCAGGGCCGGGTGTGCGGCGATGACGTTGTGCAGCAGCAGGGTCAGTTGCTCGGCGGTGATGGCGTCCGGCAGTCGCAGCGCCTGGGTCTGAGCCAGTCGCCGGCCGTCGCCGTATTGGTACAGCCAATGCACGTTGGGCAGCACCGGTACGGGGCCGGCCTCCTCTGCCGCGGTGGCGGCCAACTCGTTCTCGGCGTCGAGTTCGTCGGCCAGCTCGCGAATGCTGGTGCAGTCCAGCATCATCCGCGCACGCAATGCCAGTCCGCGGCGGCGTGCGGCCTGCACCACCGACAGCGCGACGATGCTGTCGAGCCCCAGATCGAGGAAATCGGCGGTGACATCGAGTCCGGACGGCTCGGCCACACCGAGGACCTCGGCGAACAGCTCGGCCACGGCCAGTTCGGTAGCGGAGGCCGGAGCTGCCGTCTGCCCGGCGCCGGCTGCGGCGTCGATCGCGGCCAACGCGGCGTCGTCCACCTTGCCGTTGACGGTCAGCGGAATCTCGTCGACGGCGATGATGTGGTGCGGCACCAGGTATCTCGGCAGCCGGGACGCCAGCATCCGCCGCAACTCGGCGACCGCTGCCGCTCCGGCGACGTAAGCGACCAGCCGTGGCCCGCTGCCGTGCCGCCGGACGGTGACGTGCGCGTGCCGCACCCCGGGGTGCGCGTGCAACACCGCGGCGACCTCGCCGGGTTCCACCCGGAAGCCACGGATCTTCACCTGATCGTCGGAGCGCCCCTGGAACTGCAGTCCGCCGGTGGCGGGATCGCGGCGCACCACGTCGCCGGTGCGGTACATCCGGGCGCCGGGCACGAACGGATCGGCGACGAACCGAGCGGCGGTCTCACCGGCGCGGCCCAGATAGCCGCGCGTGAGCTGGTCACCGGACAGGTACAGCTCACCGGTGACACCGTCCGGCACCGGCCGCAGCCAGGCGTCCAGGACGTAGGCGCGAGTGGCGGTGGTCGGATGCCCGATGGACGGCGCGTCGTGCTCGGTGAATGCGGCCACGACAGCTTCGACCGTGGTTTCGGTTGGGCCGTAACAGTTGTAGGCCGACATGCCGGTGCGGTCGCACTCCGTGCGGATGGCCGTCCACGCGTTCGGGTCGACGGCCTCGCCGCCCAGCGCCAGCGCGGTCAGTGGCACGGTCGTCAGCAGGCCTTCGGCTTGCAGCTGGGTGAACATCGACGGCGTGGTGTCGATCAGGTCGACGCCGTACTGCCCGATGGTCGCCACCAGCGCCTCGGCATCGCGCTGCACCTCATCACCGACGATGTGCAGGCCGTGGCCGTCCAGCAGCGCCGCCAGCGGCTGCCAGGCCGCGTCGAAGGTGAACGACCACGCGTGCGCAACCCGAAGTGGCCGACCCGTTTTCGCCACCGCGGGGTGCAACACCCGAGCGGCATGATCGGCGGCGTACGCGAGCACCGCGGCATGCGTGCCGATCACGCCCTTGGGCTTGCCGGTGGTACCCGACGTGAACACGATGTAAGCACCCTGGCCGGGATGTGTTGGCGCCGGCTCGAATTCGCCGACGGGAGTGCTGCCCGCGGCGGTCAGCAGGGCGTCGTCCACCACGATCGATGCACTGGTCTGGCCCAGGATCTCTTCGATCCGGTCGGCGGGCATCGACGGATCCAGCGGCACGATCAGTCCGCCGGCTTTGAGCACGCCGAGCATCGCGACCACGTAGTCGGGGCCCCGGCGCAGCAGTATCGGCACCGGCGTCTCGGTCACGACGCCGCGGCGCCGCAGTTCGGCGGCGACGTGGTCGGATGCTTCGTCGAGACCGCGGAAGGTCAGTGCGCCGCCGTCGTAGGTCAGGGCCACCGACCCCGGCTTGCTGCGCGCGGCGGCGGTGAATTTCTCGTGAATGCCACCGGTTTCAGTGGTGGCCGGCGCCCCCGCCACAGCGGGCGCCGTCAGATGGATGCTGACGTCCCGCAACGGCCGGTCCCAGCCGTCGACGAGCCGCTGCATCACCGCGAGCACCTGCCGGCCGAGACTCTCCGGCGAAAGCAGCCCGGTGGCACCGTCTTTCGTCTCGACCAGAATGGTCAGTTCGCCGTCGGTCAGGTGCGCCGCGACGGTGATCGGGAAATGCGCGAGGCTCTGCAGTGCCCGGGGCCGGAAAATGGCTCCGCGGACGTCGAATTCGCCGCTGCCGACCAAGGCACCCGGCGGGAAGTTCTCGTAGACCAGGAGGCTGTCGAACAGTTCCCCCACACCGCCGAGGGATCGGAGTTCGGTGTGCGTCAGGTAGCTGTGCTCGCGCAGTTCGGCAGCGTCCCGCTGCAGTGCCAGACACTGCTCACCGACGCGCCGCAGCGGGTCCAGCCGGATCCGCAGCGGCACGGTGTTGATGAACAGCCCGACCATCGACTCGACGCCGGCCAGTTCTCCCGGCCGTCCCGAGACGGTGACGCCGAAGACCACGTCGCGCCGGTCGGTGAGCACCGACAGTATTGCCGCCCAGGCCATCTGGGTGAGCGTGTTGACCGTGACGCCGTGCGCCCGCGCAGCCTCGACCAGACGATGCGTGTCCTCGCGGGATGCCTTGATCTCGGTGCTGTGCGGCAGATCGTCGCCGAGCTCGCCCGAGCCGAGCGCCGGAGCCAGCATGGTCGGGCCGTCGAGTCCGGACAGGTGCTGCTGCCAGAGCCGGCGGCTGGCCTCCGGGTCGCGGGCCGCGAGCCATCCGATGTAGTCGCGGTACGGACGAGGTGCGGCGGGCAGCACCGTGATGTCGCCGCCGGCGGCGTACAGCGCGAGCAGTTCGCCGACGAACAACGGCAGCGACCAGCCGTCGATCACGATGTGATGCGCGACGACCGCGAAACGCCAACGCCGTTCCGGCATTTCGATGAGCAGGAAGCGGACGGCCGGGCCACGCTCCAGGGTGAACGGACGGCGCCGTTCCCGCGCTTCGAGGTGGTCCGCATCGTCGGACGACTCGGCCGTGAGCTGCTGCCACGGCAGCTCGACGGCACTCGGAATCAACTGCACCGTGCGGGTTCCGGCCTGCACGAAGCTGGCCCGCAGGTTCGGATGCCGCACCAACAACGCTGCCGCGCAGTCCCGCAGGAGCGCCGCGTCGACGTCGCCATCGATGTCGGCCGACATCGCGATCAGGTACGGATCGTCCGCCTGATCGAGCTGGGCCATCGAGTACAGCCCGTGCTGCAGCGGGCTGAGCGCCAGCACATCCTCGATTACCGGTGCCGGTTGCAGTGTGGTCACTGCGGCTCCTGCGACGCCGCGAACGACGCGGTCAACTCGGCCAGCTCTGCCGCGGACAGACCCGACACCGTCATCGGCGCGTGCTCGCGGTCCTCACCCTGTGCCCCAGGAGTTTCCGCGGACGACCGGGCGTCGATCGCCGCCGCCAGCTCGTGGACCGTCGGATACTCGAACACCATGCGAGCGGTCAGCTTCAGGCCCGTGTCGCGGCCCCGGGCTGCCAGCTGCACTGCCTTGATGCTGTCGCCACCCAGACTGAAGTAGTCGTCGTTGCGTCCGATCTCGGCGCCGGCCTCGAGCACCTCGGCCAGCAGGGCGATGAGGGCGCGTTCGGTGTCGGTGCGCGCAGGTTCCGCAACGGTTGTCCCGGTGCCGGCCGCGCGCAGCTGTACGGCCTCGATGCGCTCGAGCTGCCCGTGTGCCAGCCATCTGCCGCGTTCGCCGGTCGGCTCCGAACCTGTTGCGGCGTCGTAGATGTCACCCACCACACCTACGCCCACGGGCTGACGCCACTCGTCGAGCACCAGCACCCCGTCGGTACCTTCAACCGCCTCATCGACACGCAGATCCCGCAAGCGCTGATCGGCGTTCTCGGCGATGCCGGTGATCACCCGGACCAGCCGATCAGCGAGCCGCTCGGCCGTCTGCCGCGTGTACAGATCGGTGCGGAAGATCAGGTGACCGCGGTAACCGTCCTGCGTGGCAAAGAAATTCACCGACAGGTCGGCGTGCGCCACGTCGAAAGTCGGCTCCAGCGCCGTGAACGTGGTGTCGCCGTCGGCACGCGAATCGATGACGTGGTCGGTGGGCAGGTCTTCCCGCACGTGCACGACGACGCCGAACAGCGGGTTGCGCGACAACGACCGGGCCGGGCTGACCGTATCGACGACGTGATCGAACGGCAGGTCCTGATGCGCGTAGGCAGCCAGGGCGGTGTCCCGAGACCGGACCAGAATCTCGCGCAGGGTCGGGTCCCCGCTCAGGTCGTTGCGCAGTACGAGGATGTTGATGAAAAAGCCCACCAGCGCATCGAGTTCGGCTTCGGTGCGGCCCGCGACCGGGGTGCCGAGCGGAATGTCGAGCCCCTCCCCCGATTTCGCGAGCGCCACGGCCACCGCGGACTGCAGCAGCATGAAGTCGGTGATACCGAGCTCGCGGGTCAGCGCGGTCAGCTTGGCCCGAATATCGGGGTCGACGACGAACGGCACCGACGCGCCCTCACCCGAGAGCACCGGCGGCCGGGTGAAGTCGGGCCGCAGCCCCGGGTCGGCGGCCGGCGCGGCGAGTTGGCCGCGCCAGTAGTCACGTTGCTCGGCAAGCATTCCCGACTCATCGGACAGCAGCGTGGCCTGCCAGGCCGCGTAGTCCGAGTACTGGATCGGCAGCGGCACGAACTCGGGAGCGCGGTGCTCGAGACGAGCCCGGTACGCGGTGACCAGATCGGTGAACAGCACGCCGGCCGACCAGTGATCGGCGGCGATGTGGTGCACCATGATCGACAGCACGTGCTGGCCCGGGATCGACAGCACCGCGGCCCGGATCGGCCACTGCGCCTCCAGGTCGAACACGTACCGGCGTTCCTGGTCGAGTTCGGCCTGCAACCACTCCTCGTCGGCGCCGCGGGCGCGGCGGACCGGCAGCGGCGCCGGGTCGTTCACGACCTGGTAGGGCACGCCGTCGATTTCGGTGTAGGTGGTGCGCAGCACCTCATGCCGCTCGACCAGATCACCGAGCGCGGCGACGAATGCGTCGACGTCGCACGGGCCGGTGATCCGGGCCGCGAACGGGATGTTGTTGACCGGGCCGGGACCGTCGATGCGGTACTGGAACCATTGGCGCAGTTGCGATGCCGACATCTGGCGCGGGCCGGTGTGCTCGATCGCCAGCAGCGGCGGCCGGTTGTGCGGCGCCCCGGTGTCGACCCGAGCGGCGATCTCGGCGACGGTGCCCAGCTCGAACACCTCACGAACGCCGATCTCGGCGTTGCAGCGCGCCCGGATCGCGGCGACCAGTTTGGTGGCCAGCAGCGAGTGCCCGCCGAGTTCGAAGAAGGAGTCGTCGGCACCGATCTGGTCGACGCCGAGCAGGTCGGCGAACAGTTCGGCGACCTTCCGCTCGGTGTCGGTGGTCAGTTCACGGAAAGCGGTGCGGGACTGGATGTCCGGATCGGGCAGCGCGCGGCGGTCGATCTTGCCGTGCGCGGTGATCGGGATTTCGTCGAGCACGACGTACCCGGCCGGCACCATGTACTCCGGCAGCGCTGCCGCCACCCGGGCCTTGATTCGTTGCACGTCAACCGATTCCAGGTCACCGCGCTCAGCCGGGGTGAGGTAGCCGACGAGGCTCTTGCCCAGCCCGGGCAGGTCGCTCGCCACGACGACGGCCTGGCCGACGCTGGGGTCCACCGCGATGGCGGCGGCGATCTCGCCGAGTTCGATGCGGAAGCCGCGGATCTTGACCTGCTCGTCGGCGCGGCCGACGAATTCGATGTCACCGTCGCTGTTCAGACGAGCCAGGTCACCCGAGCGGTATAGCCGGCCACCCGCGGTGAACGGGTCGGCGACGAAGCGCTCGGCGGTCAGGCCGGGGCGCCGGTGGTATCCGTGCGCGACATGTGTCCCGCCGATGTAGATCTCGCCGATGACGCCGACCGGCACCGGCCGCAGGGCATCGTCGAGCAGGTGCATCTGCGTGTTGATCTTCGGCTTGCCGATCGGCACGATGCGCGTGCCCTGCTTACCCTCGACGCGGTACCGGCTGGCATTGATGACCGTCTCGGTCGGTCCGTAGAAGTTGTGCAGCAGCGCGTCGAAGGTGGCGTGGAACTTGTCCGCCACCTCGCCCGGCAGCGCTTCACCACCGATCGGCACGCGCTTGAGGCTGCGCCATTCGTTGACGCCCGGCAGGGACAGGAACAGCCCCAGCAGCGACGGCACGAAGTGCATGGACGTGATGCCCTCGCCGCGCAGCAGCTCGGTCAGGTACCCGATGTCGTTGAGGCCGCCCGGGCGCGGAATGACCAGGCGCGCACCGCACGCCAGCATGCCGAACACCTCGGCGATCGACACATCGAAGCTCGGCGAGGCGACCTGCAGCAGCCGCTCGTCGGCATCGATCTGGTACTCGTCGACGAACCACACGAAGTACTCGGCGACCGGACGGTGCGGCACCGGGACGCCCTTGGGCAAACCGGTCGAGCCCGAGGTGTAGATCAGGTAGGCGGTGTTGCCCGCGGTGAGCGGCCGCACCCGATCGGCGTCGGTGGGGTTGTCGTCCCGCTGCCCCGAGAGGTCGGTGACCGGTTCGCGGATCACGAGTTTCGGGTCGCAGTCACCCAGGATGAAGGACAGCCGGTCCTCCGGGTAGGTCGGATCGACCGGCAGGTACACGCCGCCGGCCTTGACGATGGCGAGCGCCGTGATCACCAGCTCGGGCGACTTCTCCAGCAGTACGGCAACCCGGTCTTCGGTGCCGATGCCCTGGCCGATCAGCCAGTGCGCCAACCGGTTCGCCTCGGCGTTGAGTTCGCGGTAGGTGTAGTACCGGCCCTCGTAGGCCACCGCAACCGACTCCGGGGTGCGCTCGGTCTGGGCCTCGATCAACGCGGCCAACGTGGTGTCCGGGGTGCTGAACTGTTCCCCGTTCGCCATCTGCCGCAGCCAGTCGGCGTCGTGGTCATCCATCAGATCCAGCTCGGCCAGCGCCCGGGTCGGGTCGGCCAGCGCGGACTCCAGCAGCACCACGTAGTGCCGCAGCAGCTGGTCGGCCAGTGCGGCGTCGAGGATTTCGGTCAGGTACTCCGCCTCGACCACGGCCCCGTCGTCCTCGAACTCGACCATGAAGCCCAGCGGCAGCTGCGTCTGGTGGCCCCGGTACTCGGCCCGGCGGCAGGTGATGCCGGACGGGCAGAAGCCGCGGCCGTCGGCCTCGCGGGCGCCGAACGAGACCCGTGCCAGCCGCTCCACGCCGTGCCGGCGGTCCGGGTTGAGCTCGCGCACCACCCGGTCCAGGTTGATCTGCTGATGCGCGAAGGCGCCGTGGGTGGTGCCCTTGGCCTGAGTGACGAATTCGCCGAAACTCTGGCGTGATTCGGGGCGCAGCCGCAACGCAACCGTGTTGCCGTAGTACCCCAGCGCTTCCTCGGTGCCGCCGCTGCGGTTGAGCACCGGCGTCGCGACCAGGACATCGTCGGCGTGGGTGTAGCGGTGCAGCAAGGTGCCGAACGCCGCCAGCAACACGGTGTACGGCGTGGATCCGGTCTGGCGGGCCAGCTCGGAGACCCGGGCCACGGTATCGGCATCGATGCGCCGGGTGACGCGCTGCGAGCGGTGACCGGTCGGCACCAGCGAGCCGTGCGGACCCGGAAGTTCCAGCGGCTCAGGCGGATCGGCGAGCACGCCGCGCCAGTACTCCAGGGCCTCGGTGTGGTCATCGGCGGGCACCGCCGCCGGCACCACCTCGGCCAGCTGCGCGCCGTCGTACGCCCGCGTGAGATCGCCGAAGAAGACCTGCCAGGACGCGTCGTCCCAGGCGATGTGGTGTGCGGTGAGCAGCATGATGTGCTCGTCCGCCGCGGTGCGAATCAGGCTGATCCGCAAGGGCGATTCAATGTCGAGCTGGAACGGCGTGCCGAATTCCCGCTGCGCCAACACTTCGAGCCGCAGGGCGCGCGACGCTTCCGAGAGCTCGCTCAGGTCGTGGGTGCTCCAGCCCGGTGCCAACTGGTCGTGCACCGTCAGGCCGGGTTCGCCTGTCGCGTCCGCCCGGTAGGTGGTGCGCAGTACCGCGTGCCGGCCGGCCACCGCGTTCACCGCAGCCCGCAGGCGCTGGTGGTCGAGTTCGCCGGTGATCGCGAAGGACACACAGACATTGAGCAGGGCGCCCGCGGGTTCGGCGGTCTGCACGAACCACATCCGGCGCTGGCCGTCGGACAGCACCGGCACCACCGGCGCCCCATCGTTCGACTGCGTGTTGCCCTGGGACTGCAGGCCGCGCTCGGCCAGCTTGCGCCGCAACAGCTCCAGGCGAGCGTCTTCTGCCCGGATGTCGGTCTCGGTCACGCTAGCTCTCCACCTTTTCTGATCTATCGGTTAGCAAATCCACCAGTTCGATACCGGTGATGCCGCTGAGCAGCCCGGCCAGCGGCACGGACCGGCCGGTGCCCCGGCGCAGTCGCTTGCGCAGGTCCAGTGCCAGCAGCGAATCCAGGCCCAGGTCGAACAGGGCCGCGGTCAGGTCGATGCCGCCGGGGTCGCCCAATTTGAGCACCGCCGAAAGCTCGTGCCGGACGACGTCTTCGGCGTCGGCACCGGCACTGATGGCGACCGGAACCTGCTGCGGTACAGCCGGTTCCGCGTCAGCGGGGGCAGCACCGAGCAGCGTCGCCAACCGCTCGGCATCGGCGCTGAAGATCAGCGGCGCGGGCGCGGAGGTCCCCAGGGCCGCCTCGATGGCGACGTCCGGATCCATCTCCCGCAGCCCGGCGCGCTCGATCCGCGCCACCTCCTCGGCACCGACGATGCCGGCGCCCGGCCACAGTCCCCACCGCACGGCCACACAGTCGAGCCCCTTGGCGCGGAACTGCCCGGCCAGCACATCCTGCATGCGGTTCACGGCCGCGTAGGCGACATGACCGAGCCCGCCCCACAGTCCGGACACCGATGAGCACACCAGGATTCGGGCATCGGCACGCAACGGCCAGGACTCGGCCAGCCGGGCCAGACCGGCGACCTTCGCGGCCGCGGTGGCGATGAGCTCATCCGCGCCGACCGTCGTGCCGAACGCCGCCGCTCCGGCCGCGTGGACCACGAGCGTCGCACCGTCGCCGGCGTGGGCGGCCGCGGCGGCCGAAACCTGTTCGGACGACGTGATGTCGCACTGCACCGACACCACGTCGGTGCCGTCGAGCTCGGCCAGTTGCTGTGCATCGGTGCCACTGCGGCTCACCAGCACGATGCGCCGGGCGCCTGCGGCGGCGAGAGTCCGCGCGAAATGCCGGCCGACGGCACCGTTTCCGCCGGTGATCACCACGTTGTCCAATAGCCCGAGCGCCGGTGCGTCAGCAGCCAGCAGGGCCACCAGCCCGCGCCGGTACTGCTGCGAATCGCGCAGCGCCACTTCGGTTCCCGTACCCAGCATGGTCTCGACGACGGCGGTCGCCGCCGGCGTGTCGATTTCCCAGGAGGCCAGGTCAACGTGGCGGAAGGACTGATCCGGATGGTCGAAGCCGATGCTGCGGTGCATGGCGGCGAGGGCCGCCTGAGCCGGCAACGCCACCGGCTCGTCGTCGCGCACGTGCTCGCCGCCGACGGTCACCAGCCACACGTCGTTGCATTGTGACCCAATGGCATTCGGGTAGTCGCAGAGTCCACCGCGGATCAGCTGGGCGAGGTCCGTGATCGCCGCCTCGGTATCGGGGTGGTCGAGCATCGGCGCGACGACGATGAGCAGATCGGCCTCGGCGGGCTCGACCAGCACGGTGCCGAGGTTGGCCCGCACACCGTCGCGGATCCGGTCGGCCAGCTCACCCCGCGGTCCCGGCAGGTCGAGCACCGCGGCACGCCGGATGATCAGCGGCACGGTCTCATCGGGCTGCGGCAGCCAGTGTTCGGCGCTGACCGTCAGTCCGGCCACCGCGGGCAGCGGTTCCGGCGCGGCCCACAGGTGCATCGCTGCCATCGGGGCATGCGGAAATCCGCGCAGTATCGGTTGATTCGGCTCGATGTGCTCGGCCCAGTCGTAGTCGGGATCGGCTACGGCCATGGTGGCGATGTTGTCGGAGAGCACGTCGACGACGGCCTCGTCGCGGCGTCCCGACCCGACGATCAGCGGCGCATCGGTGTCGGCGAGCGCGTGCAGCAACGCGGGGTGCGCCGACATCTCGACGAATCCGTCGACGCCGCTGTCCCGCGCGGTCGCGGCGGCCCGGTCGAACCGCACGGTGCTCCGCAGATTCCGGTACCAGTACTCACCGAATTCCGTGTCCGCGCCGACGACCTCACCGGTCACCGATCCGATGAACGGCACCGTGCCATCGCCGAATCGAGACTCCGGCACCCCGGCAAGCAGTTGTGCCCGCAGCGGATCCAGCGCACTGGTGTGGGCGGGGAAGCTCATGGCGATGACGCGCGCGAAGCGACCGCGCGATTGCATGTCGGACACCAGGTCCGCGATGGCGGTCCGGTCCCCGGACACCACCACCGAGGCCGCCGAGTTGACCACCGACAATTCCATCCAGCCGGCGGCATCCGAAACCGCTTGCCGCGCTTCGTCGACACTCACGCCCAGACTCGCCGCGCCGAAGTCGCCGGCCAGGCTGTCCAACGCCCCGGCCCGGGCGATCACCACGGCGACCGCTTCCGCCAGCGTCATGGCACCGGCGACATGGGCCGCGGCGATTTCACCGAGGCTGTGCCCCAGCGTGACGTCGGGCTCGATGCCCAGCGCCTGCCAGACCGAGGTCAGTCCGACGGCGTGCGTGAACTGCGCGCTCTGACTGTGGATTTGGGTCCACTCGCGGTCGACGGGGTCGACCAGGAAGTCCAGCGGCGAGTCGATTCCCGCGGCGACGAACGCGGCGGCGCAGCGGTCGACCGCGGCGCGATACACCGGCAGCTGCCGATACGCGTCGGTGCCCATCGACGGCCACTGGCCACCGTTACCCGGGAACACGAAGGCCGTCCGGGGGGCTGCGGTCCGGGAGGACACCGCCACCAGGGGGTGCTCTTCGCCCGCCGCCAGCGCCCGCAGTGCGGCCGCCAGTTCGGCGGCGTCATGCGCCCGGACCACGGCGCGGAACCGACGACGACGGCGCAGCCGCAACAACATCGCGGCCACCGCACCGAGGCTCACGGCCCCGATCCGGTCCAGGTAGTCGGCGATGCCGGTCGCCTCAGCCGCCAGCAGCTCTTCGGTGTGCGCGCTGAGCAGCACGGGTACGCGGCCGTCAGGAAGGTGCGAGATGTTCATGAGGCCACCCGCGCATCAACATCGCTGGGCATGGCGACGATGACGTGCGCATTGGTGCCACTCATGCCGAAAGCCGAAACCGCGGCAAGACGTTCGCCGTTCACCGCAGGCCACGGCGTGTGCTCGGTGGCGAGCTTCAGTCCCTGTGCGCTCCAGTCGATTTCAGCGCTGGCCTGTTCGATGTGCAGGCTCGCCGGGATGGTGGCGTGCTCGGCCGAGACCAGCACCTTGGCCAGTCCCAGCGCGCCCGCGGCGGCCTGGCTGTGTCCGA
This sequence comes from Mycolicibacterium sp. P4_G11, assembly GCF_056555145.1. Taxonomy (NCBI): domain Bacteria; kingdom Bacillati; phylum Actinomycetota; class Actinomycetes; order Mycobacteriales; family Mycobacteriaceae; genus Mycobacterium; species Mycolicibacterium sp. P4_G11. The sequence goes on from NZ_JBFUJW010000011.1 coordinate 91,004, forward strand.
CATTGGATTTCACCGAACCCAGGACCGCGCCCTGCCCGGGTGCGGTGGCACCGTAGGTCTGGGCCAGCGAGTTCAATTCGGTCCGGTCCCCGAGTTTGGTTCCGGTGCCGTGCCCTTCGATCATCCCGATCTGGTCGGGCCGGGCGCCGGATCGGTCGAGCGCGCGGCCGAACAACCGGGCCTGGGCCGGACCGCTCGGCGCGGTCAGGCCGGTGCTGCGTCCGTCCTGGTTGAGGCAGCTGGCGCGCACCTCCGCGAGCACCCGGTGCCCGTTGCGCTGCGCCACCGACTTTCGCTCCAGCACGAACATCCCGGCGCCTTCGGCCCACACGGTGCCGCTGGCCTGCGCGCTGTAAGGCCGGCAGTGCCCATCATCGGAAAGTGCATGCTGCTTGGCGAATTCGACGAAGTATCCGGGCGACCCCATCACGCATACGCCGCCGGCCAGCGCCATGCTGCAATCACCTGTGCTCAGTGCCTGCACCGCGGTGTGGAACGCGGTCAGCGCCGACGAACACGACGTGTCGACCGTCAGCGCCGGACCATCGAGGCCCAGCAGGTAACCGATGCGTCCGGAGATCACGCCCAGCGACGTCCCGGTGATCAGATGCCCGCTCAAGTCCGAGTATTCGGCAAGGTCGGGGCCGTACCCGGTGCCCGAGGCGCCGATGTAGCAACCGACGTCGTGTCCGGCCAGCTCGTCCGGGTTGATCCCGGCGTCCTCCAGCGCCCGCCACGTCACCCGCAGTGCCACTCGCTGCTGCGGGTCCATCGCCACCGCCTCGCGCGGCGAGATACCGAAGAACGACGGATCGAACAGAGCGGCGCCCGAGAGGAAGCCGCCGCGGTTGTGGATGCGCTTGAATCCGTCGCGGCGCGAGCCCGCGAGCAGGTCGCGCACGGCCCAGCCCCGGTCCTCTGGGAAGGTGCTCAGCGCCTCGCATCCGGAAGACAGTAACTGCCAATAGCTTTCGGCATTGTCCACGTCACCGGGCGCTTCGACCGCCATCCCGACGATGACCACCGGATCGTCCGTGCCCATCAAGTCAGCGCGCACTGATCACTTCCGCGATCGCGTCCAGCCGGTCGTTGAGATAGAAGTGACCACCGTCGAATTCGGTCAGGGTGAAGGCACCCGACGTGTGATCTTCCCAGCGGCGCAGCATGTCCTGGTCGATGCGATGGTCGTCGCGTCCGCCGAGGGCGTGGATGTCGGCGGCGATGCGGCCGCCGCCCAGGTACCGGTTGAGGGCTTCGTAGTCGGCACCCACCGCCATCAACAGGAGTTCGACGAAATCTGGGTCGGCGAGCAGCCGGGGGTCGGTACCCCCGAGATCGACCATCTCCGCGAGCATTTCGCGAGGTCCGGTCGGCAGCGGAGGCGCGTCGACCACATCGCACGGCGCCTGGCCGGCGGATGCCCAGAGGCTGTGCACGGTGGCGCCGCTCTGTTCGGCGACCCGGGCGAACTCGAATGCCACCACCGCACCCATGCAGTGCCCGACGAGCCGCAGCGGGCCCGCGGCCGCCCAGTCGCCCGCGGCGAACAGATCGGCGGCGAGCTGCTCGACCGTCGGGTGCGCCGGATGCGCGAGCCGATCGGCACGGCGCGGATACTGCACGACGTACGTGTCGATCCCCTTGCCCGACAAGGCAGTTGCCAGGTCCCGGTAGGCCACCGCGGCACCGCCGGCATGCGGGAAGACCACCACGGCCCCAGCGTCGCCGGTGCCCGGGTAGTGCTTGATCCAGGGCGCGAAGGCGCCTTTCAGCCCAGTCGCGGAGGCCGATCCCATTTCGGTCATGAGACAGCCGCCGGATCCAGCGCGGTGAGCACGTCGTCGTGGTTCATCTCAGCAATCTCCAGGTAGAGCTCGGCGACCATTTCCAGTCGCCCGCTGCCGCCCTCGCGGCCGATGAGCCGCTGCGCCAGCGCTCGCACGGTCCGGGCGGCGAAGATGTCGGGTACGCCGACGGTCGGGGTGTCCAGCCACTTCCGGATCCGCGCCACGGTGGCGGTCGCCAGGACCGAGTCACCGCCGAGCTCGAAGAAGTCGTCCTCCACACCGGCGTCGACCGTGAGCAGCTCGGAGACGATCGCCACCAGCGCCCGCTCCAGCGTGGTCTCCGGCAGCGCCCGTCCGGCGCCGTCGGCCGCCTGAACCAGCGCCGCCAGTTGACCGGCTGCGGCCCGACGGTCGGTCTTGCCGCCGACGGTGAACGGAATCGCCGCAACCACCTGCAGCTGCCGCGGGATCATGTGCGGCGGTACGAGTTCGGCCACCGCCGCGCCGATGCGCTCGGTGGTCAGGTCGGGATCGTCGACCGAGACCAGCGCCGCCAGCACGTCGTGCCCGCGCTCGCCCCCGGAGACCACACCGGCCACCGCGGCGCGCACCCCGGGCACCCGCTGCAGTGCGGCTTCGACGTCACCGAGCTCGATCCGGTAGCCGCTGATCTTCACGCGGTGGTCGGCACGCCCGACGAACTCCAGGACGCCGTCCGGCCGGTATCGCGCCAAATCCCCTGAGCGGTACCAGGTTCGGCCGGCGTAGCGCACGAATCGGTCGGCGGTCAGGTCCGCCCGGCCACGGTAGCCGGAGGCGATGCCGCGTCCGGTGAACCACAGTTCGCCGGCCACCCAGTCGGGGCAGTCCTGGCCGGCCTCGTTGACCACCCGGCACGCGTTGTTCGTGAACGGCACGCCGTAGGGCACCGCCGACCAGGTGTCGGGCAGCTCGCCGGCCTCGAAAATGGTTGCGTGGATGGCAGTTTCAGTGGCACCGCCGAGCCCGGCGACGCGCACACCCGGTGCCTGCGCCTGCAGGTGCCGCACCATGGCGGTCCGGACCCAGTCACCGCCGGTCAGCACCACTCGCACGGTGTCCAGACGTCCCGCGCCCACCTCTACGAGCATCTCCAGCCAGCCCGGTAGGAAATTGAGCACCGTCACGCCGTGCTCGGCGATGAGGGCGGCCCAGTGGTCCGGGTCGCGCCGGTACGGCTCGTCGACCACCACGATGCTGCCGCCGGTGGCGAGGGTGGCGAACATGTCGAGCACCGACAGGTCGCATTCCAGGGTGGCCAGCGCGAGGCAGCGGTCAGCTGGTCCGATGTTGAAGTGCCCGTACAGGAATTCGGCGGTGTTCATCGCCGCATCATGGGTGACCTCGACGCCCTTGGGCTCGCCCGTGGAACCGGAGGTGAACAGCACGTAGGCCAGCTCGTGCGGATCGGTGGCGGCGGGGACGAACGGCCCGTCGGCGCGGCGCCCGATCCGCATCGCCTCCGTCACGGTCAGTGACGGCTTCCACGACGGTGTCAGGTCGCCGCAGTACAGCGCCATCCGGACGCCGCCGGTCGCCAGAATCTTCTCGGTGCGGTCGGCCGGCTGGTCGACGCCGATCGGCAGGTAGACGCCGCCGGCGGCCAGGATGGCCAGCAGCGCGATGATCTGTTCTGCGCCCTTGGGGCCGAGGACGGCCACGGTGTCCCCCGGCGTGATGCCGGCGATCCGCAATGCCGATGCCACGGCCGAAACTTCTTCGGCCAGTTCGGCATACGTCCACTGCCGGGTCTCGCCGATCATCGCCGTGGCAGCCGGCCGCGCGGCAGCCGAGGCGAAGAAGCCGGTGTGCAGCGCCGCGCCACTCGGCGCCGCCGTGCGGCTGTTGGCCTCGTCGCGGACCGCGCGCTGCGCCGCCGACAACGGCTCCGGCGTGGTGGCCTCCCAGGCGGTGTCGTCGACGGCCAGCCGCTCCAGCTCGGCGATGTGCCGCGCGAACATGGCGTCGATGACGCCCGCCGGGAACGCCTCTTCGCGGACGTCCCAGTTGACCAGCACGCCGCCGTTGAACTCGGTCACCTGGGCGTCCAGCATCACCTGCGGCCCTTGCGAATTGATCCACCCCGGGGTGCCGAACGTCTCGATCACCGCCGAGCCGAACAGTTCGCCGAGGCCGAGGGCGCTGGTGAAGACCACCGGCGCCAACACCTGGGTGCCGCGGTGCCGACTCAGGTCCCGGAGAACTTCGAGCCCGGAGTAGTCGGAATGTGCTGCGGCGCTGCGGAATGCGTCCTGCAGGACAGCGCATCGCCCGGTCGCGGTGGCCGCGTCGGTCAGGTCGACGTCGAGCAGCAGCGACGACGTGAAGTCGCCCACCAGGCGGTCGACATCAGCGTGGCGTTGGTCGCGCCCGAACAGCGGCACGTTCAGCAGGAAGCGTTGCCCGGCCGACCAGCAGGCCAGCGCGTCGGAGAACGATGCGGCCAGTGCCATCGCGGGCGTGATGCCGCGCCGGCGCGCGGCGGCATACAGCGCGTCCCGCACGTCGGGGGCCAGCCAGTGCCAGCGCCGGGTGGTGTGGCGCGGGTCGTTCTGCTCGGCGGCCGGTACCAGCGGCAGGCGAGGCGGATCGGGCAGTTCCGGGAGCCGGTCGCCCCACCACTGCCGGTCCGCATCAGCCCTGGGATTGACCTGTTCAGCTGATTGTGTTGTGGCCATGCGATATTCGCGGTAGGTGTAGGCCAGCGGAGCCAGCTCGACACCGCGGTACAGAGCCGCGAGATCGGCCATCAGGGTGCGGTAGCTCATCGCGTCAGCGGCCTGCATGTCCAAGTCGACGTGCAGGCGGGTGGCGCCGTCCGGGAGCAGCGTCAGACTCAGTTCGAACACCTGGCCGGTCAACTGCTGATGCGCCTTGCGGCGTTGGATGGCGGCCAGCTGCTCCGCGATCTGATCGGCCGGCAGGGCCCGCAGGTCGGTGACCGTCACCGGGAAGTCACCGTCGAGCGCGGCGATGCGCTGCGTGCCGTCGGCCAGGAACTGCACACGCAGCATGGGGTGCCGCGCTGCCAATGCCGTTGCGGCAGTGGTCAATCGCTCCGCATCGACCTCCTGGCCGTCGAATTCGACATAGAGATGTCCGGCGACGCCGCCCAGTTGCTGGTCGCCTTCCCGGCCGATCCACATGGCGTGCTGCATCGGCGCCAGCCCGAACGGCTGGTCATGTTCCGAATTATCTTGCGGCACCGAAGCTTCGGCGCGCTGCAGACCGCCCGCCGCGGACAGCAGTTCGGACCAGGCCGCGATGGTCGGCTCCGCTGCCAGTGCGGCGAAGTCGATGTCGATGCCCTGCTTCCGCCAGCGTCCGGCCAGCGACATCATGCGAATCGAGTCCAGCCCCTGACCGATCAGGTCGGCGCCGGGATCGAGGGTGTCAGCGCGGGCACCCAGCAGTTCGGCAACCTCCTCGCGGATGGCCTGCGAATTCACTGCCACGACGCCCACAACACCCTCCAAATACGTTAAAGACAGGCTGTCCTAATTTTGATTAGGCTACCCTATATTGCTGCTACCTCCATGCCTACCCCGAGGGATCTGCCGTGACGCGCACCACTGCCTCCGCCGAGGTCGATCAGCATTTGCTGAACGGATTCGTACCGTTTCCGCACGATCGCGCCGAGCGCTACCGCAAAGCGGGCTATTGGGCCGGTAAACCACTGGACAGCCTGCTGACCGACGGCGCGCGGCAGTGGCCGGACCGCGTTGCCGTCATCGATCCGTCCGCGTCATACACGTTTGCCAAACTCGATGAGATGGCCGCAGAGGCGGCCGCCGGCTTCGCCGCACTCGGCATCGGAATCGGCGACCGGGTCCTGCTGCAAGTGCCCAACACCGCGAACTTCGCCATCGCCCTGTTCGGGCTGCTGCGCGCGGGTGCGGTGCCCGTCATGTGCCTGCCCGCCCATCGCCGCGCCGAACTCAGTCATTTCGCCACGGTCAGCGGCGCGGTCGCCCTCGTCATCGCCGACCGGTTCGGCGGCTTCGACTACCGGGACATGGCGCGCGAGCTGGTCGCCGAGCACCCGAGGCTCCAGCAGGTGATCGTCGACGGCGAAGCCGGCGAATTCACCAGCTGGACTTCCCTTTTCGGCCATGCGCCAATACCCGCGCCGACAATCAACACAGCGGAACCCGCATTGCTACTGGTATCCGGCGGCACCACCGGAGCACCGAAGCTGATCCCCCGCACCCACGACGACTACTACTACAACGCCACCGCCAGCGCCGCGCTGTGCGAAATGACCGGTGACGACGTGTATCTGACGGTGTTGCCGGCGGCGCACAATTTCCCGCTGTCCTGCCCGGGCATGCTCGGTGCGATGTCCGTGGGTGCCACCACCGTCTTCACCACCGATCCCAGCCCGGAATCCGCGTTCGCCACCATCGCCCGGCACGGCGTCACCGTCTGCGCCCTGGTGCCCGCCCTGGCCACCCTGTGGACGCTGGCCTGCGATTGGGAACCGCAGCGCCCCACCACGTTGCGACTGCTCCAAGTCGGCGGCGCCAAGCTCTCCGCACCGGACGCGGCGGCCGCCCGCGCCGCGCTGACGCCCGGCCTGCAACAGGTTTTCGGCATGGCCGAGGGGCTGATCAACTACACCCGCCCCGGCGACGACCCCGAACTGCTCGATCACACCCAGGGCGCGCCGCTGTGCCCCGACGACGAACTGCGCGTCGTCGACGACGAGGGCGCCGACGTGCCGGCCGGCAGCGAAGGCGAACTCCTGGTGCGCGGGCCGTACACCCTGGGTGGCTACTACCGCGCGCCATCGGACAACGAGCGGTCGTTCAGCCCAGACGGCTACTACCGCAGCGGGGATCGGGTACGCCGCAGGGCCGACGGCTACCTCGAGGTCACCGGACGCATCAAGGACGTCATCCATCGTGGCGGAGAGACCATCTCGGCGCTCGATCTCGAAGAGCACCTGCTCACGCACCCGTCGATCCGGGCCGCCGCCGCGGTCCCGGTGCCCGACCCCTACCTGGGCGAAAAAATCTGTGCGGTGGTCGTTTTCGGCGGACCGCCAGTCAGCCTCAGCGACCTCAACGGCTACCTCGACGGCCGCGGTGTCGCAGTACACAGCCGGCCCGACACCCTGGTGGCGCAGACGTCGCTGCCGGTGACCGCGGTCGGCAAGGTCGACAAGAAGGCCATCATCCGCGCGATCGCCACAGCCACCTGACAGCCCCTCGCGAGCAGACATAAAGCTGTCGATTCGCGACTGAAATTGACAGTTTTGCGTCTGCTCGCGAGACAACACCGACCCCCACCAGGAGCAACCCGAATGTCACAGCAAGCCGACGCCGGCATGGACACACCCAAGAGTCTGCGCGAATACATCACGAACACGGCGATCAACACCGTGCCGCCGCTGGTCGCGTACTACGTGCTGCGCATGTTCGACTTCGAGCCGTACCTGGCGCTGGTCGGGGCGATCATCACCGCGGCCGTGCAGGGCGCGCTGACCATGGTGCGCAAGCGGAAGGTCGAGCCCGCGAACGTCGTGGTGATCGTCGGCGCCGTGTGCTCGCTGACCATCGCGCTCACCACCAAGAACCCGCGCATCGTCCAGGCCCTCGAGCTCGTCCCGATGTCCCTGCTGGTGTGGTCGTTCGCCATCAGCGGGCTGCTGCGCAAGCCGAATTCGAAGAAGATGACCGGCGTCATCTCCCCCGCCCTCGCCGAGCCGGCCCTGCCCGAACGCGGCTGGACCGAGCAGAGCCTCCAGGACTGGCACCGGTTGCACACCCAGCTGTGCGTCGGACTCGGGCTGCTCTGCGGCTTCTATCCCGTCTTCGCGCTGTACATGATCTTCAACTATCCCGTCGACCTCTCGCAGTTCGTCATCGTCGCGACGGGGCCCACCCTCGTGGTGCTCTGCATCGTGTTCGCGGTGGCCCGCATTCGTCGTTTCGTCGGCCAGCACGACGCTGCCGCCGAGGCGGTGGCAATACCTACCGGTTCTGAGTAGTCACACTCATCCGCGCCGCGCGGCGCTGGGGCATCATCAGTTCATGCCGAGACTCCTGCCCGACTTCCGCGCCGTGATCGATGGCACCGCGCCCGACCGAGACCGCAGCATCGACGTCGCCAGGCTGAGTGCACTGCTGGTGGTGATGTTCGGCCATTGCGCGCTGCTGCTCGCCACCATCACTGCCGACGGCGTCCGGATCGGCAATACCTTGGGTGCCGTCCCGAGCCTGCAACCGGCCACCTGGGTGCTGCAGGTCATGCCACTGTTCTTCTTTGCCGGAGCCGCGGCAGGCATCTACAGCTGGCAGGACGGCACGCCGTGGGGCACCTGGCTTTTCACCCGGGCACAACGGTTGTGCCGACCGGCGCTGTGGTACCTGGCCGCCTGGACGGTCGCCCTGGTCGTGGTGCGGTTCACCATGGGCGCCGAATCCGCAGCCGCCCTGGGCAACGAGGCGGTGGCGCTGCTCTGGTTCCTCGGCACCTATCTGATCGTGCTGGCGTTCGTCCCCGCCTTGGCCCGGTTGCGCTCGGCCCGCTCTGCCACCCTGGTGGTCGCGGCCCTGATGGCGGTCGCGGCGCTCGGTGACTGGGCCCGCATCAGCACCCACACCTTGGAGGCCGGCGCGGCGAATCTGGTTGTGGTCTGGCTGATTCCGATGGTCATCGGCGCGGCCTACGCGCACCGCCTCGTCGCTCCTCGCTCGGCGCTGATGGTCGCCGCCGCCACGCTGGCCGTCCAGGTGCTGGTCGCCAAGTACGGCCCGTACGACGTGTCACTGGTCGTCACCGGCACCGAACGGATGTCGAACGTGACCCCGCCGACGCTTTTGCTTGCGCTGCAGTGCATCTGGATGCCCACGCTGTTCATCGCCTGTGCCGCCGTGGTCCGCCGGTGGGCCCAGCATCCCCGCGTCTGGTACCTGATCGTGGTGGGTAACAGCGGGGCGATGACGTTGTACCTGTGGCACATCGCGGCCATCGCGATCTCGACGTTCGGCCTGCACGCGGTGGGCCTGGACGCCTACGACCCTGCGGCCCCGCACTTCTGGCGCAACATCGCGATCCGGGCGCTGGTCTTCGCGGTGGTGATGACGGTCATGTTCCTGCTGCTGTCCCCACTCGAGCACAACCCGTTGAAGTGGTGGGATGCCCGGGTCCGGGCGACCGGAAGCCCGTCGACCGTGGCAGGTGTGCTGGTCTGCGCCGCCGGCGTGGCGCTGCTGCTGATGGCCAAGTACGGGCTGGGCACCAGCGCGGGCTGGACACTGTTGGCGCTCTTCACGATTACGCTCGCCGGTGCACGGATCAGCGCAGGACGATCGGCGGCGCGGCGGCCAGTGACCCCGGGCGGATCGGCCGGCTCAGTGCGCGCTGACGAAGATCGCGTTGACCGCGCCGCTCTTGACCAGAGTCGGCCCTGACGCGGAGATGAGGTACGCCTCGTTGCCGGTCGGGTAGCCGCCACCGTTGGTCGAGATGTGCACGTGGGTGTAGTGATTGGCGTCGGGACCGCCGTAATCGGGCATCCGGTGGGCGGTGCCGTCCGGGTAGTAGATCGCCTGCCGCCAGATCACATGGTTCAGATCGAACCGCCGCGCGTTGGCCAGCACGTACGACAGGATGCGGTCGCCAAGCGCCTTGCCGGCGGACGACCCGTAGTCGGGCACCATCACATCCAGCGCCAGGCCTTCGGGATGCCAGCGCAGCGAGTCCGGGCGAACTCCGGTCATCGTGTGGATCTCCGGGAACGCCGCGCTGACGGCGCGCTCGGCGAGGATGGTGTCGATCTGCAGCCCCCGCTCGGCGGCGACACCCACCGGCAAAGCGATGCTGCGCACCATGGCGCGCGAACTCTCGGCTGCCTCGGCGATGATCAGCGAACCCGGATGCGGAGCGGTCGGCTCGGCCAGGACCACCTGCGCGCAGCAGACGTCCACCTCAGTGGCGGTGGTGCCGGTGTGGGCCGCAGTGCCCGCAGCGACGAACGCCGCAGCCGGCATCACCAGCGCCGCCAGAGCCACCGACCAACGGCGCCGTGCGCGCGTCTCGGTAGCTAATCCGGGCTTGTCCACCGGTGCACCATACCCCGCAGGTCACCGTTTGGTAACGGCTTCAATTTCGCCTGACCGGTAAATTTAATTTGCGCGAGGGGTAAATTTGCGGTACCCAGCCGAGGAGGAATCGCGGTGACCGCCCGTCCGAGAACCATCACCGACCCGCCGGCCGATGCCTTCGCCGACGCGCTCGTCACCGCATCGCGGCTGCTCCTGGACATCACGGCCCGCTGTGTCGCGGTCGTCGACGACACTCTGACCATCCCCCAGCTACGGGTCCTGGCAATCCTGTCAACGCGCGGCGCGACCAATCTGACCACGCTCGCCGCTCAACTCGACGTGCAGCCGTCGACCATCGGCCGGATGGCCGAGCGCCTGGTCACCGCCGGCCTGATCGACCGGCGCACACACCCGAATTCCCGCCGCGAGATCGTCATCGAGCTGACCCGTAGGGGGCACGCCGTCGTGGACACCGTGATCGCACGCCGCCGCGCCGAGATCGCCCGGATCGTCGAGATCATGCCGGCCCGCGAGCGCCTTGGCATGGTCCGCGCGCTGCACGCGTTCACCCAAGCCGGCGGCGAACCACCCGCCGACGCCCCGGCCGGCCTGGACTTCTAGCTCAGCTGCGGGGCACCAGGTACGGCGCCAGCGTCGTCAGCTTCTCGCAGGTCTCCTCGAACTCGCGTTCCGGAGTCGACTCGGCGATGATGCCGGCGCCGGCCCGCAGCCAGGTCTGGCCGTCGGCCTCGTAAGCCGAGCGCAGCGTCAGCGCCGCGTCCATGCCGCCGTCGGCACTGAACATCACGACTGCGCCGGAGTACAACCCACGCGGCGACTCGTCGAGCCGCATGATGGCGTCGACGCTCTCGGCCTTGGGTATTCCGGAGGCCGTCACCGCCGGGAAGAGTGCCTCCAGCGCGTGCATCCGGTTCATCTGCTCCGACAGCTGGCCGGACACGGTCGAACCCAGGTGCTGCACGCTGCCGCGCTCGCGCACCGTCATGAAGTCACTGACGACGGTGGTGCCGGGCTCGGCCACCTCGGTGATCTCCTCTTGGGAGCTGCGCACCGAGATCGCGTGCTCGACAATCTCTTTCGAGTTCGATTCCAGATCCGCACGCGCCGCACGGTCTTGGTCGGCGCCGCGGCCGAAGGCCCGCGTACCGGCCAGCGGTTCGGTGATCACGGTCCCGTCGGCGCGCACCGCGGCCACCAGCTCCGGACTGAAGCCCAGGGCGCGAATCCCGCCCAGCCGCAACAGGAATGACCGCACCGGGGTGTTGTTCGCCCGGCCCACGCGGAACGTCGCCGGGAAGTCGACCGCGAAGGGGACCTCGAACCGGCGCGACAGGATCACCTTCTGGTAGTCGCCGGCAACGATCTCGGCGACGGCCGCGGCAACCCGCGACGGGTAGTCGCTGCCATCGACACTCACATCGACGGCGCGGGTGACGCCGGCCGCCGGAATCCCCGACTGCAGCAGACGATTCAGCGTGCCGGCCACGACGTCGACGTCGCCCAGCACGTACACCTCACCGCCGGTGACGACCACCTGAGTCCGCGCGCTGAAGACCCGCGCCAGCGGGGTCCCCGCCGGCAGGCGCTGCTGCAGCCCGAACCGGTAGGCGCCGAATTCGAAAGCGACCCAACCGAACAGCCGATCGGTCTCCAGGAGCAGCCGATCGACAGCGTCGCCGAGTACCTCTCCGGGCCGGCCGCTCCACGCCTGGCGGGCGACTGCGCCGCCGGCGTCGACGATCCGCAATTCGTCACAGTCGAGTTCGATGGCGGTGCGCACTCCGATGGCCAGCACCCACTCCCCCGAATGCTCGTAGCCGACGTAGTCGGCGCCGGAGCGCTCCGGCAGTTCGGCTGCCAGTTGCGCGATCAGATCGGCCGGGGAGACATCGGCGGGCAAAGCAATCCGGGTCACAGACGCCGCGTCTATAGCTTCAGCAGTCACAAAGTTAATTTAGCCTAACCTCACCAAAAAAACACCGCCCACCCCTGTGATTCACGCCCCAGCATCAGCCTCGGCCGCCGCTTTCGCGACGGTCCAGCCACTGGCCGACGTCCGCTGCGCCCAGAAATCGGCGTAGCGGCCACCGCGCGCCATGAGCTGCTCATGGGTGCCGCTGTCGTCCACCGTGCCGCGATCGGACAGCACGACGATGTTGTCGGCGGCGGTAACCGTGGACAGTTTGTGCGCGATCACGATGACGGTGCTGCGGTCCGCCAATTCGCGGATGGACGCGGCGACATGGCGTTCGTTCTCGGGGTCCAGTGCGCTGGTGGCCTCGTCGAACAGCACCACCGGGGCGTTTTTCAGCAAAGCGCGTGCGATCGAAACCCGCTGCCGCTCACCGCCGGACAGCGCCGAACCGCCCTCACCCACCCGCGTTTGCCAGCCGGCCGGCAGGCGGTCCACGACAGATTGCAGCCCGGCGGTGCGGGCCGCTTCCCGGATGTCGTCGTCTGATGCGGTCGGCGCACCGATCCGCACGTTCTCCCACAGGGTGTCGTCGAACAGGTACACGTCCTGGAACACCAGGGACAGCTGCCCCATCAGCTCCGCGGTGCCCTGATCGCGGACGTCGATGCCACCGACCCGGACCACGCCGGCGTCCACGTCGTAGAACCGCGCCAGCAGCCGGGTGATGGTCGTCTTGCCCGAGCCCGACGGACCCACCAGCGCCGTCATGGTGCCGGGCGCCGCGACGAAGCTGACATCCTCGAGCACCCGGCGCCCCGGATAGCTGAATCCGACGTGGTCCAGCTGAACCCGACCGCGCTCTGAAACCGGTTGCGGGGCAGCTGGTTCCGGCAGCGCCGGGGTATCCAGCACCGATGTGATGCGGTCCAGTTCGGCACCGGCCATCCGCATGGCGGAGCCGTATTCGGCCAGTTCCGACAGCGGAGAGGTGAATCGCGCCGCCAGGCCGAGGATCGCCACCAACGTCACCGGATTGATCTCGCCGCCGACCGCCAGCCAGACGCCCACGGTGATCAGCCCGCCGAGCACCGCCTGCACGCCGACGCCGCTCAGCATCATGCCCGCCACCGACGCCCACAGGGCCCGCTTGCCGACCTGCTCCTGCTCGGTCAGCGCCCCGGTGAGCGGATCGAACTCGGCTCCGGTCCGCCCGAACGCCCGCAACACCGGCTGGCAGCGCGCGAATTCGATGACGCGGGAGTTCACCTCGATCTCGGCAGCGTGGGTGCGCGCTTCGGCCGACGCGATCAACGTCGCTGAGGCCCGGGTGGCGAGGATCAGGACCACCCCACCGGCCAGTGCGGCGATACCGATCCGCCAGTCGAAGACGAACAAGCCGACCACCACGGTCAGCGCACTGGTGGTGTTGACCACCAGCGGCGTCACCAGGTGCGCACTACTCGTACCGACGAAAGTCGTGCCCTTGACCGCGATCTGGGATACCTGGCCGACCCGTTCCCGGGTGAACCAGCCCAGCGGCAAGGTGACCATGTGGTCGCCGAGCCGGTGGTGCAGCAGCCGCATGGTGGTCAACGCCATCCGCATCGACTGCGCCGCCTGCACGTAGTGCGCGACAGCACTGAGCAGCACCACCACCGCCAGGACGACCAACCACCGGCCCGCCGCACCGAAGTCGCCGTCGAACAGCGCCAGCGAGATCGGCACCAGCAGCGTCATCGAAAGACCGTACAGCAGCCCGTAACCGACGGCCCAGGCCAGAAAGCTGTACATCCGGCCGCGCTCGGCGCCCAGGATCCGCAGGAACCCGCTGATCATCGTCATCGCGATGCCTCCAACTCGCCGGACGCCGTGTAGGTCTGCCACATACGCGCGAAAACACCTTCCCGAGAAAGCAATTCGTCGTGCTGGCCCTGCTCGACGATCCGCCCGTCCCCCAGGACGACGATGTTGTCGGCACCGACGATCGACCCCAACCGGTGGGCGATCACCAGCACCGTGCGCCCCTCGATCAAGGTCGACAGCGCCGCCTGGATCTGCGCCTCCGAGTCGGGGTCGGCGAAGGCCGTGGCCTCATCGAGCACCAGTATCGGGGTGTCGGCGAGCAATGCGCGGGCGATGCTGATGCGCTGCGCCTCACCGCCGGAGAAGTGCGCGTCCTCCCCGACCACCGAGTCATATCCGTTGGGCAGGGCCATGATCCGGTCGTGAATGTGCGCGGCACGCGCGGCCTGCCGCACTTCCTCGTCGTCGGCGCCGGAGCGGCCCAGCCGGATGTTGTCGGTCACGCTCATGCCGAGCAGTTGCACGTCCTGCAGGACGAATCCGACGTGCCGGTACAGCACCGCGGGGTCGATCTGGCGGACGTCCACACCGCCGATGCGCACCGCACCGGCGGTGGCGTCGTGGAAGCGCGGCACGAGCGTCGCGAGCGTGGACTTGCCACTGCCGGACGGGCCGACCAGCGCCGTGATGCTGCCGGCAGGCAGGTCCAGCGAAATGTCGTGCAGCACAGTGTTGGTGCCGTCGTACGAGAAGTCGACGCCGGAGAAGCTGACCGAATTGCCCTGCGGCACTTCCGGATTCTGGGCGATCGGCAATTCAGGGGCAGTCAGCAGCGCCGTCAGCCGGCCGGCCGCGGCCACCGCCTGGCGGCTCGCGGCAGCCGAGTATCCGACGGCCAGCACCGCGGTCGGGATGGTGACCGCGACCAGCGTGGAGCCCAGCACCTCGATGGGCGTCACCCAACCGTTGCGGATGAACCACAGGCCGCCGGCCAGGTTCACCAGCAGCACCACCGGCGCCTCGACGAACACCGACGACACCGCGCGCAGGCGCACCATGGGCCCGACGAAACCGGCGAAGCCGTCGTTGAACTCGTCGGCGGCGTCGGCAAATCGCTTGTGCGCCTTGCCGGTTTCACCGAAGGTCTTGACGACGGAGACGCCGGCGATGAACTCGACGATGGTCGCGCTGATCTGTGCGATGCCCTCGTTCATCTGCCCCATCCGGGCCATCGCGCCGCGCATCAGGACGCCGTAGACCACGAGGTAGATCGGAATGGTGCCGATGGCCAGCAGCCCCAGCCGCCAGTCCAGGTACGAGCAGTACGCCAGTCCGAACACCGGCGTGGCCAGCGCGCCCGTCTTCTCGACCGCGGCATGGGCCACCAGGTGGTGCAGTTCGCCGACATCGTGCTGCACCGCTTTGCGCACCTCGCCGGAGGACGTCGCGCCGAACCAGCCCAGCGGCAGCCGTCCGAGCGTGGTCACCAATCGACGACGAAGCTCGCCCTGCAACTGGACGTCGGCGTGATGTGTCAGGGTCAATGCCAGACCGCCGGCCAACGTGCGCACCGCCAGGCCGCCACCGATCAGGACCGCGACGATGGTCCATACCCGGGCCGCGTCGATCGGGTCACCGGCCAGCAGGTACCGGCCCAACTCGACGATGCCGATGAACGGCACCACTGTCGCCGCTGCGGCGATCAGCTGCAGCAACTGCGCCAGCGCGGTGCGGCCGCGCACCGGAGCCAGCAGTTCTTTGAGCGCCACGCGGTCCTGCGCCGCCGCGAGCTTGGCCAGTTTGAGCTGCTCACGCGGCGACGGTTCTGCGTTGGTCATACGAATACCCACTCCACCCGAAGACTAAGGTTTGCCTAACCATAGCGACCGGCTGCGGGGTGTGAGTACCCGCCTGCTCGTTCAGTTCAGTCCAGTTCAGTCCAGGACGGTGCGCACCACGGCGTCGGCCAACAACCGACCCGGGTCGGTCAGCACCAGACGGTCGTCGGTGACCGCCACCAGACCGTCGGCCACCGCCTCCTGTGCCCGGTCCCGCTCCGCGGGGGTGAGCACGGCAACCGGCAAACCGGAGCGCAGCCGCAACCGCAACATCACGTCCTCGACGTGCCGGGTGGCGTCGTCCAAGTCCTCGAAGTCCGCGACCGGTAGCCTGCCCTCGGCCAGCGCCTCGGCATAAGCGTTGGGGTGCTTGACATTCCACCACCGACGGGCCCCCACATACCCGTGCGCGCCGGGTCCGGCACCCCACCACTGGCCGCCGTCCCAGTAACCCAGATTGTGCCGGCACTCGCCGCCCGGGCGGCTCCAGTTCGACACCTCATACCAGTCCAGCCCGGCCCGGCTCAGGTGTGCGTCGAGCAGCTCGTAGCGGGCCGCCAGCACGTCGTCGTCGGGCGCGGGGAGCTCGCCGCGCCGGACCCGTCGGGCCAGTGCGGTGCCGTCCTCCACGATCAGCGCGTACGCCGACACATGGTCGACGCCGACCTCGATCACGGTGTCCGCGGATCGGCGCAGGTCGTCGTCGGACTCCCCCGGCGTGCCGTAGATGAGATCGAGGTTGACGTGCTCGAACCCGGCCGCCAGCGCCTCCCGCGCCGCCGCGGGCGCCCGGCCGGCCGAGTGGGTCCGATCGAGTGCCGCCAAGACGTGCGGCGCCGTCGACTGCATCCCGAGGGACACCCGGGTGTAGCCCGCGTCGAGGAGCTCGGTGAAGAACTCGGGTGACGTCGACTCCGGATTGGACTCGGTGGTCACCTCGGCGCCGGGATTCAGGCGGAAATTGTCGCGGACCGCGTCGAGCACCGCCCGCAGCCCGGAACCGCCGAGCAGGGACGGGGTACCGCCGCCGACGAACACCGTGTCGACCGGTAGATCGACCTGGGCGCCGGCCATCGACAGCTCGGTGCGCACCGCGGCCAGCCAGCCCTCGGGGTTGGCTCCGCCCAGCTCACCGGCGGTATAGGTGTTGAAGTCGCAGTATCCGCACCGGGTCGCGCAGAACGGCACGTGGATATAGATGCCGAACGGCCCGGTGTCGCTGGTATGGGCGTCGGTCATGGCAACCAGTGTCCCATCGCAGGCAGCGAACTTTTGCTCGCGATGATTCCGAACCTGGCCCGGTTAGGCCGAATGTCCTGTTCGTGGCAGAATGACGGGGTGTCCGCCAGCCTCAACCGCGCCCTCGGTTCCGCATTGGTAATGCGGCGGCATGTCGACTTCAAGCGTGTATGCAGCTGTTGCTGTCTGCCTTGATGCCTGCCTCGATGCCCTAGTTCTGACCACAGAATCTTTCAGCCGGCACAGGATCGGCAGTGCCGGACAGCCCCCGGCGAACGCGTGATCCAACGCCTGCTCTTGCGCGAAGGAAACCACCCAGTGACAACAGCAAAACCCGCCAAGACCCGCGACGAAGGCCAGTGGGCGCTGGGCAATCGCGAGCCGCTGAACCCCAACGAGGTGTTCAAGCTGGAAGACGACGCCCTCAATGTGCGGCAGCGCATCATCGACGTCCACTCCAAGCAGGGCTTCGAGTCGATCAGCAAGGACGATCTCCGCGGCCGCTACCGCTGGATGGGCCTGTACACCCAGCGCGAGCAGGGCTATGACGGCACCTTCACCGGCGACGACAACGCCGACCTGCTGGAGGCCCCGTACTTCATGATGCGGGTGCGCTGCGATGGCGGCGCCCTGACCAGCGCCGCGCTGCGGACCATCGGCGAGATCTCGACCGAGTTCGCCCGCGACAGCGCCGACATCACCGACCGCGAGAACATCCAGTACCACTGGATCCGGGTCGAGGATGTGCCGGAGATCTGGCGTCGCCTCGAATCGGTCGGCCTGCAGACCACCGAGGCGTGCGGCGACTGCCCGCGCGTGGTGCTCGGTGGCCCGCTGTCCGGTGAGTCCCTCACCGAGGTGCTCGACCCGAGCTGGGCCGTCGACGAGATCGTGCGCCGCTACGTCGGCAACCCGGAGTTCTCCAACCTGCCGCGTAAGTACAAGACCGCCATCTCGGGTCTGCAGGACGTCGCCCACGAGATCAACGACATCGCGTTCATCGGCGTCAACCACCCCGAGCACGGCCCCGGCCTGGACGTCTGGGTCGGCGGTGGCCTGTCCACCAACCCGATGCTGGCGCAACGCCTCGGCGCGTGGGTGCCGCTGGCCGAGGTGCCCGACGTCTGGGAGGGCATCACCAAGGTCTTCCGCGACTACGGCTACCGCCGCCTGCGGTCGAAGGCCCGGCTGAAGTTCCTGGTCAAGGACTGGGGCGTGGAGAAGTTCCGGGAAGTTCTCGAGACCGAATACCTCGGCCGCAAACTCATCGACGGCCCGGCGCCGGAGCAGGTCCCGCACACCATCGATCACGTCGGCGTGCAGAAGCTCAAGAACGGCCTCAACGCCGTCGGTGTCGCGGCCATCGCCGGCCGCTCCTCGGGCACCATCCTGACCAAGGTCGCCGACCTGGCCGCGGCCGCCGGTTCCGACCGGATTCGCCTTACCCCGTACCAGAAGCTGGTCATCCTCGATGTCGCGGACGACAAGGTCGAGGAACTGGTGGCCGGGCTGGAGGCGCTGGGTCTGCAGGCGCGACCGTCGCACTGGCGCAAGAACCTGATGGCCTGCAGCGGCATCGAGTACTGCAAGCTGTCGTTCGCCGAGACCCGGGTGCGGGCCCAGTCGCTGGTGCCCGAGCTCGAGCAGCGGCTCGTCGACCTCAACGCCCAGCTGGACGTGCCGGTCACCATCAACGTCAACGGCTGCCCGAACTCGTGCGCCCGCATCCAGATCGCGGACATCGGCTTCAAGGGCCAGATGATCGACGAGGGCAACGGCCCCGAGGAAGGTTTCCAGGTGCACCTGGGCGGCAGCCTGGGCCTGGACAGCGGTTTCGGACGCAAGCTGCGCCAGCACAAGGTGCTGGCCACCGAGCTGGGCGACTACATCGACCGTGTCGTGCGCAACTTCGTGAAACAACGCGAGGCCGGAGAGCGTTTTGCCCAGTGGGCCATTCGGGCCGACGAAGCTGACTTGAGGTGACCGCTGACATGACGGACGTATCGGAAACCGACTTAAGGGAACTGGCGGAGCGCGGGGCCGCGGAACTGGCCGACGCCAGTGCCGAGGAACTGCTGCGCTGGGTCGAGGAGAATTTCTCCGGCCACTACGTCGTCGCCTCCAACATGCAGGACGCCGTACTGGTCGAGATGGCCGCGAAGGTCCACCCCGGCGTCGACGTCCTGTTCCTCGACACCGGCTACCACTTCGCCGAGACCATCGGCACCCGTGACGCGGTCGAGGCCGTCTACGGCGTGAACGTCGTGAACGTGACCCCCGAGCAGACGGTCGCCGAGCAGGACCAGCTCGTGGGCAAGGACCTGTTTGCCACCGACGCCGCCCGCTGCTGCAGCCTGCGTAAGGTGCAGCCGCTGTCCAAGGCCCTCAAGGGCTACACGGCGTGGGTGACGGGCATCCGCCGGGTCGAGGCGCCGACGCGCGCCAACGCGCCGCTGATCAGTTTCGACGAGGCGTTCGGTCTGGTGAAGATCAACCCGATCGCCGCGTGGAGCGATGAGCAGATGCAGGAATACATCGAAGCCAACGGCATCCTGGTGAATCCGCTTGTGGACGAGGGCTATCCGTCCATCGGCTGCGCACCGTGCACCCAGAAGCCGGTCGAGGGTGCTGATCCTCGCAGCGGTCGCTGGGCCGGTCTGGCCAAGACCGAATGCGGTCTGCACGCATCCTGAGGCAGCCCGTGCAACTCATCCTCACCGCGCACGGCAGTGCCGATCCGCGGTCCGCGGCGAACGCCCGCGAGGTGGCCCGTACAGTGGCCGCCTTGCGGCGCGACGTCGACGTCAAAGTGGCGTTCTGCGAACAGAATTCGCCGAATCTGCGGGAGGCACTGGCCGACTCCCCCGCCGGCGGTGTCGTGGTGCCGCTGCTGTTGGCCGACGCCTATCACGCCCGCATCGACATTCCCGAGATGATCGCCGACGCCAATCCGGCGGTCCTGCAGGCCGGCGTACTCGGTGAGGACGACCGGCTGATTCACGTGCTGAGCCAACGACTCACCCACTGCGGGGTGTCCCGGCTGGACGCCAGCGTCGGTGTCCTGGTGACGGCCGTCGGGTCGTCGTCGGCTGCCGCCAATGCACGTACCGCCGCAGTGGCCACCGGCCTGGTTGCGGGCACCCACTGGCAGGCCACGACGGCGTTCGCCACCGGCCCGCAGGCCAACCTGGCCGAGGCCACCGAGCTGATGCTGGCCCAGGGTGCGACGCGTCTGGTCATCGCGCCCTGGTTCCTGGCCCATGGCACCATCACCGACCGGGTCGCCGAATTCGCCGCCGCGCACCGGATTCCGATGGCACAGCCGCTGGGCTCGCACCGGCTCGTCGCCGAAACCGTGCTGGACCGCTTCGACGACGTCGCGGCCGCTCGCCGCGCCGCGTAACCCAAGCCGGCTGAATCCCGGCAAGACCGGGACTCTCGCCGTATGGATTGCGTATAGATCGTGGCACCGCAGCGATGACGCCGGTTGACTCGGGCTCATGCGAATATCTGGGACCGCTGATGTCTGACCTGCTGCAACTGCTGTCGATGCTGGCGCTGCCGGCATCGGTCCTGCTGCTGTGCCGACGCGCCAACCGACGCCACCCGCAGGCGCCCGCGATTCGAACCTGAGCACGCACCCCGCCGCCTTCGCCTACGATCCGGACCGTCGACCAACGATCCCGACGAAGGAGACACCGCGCGTGGGCACACACCCCGACACCGGTCGGAAAGGGTTGGGCGCCGGCCTGGCCGTCAGCGCGCTGGGCGTCGTCTTCGGCGACATCGGTACGAGCCCGATCTACACCATGCAGACGCTGTTCAATCCTGATGACCCGCATCCGGTGCCGATCAGCCGAGACAACATCTACGGTGTCGTCTCCTTGGTGTTCTGGTCGGTGATGCTGATCGTGACCATCACCTACGTGATGCTGGTGATGCGGGCCGACAACGATGGCGAGGGCGGCGTCATGGCGCTCATCACCCTGGTGAAACGGTCGTCGAGCAAGCTCGGTAAGCGCACCGCGACGATCCTGGCCGCGCTCGGAATTCTCGGTGCCGCACTGTTTTTCGGTGACTCGATGATCACCCCGGCGATCTCGGTGCTGTCCGCCGTCGAAGGCGCGAAAACCATCGACCCCGGTCTCTCGGACTGGGTGGTGCCGATCACCGCGGTGATCATCGCCGTCTTGTTCAGCGTGCAGCGGCACGGCACCGCGGCCGTCGGCCGGCTTTTCGGTCCGGTGATGATCCTGTGGTTCGTCGTGATCGGCGCGTGCGGCGTCACCGGCATCGCCGAGGAACCCGGCATCTTGCGCGCGCTGAACCCGATGTACGCGCTGGGCTTCATGGCGGGGCACTTTCACATCGCGTTCTTCGCGCTGGCCGCCGTTGTGCTGTCGGTGACCGGCGCCGAGGCCCTGTACGCCGATATGGGCCACTTCGGCCGCAAGCCGATCACCGTGGCCTGGCTGATGCTCGTCTTCCCGGCCTGCATGCTGAGCTACTTCGGGCAGGGCGCGTTGCTGCTCAACAATCCCGACGTCCACGACGCCCCGTTCTTCCTGCTGACGCCGGACTGGGGCCGGTTGCCCATGGTCCTCCTCGCGACGGCAGCCACGGTGATCGCATCGCAGGCCGTGATCACCGGCGCGTTCTCGGTCGCCGCCCAAGCTGCCCACCTGGGTTATCTGCCGCGGCTGCGGATCCTGCACACGTCGGCGTCCACGATGGGCCAGATCTACGTGCCCTGGATCAACAGCATGCTGCTGATTGCCGTGCTGACCCTGGTGTTCGCCTTCCGCAGCTCCGCGGCCCTCGGATATGCCTACGGAATGGCGGTGACGGGCACCATCACCATCACCACCCTGCTGTTCCTCAACATCGCGCGCGCCAGGTGGAACTGGCCACTGTGGTCGGTGATCGCGATCGGGATCCCGCTGCTCACCGTGGACCTGTTGTTCCTCGCCGCCAACCTGACCAAGCTGGTCCACGGCGCCTGGCTGCCACTGCTGATCGGGTTGATCGCATTCACGGTGATGACCACGTGGCAGCAAGGCCGCGATGTGGTCACCCGGGCCCGCGACAAGGTCGAGGGACCACTGCGCCAGTTCGTCGACTCGATCGTCTCCAGCGAGCCGCCCCTGACCCGGGTCCCGGGCACCGCGGTGTTCCTCAACCGCGGTGTCGAGACGGCGCCGCTCGCGATGCGCGCCAACGTCAAGTACAACCGCATGCTGCACGAGCACGTGGTGGTGCTGTGCCTGGTCACGACGACGGTGCCGCGCGTCCCCGACGCCGACCGATTGTCGGTCGACGACCTGGGCTACTCGGACGACGGCATCATCCACGTCACCGCCACATATGGGTACATGGACCGGCCCGACGTCCCGGCCGCCCTGGCGCTCATCGATTCCGCCCACAGCGAAGGGCCGCTCGACCTCTCCGGCGCCACCTACTTCCTGTCGAAGGTCGACCTGGTGATGGGCAAGGAACCGTCGATGGCCCCATGGCGGACAAAGCTTTTCATCGCTACGTCGTACATCACGTCCGACGCCGCGGCCTACTTCCGGCTGCCGCCCGACCGCACGGTGATCCTGGGCTCGCGCATCGAGGTGTGAAATACCCACCCGTGGGGCACGCGTTGTCCCAAGCAGATAGATTTTGTGATGATCGAAACCCTTGACGGAGCACTTGCGATTCAGCAGATTCGGCAGGTGCACTTCGCGGCGTGACGGTCGTGCGTGGCACCACGGTGCCGCGTGGGCACCCACAATTTCACCAGCAGGTCCGCTGCGAGCCCACCCACGCGGTGAGCTTGCGTATGACGAGAGGTTGTCGATGGGCAAGATCTACGCCAATGTCACCGAATTGGTCGGGCGCACCCCACTGGTCCGGCTCAACCGGTTGACCGAGGGCGCTGGTGCTCAGGTCGTCGCGAAGCTCGAGTTCTACAACCCCGCCAACAGCGTGAAGGACCGCATCGGCGTAGCGATCGTCGACGCCGCGGAACAGTCCGGTGAGCTCAAGCCCGGCGGCACCATCGTGGAGGCCACGAGCGGCAACACCGGCATCGCCCTTGCCCTCGTCGGCGCCGCCCGCGGCTACAAGGTCATCCTGACCATGCCCGAGACCATGTCCCTCGAGCGACGAGTGATGTTGCGCGCGTACGGCGCCGAGATCGTGCTGACGCCGGGCGCCGAGGGCATGGCAGGCGCAGTGGCGCGGGCCAAGCAGATTCTCGCCGAGACCCCCAACTCCGTCGCGGCCGATCAGTTCGCCAACCCGGCCAACCCCGCCATCCACGAAAAGACCACGGCCGAAGAGGTGTGGGCCGACACCGATGGTGAGGTCGACATCTTCGTCGCCGGCATCGGCACCGGCGGCACCCTCACCGGCGTCGGGCACGTCCTCAAGGCCCGCAAGCCGGACGTGAAGATCGTCGGCGTCGAACCCATCGACTCCCCCATCCTCACCGGCGGCCAGGCCGGACCGCACAAGATTCAGGGCCTCGGCGCCAACTTCGTTCCCGAAATCCTGGACCGGACGGTGTACGACGAGATCATCGACGTCGCGTTCCCGGACGCCATCGAGGTGGCGCGCGCACTGGGCACCGATGAGGGCATCCTGGGCGGCATCTCGGCGGGTGCCAACGTGTGGGCGGCGCTGCAGCTGGCCAAGCGCCCCGAGAACGCCGGCAAGCTCATCGTGGTGATCGTCCCCGACTTCGGCGAGCGGTACGTCTCCACGGCGCTGTACGAGCACATCCGGGACTGATACCGGGCGAGCGAAGCGACGGGAAATACATACGCATGACGCTGTTCTCTACGCTCCGTGAGGACCTGGACAACGCACGCAGCCACGACCCGGCAGGACGTGGGGACTTCGAGAACGCTCTCGTGTACTCCGGCCTGCATGCCATCTGGTCGCACCGGCTGGCCCACCGGTTGTGGGCCAGGCCGGCCTGGCGCGGGCCTGCGCGCGTGCTGGCTCAGGCGACGCGGTTCTTCACGGGTATCGAGATTCACCCGGGCGCGACCATTGGGCGGCGGTTCTTCATCGACCACGGCATTGGCGTGGTGATCGGCGAGACCACCGAAATCGGCGACGACGTGATGCTCTACCACGGCGTCACGCTGGGCGGCCGCAGCCTCAACAAGGGCAAGCGCCACCCCACCATCGGCAACCGGGTGACCGTCGGCGCCGGCGCCAAGGTGCTCGGACCCATCCTCGTCGGCGACGACTCTGCCATCGGCGCGAATGCCGTTGTCACACACGATGTTCCGGCGGACTCCATCGCCACCGGTATTCCGGCGATCGTGCGTCCACGCACCGAGAAGCAGCGCGAGCCCGCCGTCGACCCGACGACCTACATCGACCCCGCGATGTACATCTGACACTCTTCGCACGGCCGAGTGGCGCTGACCCTGTAGTCAGGGTCAACGCAAAAGCACCGCGACCGTGCAACCAGACCCTCGGATCCGCAGATCTGTCAGCCTGGTTGCACGGTCGCGGTGCAAACCCTGGGGATCACGCCCGAGCGAGGACCGCCTCGACTTCTTGCGTCTGTCCCGCGATCGGGGGGATGCGGGTAGCCCGGACGTACACGGTGTCGCCCTCGAGGAGCCGCAGCGCTTCGGCGTCGCCGCGGGTGATCTGTGCGGTGAACGGCGTGTGGTCCGCCGCGGTCGTCAGCTCGACGCGAACCTCGAAGCCGAGCACGACAACCCGGTCGACCTTGGCCCGGAGCACTCCGGTGGCCGCCACATCGCCGTCGGCCAGGGAAATGGCCATGTCGGGGTTCCGGCCCACGCGGATGTCGTGCGGACGCACCAGGGTGCCGTTGAGCGTCGACACCGCACCGAGGAACGACATGACAAAAGGATTGGCCGGGCTGTCGTAGACCTCGGTCGGCGAACCGACCTGCTCGATGCGGCCCTTGTTCAGCACGGCGATCCGATCGGCGACGTCGAGCGCCTCGGCCTGATCGTGGGTGACGAGCACGGTGGTCACGTGCACCTCGTCGTGCAGACGACGCAGCCAGGTGCGCAGGTCGTCGCGCACCTTGGCGTCGAGCGCGCCGAACGGCTCGTCGAGCAGCAGCACCTGAGGGTCGACCGCCAGGGCCCGAGCCAACGCCATGCGCTGACGCTGACCGCCCGAGAGCTGGCTCGGGTAGCGCGTCTGGAAACCGCTCAGACCCACCACCTCCAGCAGGCTGTCGACCTTCTCCTTGATTTCCGCCTTGGGCTTCTTGCGGATCTTCAAGCCGAACGCGACGTTCTCGCGGACGGTGAGGTGCTTGAACGCCGCGTAGTGCTGGAAGACGAACCCGATGCCGCGCCGCTGCGGCGGCACGCCGGTGACGTCGTTGCCCTTGATGGTGATGGTGCCGGTGTCCGGGGTGTCGAGTCCGGCGATGGCCCGCAACAGCGTGGACTTGCCCGACCCACTGGGGCCGAGCAGCGCGGTGAGCGACCCCTCGGGCACGTCGAAGTCGACGTTGTCGAGGGCCGCGAAGTCGCCGTAGCGCTTGTTGGCACCACGCACCGTGATGGCGGGAGGGCTGCCCTGCTTCTGCTCGTCACTCATGATCGGTTTCTTCCTATCGAAAGCTATTGTGCCGCCCGGACACGCCGGGCGTCGAGGATTACCTGCACGATCAGCACGATCACCGCGACCGCCATCAACAGAGTCGACACGGCATAGGCGCCGTACTCGGCGCCGCGGCTGTACCGGTCCGAGACCAGCAGGGTGAGGGTCTGGGATTGGCCGGGCAGGTTGGAGGACACCATGATCACGGCGCCGTACTCCCCCAGCGTGCGGGCGACGGTCAGCACGATGCCGTAGGTCAGGCCCCAGCGGATGGACGGCAGCGTGATCCGCCAGAACGTCTGCCACCACTGCGCACCGAGGGTGGAGGCCGCCTCTTCCTGGTCAGTGCCCAGCTCGTGCAGCACCGGTTCGACCTCGCGGATCACGAACGGCACCGTCACGAAGATGCTCGCCAGCACGATGCCGGGGAAGCCGAAGATGATCTTGAGACCCCAACTGTTCTCGACGAAGCCGAGCAGGCCGGCCGACCCCCACAACAGGATCAAGGCGACACCCACGACGACGGGCGACACCGCGAACGGCAGGTCGATCACGGCCTGGAGCACACTCTTTCCGCGGAACCGGTTGCGGGCCAACACCAATGCGGTCGGCACCCCGAACAGCACGTTGAGCGGCACCACGATGGCGACCACCAGAACTGAGAGCTGCAGCGCGGAAACGGCTGCCGGCGTGGTGATCTGAGCGAAGAACGCACCCAGGCCGGGCTGGAACGTCCGCCACAGGATCAGGCCGACGGGCACGATGACGAGCACCGTGATGTAGGCCAGCGCCAGGTAGCGGGCGAGGTAGCGCACCACCGGAGAGAGTGTCATGGGGCCAGCTCCTCACGCTTGGCTGCCCGCGATCCGATGACCCGCAACACGAACAGCACCACGAACGAAAGCACCAGCAGCACAATCGAGATCGCGGCCGCACCGGTGCGGTCGTCGTTCTCGATCAGGGTGCGGATCCACTGCGACGACACCTCGGTCTCACCGGGTACGGCGCCACCGATCAGCACCACCGAGCCGAATTCGCCGATCGCGCGGGAGAAGGCCAGACCGGCCCCCGACAGCAGCGACGGCAGCAGCGCCGGCAGGACCACCTTGGTGAAGATCACGAAGTTGTTGGCGCCGAGCGATGCGGCCGCCTCTTCGGTCTCCCGGTCCAGTTCGAGCAGCACCGGCTGCACCGACCGCACCACGAACGGCAGCGTGACGAACAGCAGCGCCACTCCGATGCCCCACTTGGTGTGCTGCAGATGCAGGTCGACCGGGCTGGCCGGACCATAGAGCGCCAGCATCACGAGGCTGGCCACGATGGTCGGCAGCGCGAATGGCAGGTCGATGACCGCGTCCACCAACCGCTTGCCGACGAAGTCGTCCCGGGTCAGCACCCACGCCACCAACAGGCCGAAGACCAGGTTGATGAGCGCGACGGCCGCCGAGACCTCGAGCGTCACCCGGAACGACGCCACGGCCGAGTTCGACGTGACGGCGGTCCAGAAGTAACCCCAACCGCCGCGGGCCGACTGCACGAGGATCGCGGCCAGCGGCAGCAGCACGATGACGGACAGCCAGATGCTCGCCGCTCCGACCCGCAACGACGTGGTGCCGAACGCGTTCCTCACGCCGGGACCCGGCCCGGCCGAACCACCATTGCTGGTGGACTCGGGCCGGGCCGGGACGCCGTCGAACGTGGTGGTGGGTGTCATCCAGTGGCCTGCTTGTAGATCTTGGTGATGCTGCCGTTCTCCTTGTCGAACAACGCCGGATCGACGGTCTTCCATCCACCGAGGTCAGCGATGGTCCACAACTTCTCCGGGCTCGGGAAGTCCTTCGCGAATTCTGCCGCGACGGCGGGATCGACGGGGCGGAATCCGGCCTGCGCCCACGCCTTCTGTCCCTCGGCGGTGTAGAGGAAGTTCTTCAGCGCGTTGGCCTTGTCCTGGTGGGGGCCGGAGGTCACGACCGCCACCGGGTTCTCGATCTTGAACGTCTGCGCGGGGTTGACGTGCTCGACGTCCTTGCCCTGACGCTCGACGTTGATCGCCTCGTTCTCGTAGCTGATCAGCACGTCACCGGTGCCGTGCAGGAACAGGTCGGTGGCTTCCCGGCCCGAACCCGGACGGGTCTTGACGTGCTCGACGACCAGCTGCCGCACGTAGTCGATGCCGGCCTGGGCATCCTTGCCGCCGTTGCTCTTCGCCGCGTACGGCGCCAGCAGGTTCCACTTGGCCGAACCCGAGCTCAGCGGGCTCGGGGTGACGACCTCGATGCCCGGCTTGAGCAGGTCGTCCCAGTCCTTGATGCCCTTGGGGTTGCCCTTGCGCACGACCAGCGAGACCACGGAACCGAACGGGATGCCCTTGGTGGCGTCGGCGTTCCAATCCTTGGAGACCTTGCCGGCCTTCACCAGGCGCGTGACGTCCGGTTCCACCGAGAAGTTGACGATGTCGGCGGGAGCTCCCGACTCGACCTTGCGGGACTGGTCACCGGAAGCGCCGTACGACGTCGTCACCGCGACGCCCTTGCCTTCGGGGGTGGCGGCGAAAGCCGGGATGACCTTGCTCCAGCCGGGCTCCGGCACGGCGTAGGCCACCAGGGTCAGGGTGGTGTCTGTACCCGACTGTGCACCGCCACCACCGGCGACGTCACTCGCTCCGCCACCGCAGGCGGCGAGCACCGTGGTGCTGGCCACAACGGCCGCGACAGCGGTGGCCGGCCGCCAGTTCTTGATGATCTTGTGCATTTGATGGACCTTCCTTGCGGGTTTACGGATGAACTACTCCGTCACACGGCAAGGAGGTGAAATCAGCACGTGGGCATACCTAAAGCCGGCGCCGACCCCAGTAACCGCGGACGGAAACGGGTCAGCGACAACAGGCGACGTCAGCAACAGCGCGGGTACCCACGGCAATGAGTGCCAGGATGTGGCCCTCGGTAGTGCCGGACGCTGCGTGCATGGCCGGAAGAATATCAGAGGTTGCTTGATAGCTACTGTTCAGCGAGTCAACAGCCACATGACAATGACCAGCACCACCAGCAGCACCAGGATCAACGTCACCCGCGACTGAGGCAGTCCGTTCACAGCGCTTCCTCCTCGACGTGGCGGGCCCGGTGCAGCAGCGTGGTCGCGTAGGCCAGGGCCACGTCGAGCAGCACTGCCAGGCCATATGCGAGCGCCAGCACCACCGGCATCACGATGATCGTCTGCAACACGAACGACAGGCCGGACAGCCACAGCTCCACGCCGTCCCACCAATTCAGAAAGCCGTTCATCGATTCCAGCCTACGGTGTGCGCCCTTTCGAATCGCGGTGGGTGGAATCTGCCGAGCCCCGTCGGGAGCGTTAGGTGGACGCCAACCGCAGATGCAGTCGATGATGTGCGAATGGTGCTGCCACACACTGACAAGTCGGGACAATCCAGCGACCCCGGCCACATCTTGGCGAACGGCCACGGGATTCCACACCTTGCCGCCGCCGGCGACGACTCGGTGACCGGCGGTGCGATCTCGACGGCGGTCCGTACGCCGTTTCCACCGATCGCGGACTACGCTTTCCTGTCCGACTGCGAGAACACCTGCCTGATCTCCTCGGCGGGGTCGGTGGAGTGGATGTGCGTGCCGCGGCCGGACTCCCCCAGCGTCTTCGGCTCGATCCTGGATCGCGGTGCCGGCCATTTCCGGCTGGCGCCCTACGGGGTGACGGTGCCGTCGGCGCGGCGGTACCTGCCGGGCTCGTTGATCCTGGAGACCACCTGGCAGACGCACACCGGCTGGGCCATCGTGCGTGACGCCCTCGTGATGGGGCCGTGGCACGACATCGAGACCCGCTCGCGCACCCACCGTCGTACGCCGATGGACTGGGACGCCGAGCACATCCTGCTGCGCACCGTCCGCTGCGTCAGCGGCACGGTCGAGTTCGTCATGAGCTGTGAGCCGTCGTTCGACTACCACCGCGAAAGCGCGGCCTGGGAGTACTCGGCCGCCGCCTACGGCGAGGCGATCGCGCGGGCCGGCAAGAACCCGGAGGCGCATCCGACGCTGCGGCTGACCACCAACCTGCGGATCGGGTTGGAAGGTCACGAGGCGCGGGCCCGGACCCGGCTGACCGAGGGCGACAAGGTGTTCGTCGCGCTGTCGTGGTCCAAGCACCCGGCGCCGCAGACCTTCGAAGAGGCCTCGGACAAGATGTGGAAGACCAGCGAGGCGTGGCGGCAGTGGATCAACGTCGGTGACTTCCCGGATCACCCGTGGCGGTCGTATCTGCAACGCAGCGCGCTGACCCTCAAGGGGCTGACCTACTCCCCGACCGGCGCCCTGCTGGCGGCCAGCACCACGTCACTGCCGGAAACGCCTCAGGGCGAACGGAACTGGGACTACCGGTACTCGTGGATCCGCGACTCGACGTTCGCGCTGTGGGGTCTGTACACCCTGGGGCTGGACCGCGAGGCCGACGACTTCTTCTCGTTCATCGCCGACGTCTCCGGCGCCAACAACGGTGAGCGCCATCCCCTTCAGGTGATGTACGGCGTCGGCGGCGAGCGCAGCCTGGTCGAGGAGGAACTGCACCACCTGTCGGGCTACGACTACTCGCGGCCGGTGCGGATCGGCAACGGCGCCTACAACCAGATGCAGCACGACATCTGGGGCACCATGCTCGATTCGGTGTACCTGCACGCCAAATCCCGCGAGCAGATTCCCGAGATGCTCTGGCCGGTGCTGAAAAACCAAGTGGAAGAAGCGGTCAAGCACTGGAAGGAACCCGACCGCGGCATCTGGGAGGTGCGCGGCGAACCGCAGCACTTCACCTCCAGCAAGATCATGTGCTGGGTGGCGCTGGACCGTGGCTCGAAACTCGCTGAGCTGCAAGGGGAAAAGTCCTACGCACAACAGTGGCGCAAGATCGCCGACGAGATCAAGGAAGACGTCCTGACGCACGGCGTGGACAAGCGCGGCGTGCTGACCCAGCGCTACGGCGACGACGCCCTGGACGCCTCTCTGCTGCTGGCGATCCTCACCCGGTTCCTGCCTGCGGACGACCCGCGGGTGCGTGCGACGGTGCTCGCCATCGCCGAGGAACTCACCGAGGAAGGTCTGGTGCTGCGCTACCGCACCGAGGAGACCGACGACGGATTGTCCGGCGAGGAAGGCACTTTCACCATCTGTTCGTTCTGGCTGGTGTCGGCGCTGGTCGAGATCGGCGAGGTGAGCCGGGCCCGGCACCTGTGCGAGAAACTGCTGTCATTCGCCAGCCCGCTGCACCTGTACGCCGAGGAGATCGAGCCGCGCACCGGCCGGCATCTGGGCAACTTCCCGCAGGCGTTCACCCACCTGGCGTTGATCAACGCCGTCGTGCACGTGATCCGCGCCGAGGAGGAAGCCGACAGCAGCGGCGTGTTCCAGCCCGCGAACGCGCCTATGTAACGCGCGATTTCGGCGTGATTCGTGACGGTCACCGTTACGAATCACGCCGAAA
This sequence comes from Mycolicibacterium sp. P4_G11, assembly GCF_056555145.1. NCBI lineage: Bacteria > Bacillati > Actinomycetota > Actinomycetes > Mycobacteriales > Mycobacteriaceae > Mycobacterium > Mycolicibacterium sp. P4_G11. The sequence continues at coordinate 121,773 of NZ_JBFUJW010000011.1, forward strand.
CCACGGGTCAGAACGTGAGCTCGAAGTCGATGACGGTCGGGGTCGGCACGGCGAGTGCGACGGGCGTCAGGCTGCTGTCGTATGCCACGCCGGTGATGACCCGGCCGCCGAATCCGTTCTGTGCCGCAGGCACACTCGCGGTGACGGTCACGCGGCGAACCGCAGGCGCGGGACGCAGATAGATGTCGCTGCCGGGGACCACCGGCGTGGTGATGGGCTCCCCTGCCGCGTCGACGAGGGTGCCGCCCACAGCAGTGAGCGCGGCGGCGTCGGTGGCCTCGAACCGGAACGGGCCGACGATGTCGCCGACCACCGCGCGGTCGGCGATCAGCCGCGGCACCACTGTCAGGCTCCGGGCCGCCTCGGCACCGGCGACGAGGTAGTTGTACAGCGCGACAACGCGTTCGGCGTTGCGGTAGTTGCCGGACCCGTCGAGGGTGAAGCTCACCTCTTCGATATCGACGAATGCGTCGCGGTCGGCGAGCACCTGCAGCCGGTAGAAGCGGTACCCGCGGTGCTGACGGCCCGGGCGGCTGTCCGATGCGGTGGCCCCGACTCCGATGCCCCGGCGGTGGCGCCCGTAACCGGCCGCGACGTTGAGCCCCGACGCGGCGACGTCGCGCCACGACGTGCCGTCGACCGACTTCTGCAGCACCAGCGAGACCGCGGCGTCGCTGGTCAACTCGACGGTGTAGCTGCCCAACTGGGGCTCGCCGTCAAACTCGAAGGTGACGGCGCCCGGCTCCTGGGTGACGGCGACGGGAACATTGAGCGGGCGGTTGTCCAACCGCAGGCCGTTGGTGAAATGCCAGATCGCGGCCTGCGTCGCGGCAATGGCCTCGTGCTCGGCCAGGTGCGCGTCACCGCTCAGGTGGCCGGCCGCCCGGACCCGACGGCTCAGCGCGGCGGTGCCCAGCGTGGGGTACGAGTTGCGGATGATCCAGTCCACCTCGGCCTCGAAGGCGCGCGCTGCCACGTTGGGGACCGCCGACCAGTTCGCGGGCCGGTACTGCGAGGGCCGGGTCGGGGCCACTCCGAGGAAGTCCAGCGAGTACGCGTCGATGTTCGGATTGAGCCGGATCAGGTCGGTGCGCGCGCTGGTCCCGTCCGCGAACACCACGGTGTCGACGGTCGACGAGTACGTGCCGCCGCGGTACCGGGTCATCCGGGTGACCTCGGCGTCCCGGCGCACGGTCCGGCGGACCGCCACGGAGGTGCGGGTGGATTCGAGCAGAGAGGAAGACATTGCTGTGTTGCTTTCTGGAGGCTGTGAACAGCGCGTATACGTGCTCCGCCAGAAGATGGGCGGGCAGAACGCAGAGGGCCGGCGTCAGAAAATCAACAACAACAACACGGCACGACGAAGCAGCGCCGCATGGGCATGCGCAGCGATCCGTCGTGGGTCATGCCGCCTACCATACGGCACTCGCGCGGAAAAGCCACGGCCGAATTCGTCACAGCAAATCGGGTTATAACCGTGATGCGCGCTAACCCTGTGGGAACCCCAACAAAGCCGTAACGTGGCCGCCGCATCCCCCAACACACCGACCCGTCGGAGGTAGCTTCATGACGTCTGCGCAGAACGAATCGCAGGCCCTCGGCGATCTCGCCGCAAGGCAGCTTGCCAATGCCACCAAGACAGTTCCACAACTGTCGACCATCACCCCGCGATTCCTGCTGCACCTGCTGAGCTGGGTGCCTGTCGAGGCCGGCATCTACCGCGTCAACCGCGTGGTCAACCCCGAGCAGGTCGCCATTGCGGCCGAGCAGGGTTCGGGCAACGAGGACCCGTTGCCGGAGACCTACGTCGACTACGAGACCAGCCCCCGCGAGTACACGCTGCGCTCCATCTCGACGCTGCTCGACGTGCACACCCGGGTCTCCGACCTGTACTCCAGCCCGCACGACCAGGTCGCCCAACAGCTGCGGCTGACCATCGAGACCATCAAGGAGCGCCAGGAGTCCGAGCTGATCAACAACCCGGAGTACGGGTTGCTGTCGCAGGTCACCCCCGAGCAAACGATCCAGACGCTGCGCGGCACCCCGACCCCGGACGATCTCGACTCGCTGATCACCAAGGTGTGGAAGACCCCCGCGTTCTTCCTCACCAACCCGCTCGGCGTGGCGGCGTTCGGCCGGGAAGCCACCCGTCGCGGCGTGCCGCCACCAGTGGTCAGCCTGTTCGGCGCCCAGTTCATCACCTGGCGCGGCATCCCGATCATCCCGTCGGACAAGGTGCCGGTCGTGGACGGGAAGACGAAGTTCGTCCTGGTCCGCACCGGTGAGGAGCGCCAGGGTGTCGTCGGCCTGTTCCAGCCGGGCCTGGTCGGCGAGCAGGCCCCGGGCCTGTCGGTGCGCTTCACCGGCATCAACCGGTCGGCGATCGCGTCCTACCTGGTCACCCTGTACTCGTCGCTGGCGGTGCTCACCGACGACGCACTGGCGGTCCTCGAGGACGTCGGAGTGGACCACTTCCATGAGTACAAGTGACCTGCCGCTGAGCGAGGACGCCCTGTCGGCACTGGCCAGCCAGCTGTTCGCCACCAGCTTCCGCCCCGGACCGGACAGCCCGCCGGTGACCACCCAGGTGGCACCGCGCGGGGTGGCCCCGGATGCCACCACGGCGACGTCGGCGGGCGCCACCGCCGCCGGTCTGGCACACCCGGGGACCCCCGGCGAGTTCGTGTCGGTGCCGGAGGTACTGGTTCCGGCGCCGACTTCGCCTGGGCCGGAAGGGATTCCGCCGGGCACGGCACCGGTCGCGCCGCGCGGTAACGCGGTGAGTCCGGTCGCGCCGTTCGGTGGGTTGGAGGCGTTCGCGGTACCGACGGGCCTGGTCCCGACGGTGCCGGGTGTACTGGCTTCGGGTCCGCCATCCGCTCCCCCCGCTCCACGAGGGAGTGCTCCGACCTGGCCGGGGACGGTGCCGTCGGTGCCGGATCTGGGATGGTCGGGAGCACCGGCGCCGTCCGAGGATGCCGGGAGTTACTACTTCCTGCAGTCCCCTGCGGCGGCTCCTGAGCCGGTCGAGCCCGTCCCATCCATCCCCGACGATCACGAGGTCTTCGATGTCCACGCGATCCGCGCCGATTTCCCGATCCTCAAGGAGACGGTCAACGGCAAGCCGCTGATCTGGTTCGACAACGCGGCCACGACGCAGAAGCCACAGTCGGTCATCGACCGGCTGGCGTACTTCTACGCCCACGAGAACTCGAACATCCACCGCGCCGCACACGAGTTGGCGGCGCGGGCGACGGACGCCTACGAGGACGCCCGCGAGGCGGTACGGCGGTTCATCGGGGCGTCGAAGACCGAGGAGATCATCTTCGTCCGCGGCACCACCGAGGCCATCAACCTGGTGGCCTACTCGTGGGGTGGCAAGCACCTGGGACCGGGTGACGAAATTGTCATCACTCACCTCGAGCATCACGCCAATATCGTTCCGTGGCAACTGATTGCGCAGCAGACGGGCGCGGTCATCAAGGTCGCCCCGGTCGACGACGCCGGCAACCTGCTGCTCAGCGAGTTCGAGGACCTGCTGGGCCCGCGAACGAAACTGGTTGCGGCCACGCAGGTCTCGAACGCACTGGGCACGGTGACACCGGTCAAGACGATCGTCGAGCTGGGTCACCGCTACGGGGCCAGGGTGCTGATCGACGGGGCCCAGTCCGTCCCGCACATCCCGATCGATGTGGCCGAACTCGGCGCGGATTTCTTCGTGTTCTCCGGGCACAAGATCTTCGGGCCGACGGGCATCGGGGTGCTGTACGGACGCGAGGACGTGCTCGCCGAAACCCCGCCCTGGCAGGGTGGCGGCAACATGATCGCCGACGTGACGCTGGAGCGTTCGGTGTTCCAGGGTCCGCCGAACAAGTTCGAGGCCGGCACCGGCAACATCGCCGATGCGGTCGGACTCGGTGAGGCGATCCGGTACGTGGAACGCATTGGCATCGAACGGATTGCGGCCTACGAGCACGCCCTGCTGGAGTACGCCACCCCACGGTTGGCGGCCATTCCAGGAGTCCGACTGGTGGGCACGGCCGACGAGAAGGCCAGCGTGCTGTCCTTCGTGCTGGCCGGGCACGAACCGTTGGAGGTCGGCAAGGCGCTCAACGCCGAGGGCATCGCGGTGCGGGCCGGGCACCACTGCGCCCAGCCCATCCTGCGGCGCCTGGGACTCGAAGCGACGGTGCGTCCGTCGTTCGCGTTCTACAACACGTTCGAGGAGATCGACGTGTTCATCGACGCGGTCCGCCGGATCGCAGAGGGCTCGCCTTAGCCCTCACAAGCAGTCGTGAAGACCCCCAATTCCTGCAGGAGTGAAGTGGTCCCCGAAAGTTGGACTCTGACTTTGGGAGCTTAGGACTTAAGGGCCTGGGCCCGGTATTGGACCGGGCTCAGGCCCTTGAGTTTTGTCGAGATGCGTTCGGTGTTGTACCAGCGGATGTAGCCCTCGAGCGCGGTGGTGA
>NZ_JBFUJW010000012.1:0-259229 GCF_056555145.1 Mycolicibacterium sp. P4_G11
GCCCGCTGCCGCACCACCAGCGCCCGTCGCCGGTGCGACGGCCGCCGGCTGCAGGGGCTGGCCACCCAGCCCGCCGCCACCGCCGCCGGATCCCCCGCCCGCGCCGCCGCCGGCTGACGCCGGGCTCACGCTCGGGCCGTCGGGCAGGCTCGGCATCTCCGGTTTGTCGCCGCCCAAGCCGCCGGGCATGCCTCCGCTCGGCGAACCCTGTCCTGAACCACCCGACGGCGAGCCGCCGCCGGAAGGCGAACCGCCAGAAGGTGATCCACCGCTCTCAGGCTTCTGGGCTCCGGCGCTCGCGGGACTGACGCTCGGCGATTCCGGCATCGACGGTTGTCCGCCACTCGGTGTCCCGCCGCCGCCTCCGGACGGCGAACCGCCGCCAGGTGTCTGACCGCGGCCGTCGCCGTTGTTCTTGTCGTCTTTCTTCGCCACATCCCCCGGCTTTACGGCCGGCGACTTGTAGCCCAGGTCGGGCGGGTGCGGCGGATTGATCGGTTGGAAGCTGGCCTGGGTGGCGTACGCCTTGCGGACATTGTCCGACCGCTCCTGGAACTCGGACATGCCGAGCCACTGGGCCCCGGTCTCCCACATGTCGTTGAGCAGTTGCTCGAAGTGGGCCACGTCCGCCAAGCTCGGATGTTCGTCGCGCTTGCCGCCGTGAATTTCGATGAGCGTGCTCGCCTGCTTGGCGACTTGCCCGGCGGTCTCGGACATGCCGTGCAGCCAGGTCCCGTAGTCCCGCATTGCCTTCTCTGCGGCCTCGGCAGCGTCGCCCTCCCAGTCGGTGCCTGCCATCGTGTACTTGTCTGCCATAGCAGCCAATTGCGTTGCGGTGGTATTCATCTGGGTGACGAAACTGCCGAGGGAGATGCCCTGATCGGTGGAGTTGATCTGCCGCGCGGCGTCCTGCCAATCCATCCCGTCGTCACCAGGCCCGTTAGGGCCGCACTTGCGATCTTCCGGAGCCGGAACGGCGACCGGCAGGTTGGCGCTGACCGGCGCCGGCGCGCTGTTGCCGCCCTCGATGTTTGCTTTGCCGCTGGCATCGGCGGCGTCGTACGCGTCGGCGGCGGCCCGTAGCATCGCGGCCAGCCGCTGATTCTGGCTGCGTCCGGCGGCGAGCATCTCGGACAGGTGGTTCAAGTTCTCTTTGATCAGATTGGTCGCGTCTTGCGAGATCTTCAGCGCGGACGGGGCCTGCGGGCCGGGCGGCAGCGTCGGCAGCGCCACGTCGACCTCGCTGGCCTTGGTCCTTAGGGTCTCCGAGGAGACTTTGACTTTTCCGGACATCTCCCTGCTCCCCCCTACTTCTCCAACGCCATCTGGAACCGGCTCTCTTCGCGCGGGTTGATCAGCTGGATGGGCAGCTGACGGTGACGCGGAGTGTCGATAAAGTTGTGGCGCAACAGAATTCGTGAAATTCCCGGATGTGGCCCCAGGTAGGTGGTGGCATTCGGCCACGCCACCTTGGGGACGTTCCCGATCCGGGCATTGATGAACCCCGCGAATTCCTTGAACTGCGGTGCCAGGGTGACGACGGCGCCCGCTGCCGCCGAGCGGACCACGAACTGCGTGAACAGGTGCGCGTCACCGAGGTTGATCGTGGAATCGACGTTGTCGAACGGCATGTACACCGGGTAGCGGTCGGCGGTCTCCCCCACCAGCACGCCGGCCGAGCCGATCGGCAGCTCGTAGTGCCGGTCGGTGATCGGGCTCAGCCCCTCCAGCGCGGCGCGCTGTCCACCGAACAGGCACGAGAACCCGCGGGGCGTCGTCGGCGTGGCCAGCGTCGTCAGCAGCACCGTCGCTGTCGGGGCCTGACCCGGCTTGACCCGCACTCGGGTGATCGTGTGGTCGGCCCGGGGCGGCCCCCGATCGCGGTCGCCCGATCGAATTCCTCGAAGCTGCGGGCCGGGCGGGCGTCGATGCCGTGACTCGCCAATTGGTCGGCGATCCGGGTCGTGGTCGCCACCAGGTAACTGGCCAGGCCGGACACCCCGGTGCCGCGGCGCATTGCCGAGCGGCGGGTCTCGTCGGGATTGGCTCGCAACACGATCCAGGTTCGACGGTTCGCCGGCGCGGCGTAGGGCCCGACCACCTGTTCGTACAGCGCGACGACGCTCGACGGGGCGGTCTTGCCGACGCGGTAGCCGGCCGAGACGATGTCGGCCTCCAGGTCGGGCGCATGCGCCGCGAGCAACTGCTCCACCAGCCGGGTGTTCAGGTTGTCGTCGGTGAAGGCCTCGCCGTTGACGATCACCGTCGGGGTGAACGACCGCGGTACCAACTCGACCACCGAGATCAGGTGATCTCCCAGCCAGCGCACGGCCACGTGATCGCCGGGCATGACCGTCGCGCCGACGGCCGGCTCGGACGGTGCGGGCAGGGCCACCTTGCGCCGGCGCTGCCACGCGAACATCGCGGCGATCCAGCCCGTCAGCCGTCGCCCGCGGATGGCGAGGACGGAGAACAGCGCGATCAGCACGCCCAGCGTGATGCCCAGCCACAGCAGGTCGAAATGCATGCACAGCAGCACGACGGCGGGCACGAGCGTCGCCGCCCACAGCAGGTGCCCCGTGGTGAAGCGGAACCCGAAGTGCCTCATCGGCGCCTCAGCGCCCGACGGGTCACCGCGCCCAGGCCGAGCAGCACGACCAGTGCGGCACCGGCCACCACGACCATCGTGATGGGTCCGCGGTCCGGCGGCGGGATGTATACCGGCGGCGGAATGCTCTTGACCTGGTAGGGCGCCTGCTTGGGGCCGGCGGGCACATCCCAGGTCAGCGCCGCCACCGGGTCGACGACGCCGGCCCCGACGTAGTTGTCTACCCCCCCACCGGGATGCCGCGCGGTCGCGGTGATCCGAGTGACGATCTGCGCGGCGGTCAGGTCAGGGAAACGCTGCCGTAGCAGGGCGGCCAGCCCCGAGACGTACGCCGCGGCGAACGAGGTGCCGTTGATGGGGATGGGGCCGTCCTGCCCGGTCAGTGCGTTGACCGGATTGCCGTCATAGCCCAGCGCGGTGGCGCCTTCGGCCGGCGCGGCGGCACCGACCCATGGGCCCGACATCGAGAAGGTGCTCGGCTGGCCCTGTGGCCCGACGCCGCCGACGGTCAGCACCAACGGCGAATACCAGGCCGGCGAGACGATGGTCTGCACCTGCTTCCAGCCCCGCGGGTCCGACGGCGTCGCGGCGTCCGGCGGCGGATTCTGGTTGCAGTCCTGGCCGGTGTTGCCGGCGGCCACGATGACCACGGCGTTCTTGACGTTCACCGCATAGGCGATGGCCGAACCCACAGTGGTCTCGTTGATGGCGCGGGTCACCTTGTAGCAGGCGGCCTCTGAGATGTTGATTACCTGGGCACCGAGATTCGCCGCGTGCACGATGGCGCGCGCCAGGCTGCGCAGCGACCCGGCGGTCTGGGTGGTGTTGGGGTCGTTCGGATCGCTGCGTGAGTCCTTCGGCTGGAAGGCCTCCGAGGTCTGGCGCAGCGACAGGATGCGGGCCTCGGGGGCGACGCCGATGAATGCGTCCGTCGGCGCCGGGCGGCCGGCGATGATCGAGGCCGTCAGGGTGCCGTGGGCATCGCAGTCCGACAGGCCGTTGCCGCCCTTGTCGACGAAGTCGCCGCCGGGTTCGGCGGGCACGCGCGGCGAGGCGTTCACGCCCGTGTCGATGACCGCGACGGTGACGCCCGCCCCGGTGGCGAATTTCTGCGCCTCCGCGAGGTGCAGATAGTCGGCCGCCCACGGCTTGTCGGCGAAGTTCGAGTTCGGCAGCACAGCCGGCGCGGAGCAGATCTTGCGCTGCTCCATCGCTTGATCGGGGCCGGTGTCGTCGGGAGGGACGGCGCCAGGGTCGATGGCCGGCGGTTCGATGGCCAGTGCGGGCGGCGCGCTGGCGACAGCCAGCAGCAACGCCGCAGCGACGGCGGCTAGACGACGCACGAGCTACCGCCCCCACCATGGGGACGACCGCTCGTGAACTTCCGAGTCCCCCGTGACATTTTCCCTGCTACGACATCTGCGTGAACCGCGATGCCTTCCCCGTAACCATGTAGCACGAATTCATACTAGTGGTGTGTAGCGGGGGCTCAGTGCGCTTTCTGTGGCCGCTGGGAGTGGCCCCGAGCGGTGCGCGTCAGGCGTCGAGGTCCTGCGACACCAGGTCGGCGACCACCGCGAGCGCGGTTTCGTCGTCCGAAGCCACCGTCACCTGGGCGCCGTTGCCGGCCCCGAGCGTCATGATCATGAGCGCCGAGCCGGCGTCCACGGGTTCGCCGCCGTCGACCGCGAGGGTTACCTGCGCGCCGGAGTTGACGACGGCCTCGGAGATGACGGCCGCCGGACGGGCGTGCAGGCCGATGGCGGATCCGACGGTGACGGTCTTGCTGGGCATGGCTTCTCCTTTGTGGGGTTGGGTTGGTTGTCTGATCTGGAAGTTGTTCAGCTGCCGGTGGGCTGCAGGGATGCGGTGGCTTCGGCCGTTGGGACTGCCCTGCCCGCGCTCTTGGCGACGATGACCGCCAGTGCGCTGCAGACGGCTCCGACGAGCACCGCCACGACGAACCAGATGAGGTGGTCGATGGCGAAGAAGACGAAGATGCCGCCGTGCGGCGCCTTGGAGGTCACGTCGAACGTCATCACCAGGGCCCCTGTGACGGCGCCGCCGAACATCATCGACGGGATGACCCGCAGCGGGTCGGCCGCGGCGAACGGGATGGCGCCCTCGGTGATGAAGCACGCGCCGAGAAGCCAAGCGGCCCTGCCGTTTTCGCGCTCAGGTTCGGTGAAGAGCCGGGGCCGGACGGCCGAGGCCAACGCCATGGCCAGCGGCGGCACCATCCCGGCGGCCATGACGGCGGCCATGATCCGCAGCGACGCGACGTCGCTCATGTTCAGTCCGGCGGCGGCGAAGGCGTAGGCCGCCTTGTTGACCGGGCCACCCAGGTCGAAGCACATCATCAGGCCGAGGATGACGCCCAGCAGGACCAGTGAGCTGCCGGTCATGCTGCCGAGCCAGTGGGTCAGGCCCGAGGTGACGGCGGCCAAGGGGCGGCCCAGCAGCAGGAACATCGACAGGCCGACGATCAGTGAGGCGCCCAGCGGGATCACCACCACCGGCATCAGGCCGCGGAACCACTGGGGCACTTTGAACGATCCGATCCACAGTGCGGAGAACCCGGCGATCAGCCCGCCGACGATGCCGCCGATGAATCCGCCCCCGACGGCGACGGCCACCGCACCGGCGGTGAAACCCGGTGCGATACCGGGACGGTCGGCGATGGCGAACGAGATGTAGCCCGCGAGGGCCGGGACGAGGAATCCGAAGGCCAGCCCGCCGAGTGTGAACAGCACCGCACCGAGGTACTGCGGGAGTCCGCCGGTCGGCAGGTTGGTCAGTGAATTGGTGGTCGCGATGATGTGCGCGAGTGAATCAGTTTGCCCGGCAGGCTTGTTGGCGATCTCGTAGCCCGCGAACAGGAACCCCAACGCGATCAGCAGGCCGCCGGCCGCGACGAACGGAATCATGTAGCTGACACCTGTCAGCAGGATCTGGCGCAGCCGCGTGCCCCAACCCAGCCCGCTGCGGGCATCGGTGGGCGCGGCGGCCGCTGCATCGCCCTGCACTCGGGCGGCCCGCGGATCCTTGGCCGCGGCAACGGCTTCGGCGATCATGGTGTCGGGTTCGTTGATGGCCCGCTTCACGCCCGAGGCGACGACGGGCTTGCCGGCGAACCGCTGCTTGTCCTTGACCCCGACATCGGTGGCGAAGATGACGGCGTCGGCTGCGGCGATGGTCTCGGCCGACAGTGGGGTCGAGCCGGACGACCCTTGGGTTTCGACGCTGAAGCGCACTCCCGCGCGGTCGGCGGCCAGTTTCAGGGCATCGGCGGCCATGTAGGTGTGCGCAATTCCGGTGGGACAGGCGGTGATTGCGACGAGTGAGGCGGCGGGCGCCGATTCGGGCGCAGGGGCCGGGGTCGGCGGTGCGACTGGGGCTGCGGGTGCCGGGCTGACGACGCCCTCGACGAGAGCGACCACCTCGGCGTCCGTGCCCGCGGCACGGAGCTGTTCGACGAAGTCCTTGCGCACCAGCGCCCGGGCCAGGCTGGACAGCAGCTTCATGTGCTCGGCACCGCCCGATTCCGGGGCCGCGATGAGGAACGCCAGGTCAGCGGGACCGTCGGGCGCGCCGAACGGGACCGCGGGTGCCAGCCGGGCGAAAGCGATGGTCGGGTCGTCGACATGGGGCGATCGGCAGTGCGGGATCGCGATGCCGCCGGGAAGGCCGGTGGCGGACTGGGATTCGCGCGCCAGTGCGGCCTCGATGAGTCCGTCGCGGTTGGTGGCGCGGCCGGCCGCGGCCATCCGGCCGGCCAGCAGTTCGATCACATTCTGCTTGTCTGGACCGGCGTCGACGTCGAGTGCGACGAGGTCCGAGGTGATGATCGGCATGGGTGTTCCTTTGATTAGAACGGGATCAGAGAATGGCTGAGGCAGAGGTGACTGCCTGTACGCGAACGGTTTTCACATCGATCTGCTCCGGGTTGGGCAGTGCGGAACCTGGCAACGAGGCAGCTGCGCTGCCGTAGGCAACGGCCGTCTGGAGCCGCTGCGCGGGCGGAGCGCCGGCGATGGTGGCGGCGAGATATCCCGCCAGCGATGCGTCACCCGCGCCGACAGTGCTGCGCGGCACGATGGACGGGGCCGTTGCCGCCCACACGCCGTCGTGGTCGACCAGGACCGCGCCGGCGCCGCCGAGGGTGACGAGCACGGTGTGCGCCCCGCGCGTGACGAGTTGCTGGGCGGCGGCGATCACCGGCAGTGGATCACCTTGTGCGGCAGCCTCTTCCAGCTCGTGTGCTGAGCGTCCGGTCAACCACGCGAGTTCCTCGGAGTTGGGCTTGATCAGATCGGGCGCCGCGGTCGCGAAGCCGTCGGCCAGTGCGGTGAGCGGCCGTTCGGAGGTGTCCACCGCGACGCGGCACGGCAGCGCCGCCAGCTGGGCGACGATGTCGGCGTACCAGCCGTCCGGAACGCCCGGCGGCAGCGATCCGGACAGCACCACCCAGGTGGCCCGCGCCGCGTGATCACGGACGACTGCGGTCAGCGCCGCCAGGGCGGCGTCATCCAGATGTGCCCCGGGCTCGTTGAGTTTGGTTGTGGTGCCGTCATTTTCGGTGATCGTCAGATTGCTGCGCACGGTGCCGGGGATGTCGATGTTGTGAAACGGCACCCCGCGGGTCCGCAGCTCCGCCAGGATCGGATCGTGGTCGGCGGCCGGCAGCAGGGCGACGGTGTCGACACCGTTCTGCGTCAGCGCGCGAGATACGTTGACGCCCTTGCCCCCTGGCTCGGTGGAGACGGGGATCAGGCGGTGTACCGCTCCCCTGGTCAGCGGTTCGTCGAGGGAGAGGGTGCGGTCCAGGCTGGGGTTGAGGGTGACGGTGACGATCACGAGCCGGCCTCCGCGCAGATGACGTCGACTCCGGCGTCGACGAGTTGGCGGCGCTCGTGATCGCGGATCTCGTTGTCGGTGACGACGGTCCGTACGGCCGACAGCGGTGCGAAACTGACCAGGTCCTCGCGGCCGAACTTGCTCGAATCAGCCGTCACCACAACGTGATTGGCGCACTTGACCATGGCGCGCTTGATGGCGGCCTCGTCACTGTCGGGGGTGGAGAAGCCGTGCCGGACGGTGATGCCGTTGGTGCCGAGGAAGGCGACGTCGACGCGCAGGGAGTCGAGGGTTCGCAGCGCCTGCTCCCCCACCACGGCCTGGGTCAGGCTGCGGACCCGGCCGCCCAGCAGTTGCAGGGAGATTGTCGGGTTGGACGTCAGCTTCGCGGCCGCGGGAATCGAGTTCGTGATGATGACCAGGTCGCGGTCGGTGGGGATGAGCTCGGCGATGCGCGCGGTGGTGGTGCCGGCGTCGATCAGCACCGTCCCGCCGGTGGCGGGCAGCAGGGCAACCGCCGCGGCGGCGATCGCGGCCTTCTGTTGGGTCTGGGTGGAATCGCGCTGGACCACGCCCTGCTCCACCAGGTGCAGTGTGCGGGCCGGCACCGCTCCCCCGTGCACGCGGCGGATGACCCCCGCTTTGTCGAGGACGTCGAGGTCGCGGCGCACCGTTTCTGTGGTGACGTCGTAGGCGTCTGCCAGTTCGTTGACCGAGGCGCGGCCGTCGGCGAGCACTCGCGAGGCGATGGCCTGCTGCCGTTCTTCCGCGTACATGACCCTCCAAGATTGTGGGAACACATCCGATTCGATCTTTGTATTGTTTGTTTTACGCTTGGATATGTTGACTTGTCAACGGTTCGGAGTAATCTACATCACATGAGCCAGACATCTGTGAGCCCGGCCCCGACGCCACAGCCAATGCCAGTCGACGTGGAAACCGGCGGCCCACCGGTGGTGCTGCGCGGAGTTCCCGCAGTCGGCGGAGTGCGTTACGCGCCGGTGCTGTGGCCAGGGGCGCGACCCACGCCCGAGGCCGACGCCGCGCCCGTTGAACTGGGGGAGCCGGAGCGCGCGGGGGAGCGGGATCGCTTCGCGGCCGCTTCGGTCACCGTCGCGGACCGCCTTCGGACCCGGGCGGCCAAGGCGACTGGAGCGGCCGCGGAGGTGTTGGCCACGACGGCGACGCTGGCGCAGGACCGGGCCTGGGCGGCGGCGACGGACAAGCGCATCGCCGACGGCATGTCCGCGGTGCGGGCCGTCGTCGCGACGGCAGACCAGTTCGTCGAGATGTTCACCCGGATGGGCGGATTGATGGCCGAACGGGTCGCCGACCTCAGGGATATCCGGGATCGCGTGATCGCCGAACTGCGCGGACTTCCCGAGCCGGGGGTGCCGGTGCCGGACGTGCCGTCGGTGCTGTGCGCCGAGGACCTGGCGCCCGCGGACACGGCCGGGCTGGACCCGCAGCTGGTGGTGGCGTTGGTGACCAGCCTGGGCGGGCCGACCAGTCACACCGCGATCATCGCCCGCCAGCTGGGCATTCCGTGCGTGGTAGCCGTTTCCGGTCTCGAGCAGGTGCGGTCGGGCGCGATGGTGCTGGTGGACGGCACCAACGGGACGGTGGCGATCGAGCCCGACGCGACCGCGGCTGCCGAGGCCGTGGCGCAGGCGCGGCGTGAGTCCGACCTTGCCGACAGCTGGCGTGGCCCCGGATCCACCGCTGACGGGCATCGGGTAGCGGTGCTCGCCAACGTGCAGGACGGCGCCGCCGCGCACGCGGCCGCCGCGACCCCGGCGGAGGGCATCGGGCTGTTCCGGACCGAATTGTGCTTCCTGAATCGGGATCTCGAACCGACCGTCGACGAGCAGGCGCAAATCTACGGAGACGTGCTGGCGGCGTTCCCGGAGCGAAAAGTGGTAGTGCGCACCCTCGACGCGGGTTCGGACAAGCCGCTGCGATTCGCCGGGCATGCCGATGAGGCCAACCCGGCGCTGGGGGTGCGCGGCATCCGCATCGCCCAGGGCAATCCGGAGCTGCTGACCCGACAGCTCCAGGCGATCGCGGCTGCGGCCGCGGCGACTGGACAGCGTCCGTGGGTGATGGCCCCGATGATCGCGACGCCGGCGGAAGCGAAAGCCTTTGCGGTGCAGGTGCGGTCTTTCGGTCTGACGCCCGGTGTGATGATCGAGGTGCCCGCCGCCGCGCTCCTGGCCGACCGGATCTTGCGGTACGTCGACTTCCTGTCGATCGGCACCAATGATCTGACGCAGTACACGATGGCGGCCGACCGGATGTCGGCCGACCTGGCGACGTTGAGCGACCCGTGGCAGCCGGCGGTGCTGGCGCTGGTGCACGCGGCGGCCAAGGCGGGCGAGGAGCAGGGCAAGCCGGTCGGCGTGTGTGGAGAGGCCGCGGCTGATCCGGCGCTGGCGTGCGTGCTGGTCGGGCTGGGCGTGACGTCACTGTCGACGGCGGCTGCCGCGGTCCGCGCGGTCGGTGCGGCGCTGTCGGGGGTGACGCTCGATCAGTGCCGGGCGGCCGCCGATGCCGCGCTGGCGGCGGAGTCGTCGGACGAGGCGCGCAGTGTCGCGATTGCGGCGCTGGCTGGGCGTTGACCTGCGCTGTTGCCATCCGGAATTAATCGGACTATGGTCCGGTTATAGGTGACATGCCTGCTATCACTGCTGACACGATCAGCTTGCCGCGTATTGCTCCCGCCGCACCGAGTGAGACAGAACGTCCGGTGCGGTCCATCACCACCGGCCCGCGTGGTTACGAGGGCGAGGGCTTCCCGGTGGTCCGCGCCTTCGCCGGGGTGAGCCCGGCCGACCTCGATCCGTTCGTCCACATGGACCAGATGGGTGAGGTCGAGTACGAGCCCGGCGAACCGACGGGCACCGACTGGCACCCGCACCGCGGCTTCGAGACCGTGACGTACATGATCGACGGCCGCTTCGCGCACCAGGATTCACACGGTGGCGGCGGCCTGATCACCGACGGCGCCACGCAGTGGATGACCGCCGGATCGGGCATCCTGCACATCGAGACGCCGCCTGCCGAACTCGTCGAGAGCGGTGGCCTGTTCCACGGCCTGCAGCTGTGGGTGAACCTGCCCAAGAAGGACAAGTTCGCCGCCCCCCGGTACCAGGCCATCGAGGGCACCGACGTGACCCTGTTGTCCTCCGACGACGGCGGCGCACTTGTGCGCGTCATCGCCGGTGAGATCGGCGACGCCACGGGCCCGGGTGGGACGCACACGCCAATCACCATGGCGCACGCCACAATTGCGCCCGGAGCTCGACTGGACGTGCCGTGGAACCGCAAGTTCAACGCGCTCGTCTACATCCTCTCCGGACGCGGCACGGTCGGACCCGTCGGGCACCCCATCCACCAGGGCCAGCTGGCCGTGCTGGGACCGGGGGACCGCATCACCGTCGCTGCCGATGCGGGCCAGGACTCCAACCGGCCCGCGCTCGAGGTGCTGTTGCTCGGGGGCCAGCCGATCCGGGAACCGGTCTTCCACTACGGCCCGTTCGTGATGAACTCCAAGTCGGAGCTCATCGAGGCGTTCGAGGACTTCCAGTCCGGCAAGTTCGGCCAGATTCCGCCGAATGCGTTGAAGCCGCACCGGCCCGGCCGCTGATCAAGAGGGCGCGGGGTAGAGCAGCTCCAACTCACCGAGGCTGGCCGCGACGGTCACCAGAGGCAGCGCGGCCTCGACCGACAAGGTTCCGCCTCCGGACTCGGCGCGCAGAGCCAGCACGAAGTCGTCACTGATCGGGCTGCGCTCTGCGGCGCCGGGATCTTCGGTGCCCGAGATTCGGGCGCAGATCGAGGCGGTGTGCTCTTCCAGTACGGCACGGGCAGCCGGGTACGGGGCCAGGGGCGGCGGCACGACGTCAGCGATGAGGTCGGCCGCCGCCCGCAACCGGACCGTCTGATTGGCGGCCCGGACCACCGGCGCCCGCAACTCCGTGGCCCCACTGCTCTCCGAAAGAAAGTGGCGCACAGCATCATCCACGGTGCGAGAGGCGGTCAGGGCGTCATGGCTCAGTGCGTGCACCCGGTCGGTGGCTGCCTCGGATGCGCCGCGGGTCACCCGCCGCACGGCGGCGATCAGGTACCGCGTGCCGGCGGTGCGCGCCGAGTCCAGCGTGCGCTGCACCACCGCCGCTGAACCTCGCGGCCACAGCAGCAGCGACACCACGACGCCCACCGCGGCGCCGACCAGGACGTTCTCGAGCCTGATCAGCCCGACCCGCCAGCCCGCCGGACTGAGCAGGTTGTAGATCGTGAGCACCAACATCGTGAACATCGCCTGGCCCGCGACGAACGAAAACACGTCGGGCACATAGGCGGAACCAAACGCCACGATCGGCAGGAGCAACCACAGCAGGACGGGATTCGCTCCGATCAGGTGGATCACCACGGTGCCGAGCAGGAACCCGATCGCGGTGCCGCCGACCGCACGCACGACGCGCGTCCCGGTGGTCAGCGCACTGCTGCGCAGCACGGACAGGGACGCCATGGCGATCCAGAATCCGTGCTGCAGGGGAAACAGATGAACGACCGCCACCGCCACGGCCAACCCGATGCCGGTGCGCAGGCTGTTCTGCACCACCACAGCCCGGGTCGCGACGAACCCCGACGGGATGGCGGACACGGCCTGGGATTCGGACAACACTCGGTCGAAGTTCCCGGATACCGGCAATCGCCGACCCAGGACGCGGGCCCACACCGGGCGGGCGTCGGCGTCGGCCGCCAACCCGATGACCCGGCCGGTGGCCCCCACACATGCCGAGAAGGTCCGTAGCCGCAACAGTTTTCGGCCGGCCGCGACGGCCAGGAGGTCGTCGGGCTCGCCCCGGATCAATTCGATGTCCTCGCGGTAGCGCCCGCGGGTCGCGGCCCGATGGGCGGTCAGCGCCTCGGCCAGATCGGCGCGGTAGCGATCGCGGCCCTCGGCCTGCGGCGTGCTCAGCACCCGGGCGCAGTCGTTCAATACCCGAATGGCCGGCCCACGGGTCTCCGCCAGCAGTGAGCCGGTGGCGTCGGTGGCACGGTCGCACAGCCAGCGCAGATCGTCGACCACCCGCACCAGGGCGCGACTGCCGGCGGTCAAACCGACCGGGCGGAAATCGGCGCCAAGGAAGTTGTCACCCAGCGCCTCCATCGCATCGGAGAGCTCCTGAGCCGTCGCCGACCCCTCCAGCCGGGCCGCCAGCAGCCGGCACACCTGCGCCGCGTGCTTGCGCAGGTCGTCGTGATGCGTGGGCGGCAGCAGGAACAGGGCGGCGGGGACGGCAATGGTCCAGGCCACCGCCCAGCCGAGCAGTCGATCGGGGACCGGGCCGGCCGGCGTGCACACCGGCAGCACGAACGTCATCAAGGTGGAGCGCTGGCCGGCGGCGATGATCTCGCTGAGGACACCGGAGAACGTCACCAGCACGCCGATGGCGAACATCGCCGGTACGGCGAGCCACGGATGCGGGGACAGCAGCGTGCCCAGGGTGATCAGGACCGCACCGTTGAAGCCGAGCCCGGCGTAGGCCAGCGCCCGCGCCGGCCGGTTGCCGGGAAAATCCACCACCACCAACAGCGCGACCGCGCCGAAGATGGCGAACAGCGTCGTCTGCGAACCGCTGCCGACGGCGGTACCGACCGCCAGTCCGACGACCGCGACGACCGGCAGCACCAATCCCGCACGGGTCGCCCGGCGCAGCGCGTCATGTTCGGGATCACCGTCGTGCGGCCGCGCACGCAGCTGCTGCCAGCGCACCGCCAGCGACTCTCGCGACACCACGCCCGCCATGGCGCCCAACATTAATTTGGCTGACGTCGTCGTGCGCCGGCAACGACACGCCACCGGGCCGGCTTTCTCCCGGCCGCCGCCGGTGCGGGGTCGTTCCTGGCCGGGCTACCGATCGGGACCGGCCGGCGGCCGCGAACCTGGCGCTGTGCAGCAATCGGTCATTGACATAACTGCAAGTTTGCTGGAAGAAGTAATTTTGGCGGCTGTGCTTCGCATACGAGCAGGGCCGGGCCGAGATCTGTGGCACAATTTGACGATGCCGTACATCGCCACCCGAGGCCCGGGTCGCCCTCCCGCGGCGAAGGCGGCCGAAACCCGTGAGCGCATCCTGCGCGCTGCCCGCGAGGTTTTCAGTGAACTCGGTTACGACGCAGCAACATTCCAAGCCATCGCCATCCGCGCGGATTTGACGCGCCCAGCGATCAATCATTACTTCGCGAACAAGCGGGTGCTGTACGGCGAGGTCCTCGATCAGACCAACGCCTTGGTGGTCGCTGCGGGCCGTCGCCGGGCCGAGGAGGAGACCACCTTCATCAGGCGCTTGTCGTCCTTCTTCGTCGCCGCCATCCAGGGTGACTCCGAGGACCGATCCGCCGCGGCGTTTCTGGTGACCTCGATTCTCGAGGCTCAGCGACATCCCGAATTGCGCCAGGAGGAGCACGACGCGCTCGTGGCCTCCCGTGACTTCGTGACCTGGGCTGTCACCGACGCCATCGAGCGCGGTGAGCTGGCCGTCGACACCGAGGTGCCCACCGTGGTGGAGATGCTGATCGCCGTCATGTGGGGGATGGGCTTCTACGCCGGATATGTCGGCAGCCATCAGGAGCTGACGGCCGTCATCGAGCGGCTCGAACTATTGCTCGCCAACAAGTTGTGGCGGGTCACCGAATAGGTCGGCGTCAGCTGGTACATCTAGTACATGGGCAGCGAACGCTCCGACGACGACACCTGGGATATCGCTAGCAGCGTCGGCGCGACGGCGGTGATGGTTGCCGCAGCGCGGGCCGGGGAATCCGAACGTGACGACGCGTTGATCCGCGACCCGTTCGCCAAGATCCTGGTCGCCGGCGCCGGCACCGGTGTGTGGGAGACGATCCTGGACGCCGACTTCAACAACCGGATGGCCGGTGCCGATCCTGAGGTCGCCGCGGTGCTCGAGCACATGGGCAACTACCAGGCTGTGCGCACGCATTTCTTCGACGCGTACTTCGCCGACGCCGCGGCCGCCGGCATTCGGCAGGTCGTGATCCTGGCGTCCGGGCTGGATTCGCGGGCCTACCGATTGGCTTGGCCGGCCGGCACGACGGTCTTCGAGATCGACCAGCCGAAGGTGCTGGAGTACAAGGACCAGACCTTGAAGGCGCACGGTGCGACGCCGGTCGCGGTATTGCACCAGCTGCCGATCGACCTGCGCAACGACTGGCCGAAAGCGTTGCGGGACGCGGGATTTGACGATTCGGCGCCGACCGCCTGGCTGGCCGAAGGGCTGCTGATGTACCTGCCGGCCGACGCGCAGGACCGCCTCTTCGACAACGTCACCGCGCTGAGTGCACCGGGCAGCCGCATCTCGGTCGAGACGGTCGGCGAGCACGCCGCCGAACGCCGCCAGCGGATGCGCGATCGGTTCGACAAGCTCGCCGGGCAGTTCGGCATGGGACAGGTCATGAACGTGCAGGACCTGATGTACGAAGACCCCGATCGCGCCGACGTGGCCCAATGGCTCGACTCGCACGGCTGGTCGTCCACGTCCGTCACCTCCCAGGATGAGATGCGCCGGCTGAATCGCTGGGTGCAGGTTGATGCCACCGATGACAAGGCGTTTTCTACGTTCGTGACCGCACTCAAGCGCTGATCCGGAGCGGCTGGCCCTTCTAACCAACCGGCCGGTTGGCTAGGATTCGAATGTTGCCTGGCTCACGTAAGGACGTTCGTCATGACCCTTGATTCAGCTGTATCCGTCGGCCCAACAGCTGCTGATATCCCGGCGGTTGTCGCCGGCCTACGCAAGACCTACGCCACCGGGCGCACCCGTGACCTGCAGTGGCGCAAGAAGCAATTGCTCGCGCTGGCCCAGGCGATGGAAGAGAACGAGACCGCCATCGCCAAGGCGCTCGAGGCCGATCTCGGCCGCAAGCCCTTCGAGGCCTGGCTCGCGGACAGCGTCGGCACCATCGCCGAGGCCAAGGACGCGGCCAAGAACTTGCACAAGTGGGCGAAACGTCGCTATCGCCTCTTGGAGCGCTCGCAACTGCCCGGCCGTGGCTGGGTGGAATACGAGCCTTACGGCACGGTGCTGATCATCGGCGCCTGGAACTTCCCGTTCTACCTCACGCTGGGCCCGCTCGTCGGTGCCATCGCCGCGGGAAACACCGTGGTGCTCAAGCCATCTGAGTTCGCTCCGGCCTCGTCGCGGCTGATGGTGGAGTTGGTCGAGAAGTACCTGGACACCTCGGCCGTCGCCGTGGTCGAGGGCGACGGCGTGGTCAGCCAGGAACTCATCGCGCAGGGCCTGGACCGCATCATGTTCACCGGTGGCACCGAGATCGGCAAGAAGATCATGGCGGCCGCAGCCGAGCACCTGACCCCGGTCACGCTGGAACTCGGTGGCAAGAGCCCGGTGATCGTCGCCGCTGACGCCGACATCGATGTCGCCGCCAAGCGCATCGCATTCGCCAAGGTGGTCAACTCGGGCCAGATCTGTGTGGCGCCGGACTACGTGGTGGCCGAGAAGCCGATCCGCGACGAGCTGGTCGCCAAGATCCGCGACGCCATCGTGGCTTTCACCGCCGACGACGTCGACGGCCTGCCGATCGTCAGCGAGCGGCAGTTCAACCGACTCAGCAGCTACCTGGGCACCGGCGGGGACGTCGTCACCGGCGGCGGAACCAACCCGGCGCGGCTCACCATGCAGCCGACTGTCGTGGTCGACCCGCCGCTGGACGCACCGGTGATGACCGAGGAGATTTTCGGGCCTATCCTGCCGGTGATCACCGTCGATTCGCTCGACCACGCCATCGCCTTCGTCAACGCCCGGCCCAAGCCGCTGGCCGCGTACCTGTTCACCAAGGCCAAGGCCGTCCGCGAGCGCTTCATCCGTGAGGTGCCTGCCGGCGGCATGCTGGTCAACCACCTGATCTTCCAGGTCTCCACGGCCCGGCTGCCGTTCGGTGGCGTCGGACCGTCCGGCATGGGTGCCTACCACGGTCGGTACGGCTTCCTGGAGTTCAGCCACGCGAAGTCGGTGATGACCAAGCCGACGCGGCCCGACCTGGGCAAGCTGATCTACCCGCCGTACACCGACAAGGCGTGGAAGATCGCGCGCAAGTTCTTCTAGGCCGGTCGACGTCAGACCGGACCCACCGATGCGGCGGCCAATCGGTCGCCGTATACACAAGGGGACGCCCACCGCGGTGTCCCGCTGACCTTCCATGAGAGGAAACCCATGCCCGGAGTGCAGGATCGCGTCATTGTCGTCACCGGTGCCGGTGGCGGCCTGGGTCGCGAATACGCGCTGACGCTGGCCCGTGAAGGCGCCTGTGTCGTGGTCAACGACCTCGGCGGCGCGCGTGACGGCACCGGTGCCGGCCACAACATGGCCGACCAGGTTGTCGAGGAGATCAAGGCCGCCGGCGGCCGCGCCGCCGCCAACTACGACAGCGTCGCCGAGGCCGAGGGCGCCGAGAACATCGTCAACACCGCGATCGAAGCCTTCGGCAAGATCGACGGCGTGGTGTCCAACGCGGGCATCCTGCGGGACGGCACCTTCCACAAGATGACCGCCGACCAGTGGGACATTGTGCTCAAGGTGCACCTGTACGGCGGGTACAACGTGATCCGTGCCGCCTGGCCGCACTTCCGCGAGAACGCCTACGGCCGCGTCGTGGTCGCCACCTCGACCAGCGGCCTGTTCGGCAACTTCGGTCAGGCCAACTACAGCGCCGCGAAGCTGGGTCTGGTCGGTCTGATCAACACGCTGGCCCAGGAAGGCGCCAAGTACAACATCAAGCTCAACGCCGTCGCGCCGATCGCCGCCACCCGGATGACCGAGGACATCGTGCCGCCGGAGGTCTTCGCGAAGCTGTCGCCGGAGTACGTGGCGCCGGTCGTGGCGCAGCTGTGCAGCGAAGAGCTGCCGGAGACCGGGTCGATCTTTATCGTCGGTGGTGGCAAGGTGCAGCGCACCGCGCTGTTCCAGAACGACGGTGTCACCTTTGACGACGTGCCCAGTGTCGACGAGGTCGCCGCGCGGTGGGGCGAGATCACCGATCTGTCTGCCGCCAAGGCCGCGTCGTTTGCGCTCGGCTGATAGGTGAAGGCGCTTGTTGCGCAGTCGCTGACCGGCCCCTCGGGCCTTGCCTACGCCGATATCGATGATGCCGGTGACCCTTCGGGCAATGCGGTGGTCATCGATGTCGGCGCGGCCGGCGTCTGCTTCCCCGATCTGCTGCTGATCCGCGGCGAGTACCAGCTCAAGCTGCCGCCGGGATTCACCCCGGGCATGGAGGTGGCCGGTACCGTCCGGTCGGCGCCGGATGGTTCCGGTTTCGTTGCCGGTCAACGGGTTTCGGCCTTCACGATGATGGGCGGCTATGCCGAACGGGCATTGGCTCTGCCGTCGTCGGTGATCCCCACGCCCGACGGCCTGGATGACGCCTCGGCGGTCTGCCTGCTCGGCAACTACTACACGATGTACTTCGCTTTGGCCCGCCGCGGCGGGCTGTTGGCGGGGGAGACGGTGCTGGTGCTCGGTTCGGCCGGCGGCGTCGGGGTCGCGGCCATCCAGATCGCAAAGGCCATGGGCGCCAAGGTGATCGCCATGGTGCACCGGGTCGAGGCGATGGATTTCGTGGCCTCACTCGGCGCTGACGTGGTGCTGCCGCTCACCGACGGCTGGCGCGACGCGGCACTGGCGGCCACCGACGGCCGGGGAGCGGACCTGGTGGTCGACCCGGTCGGCGGCGACGCCTTCGACGACGCGATTCGGGTACTGGCCACCGAGGGCCGGCTGCTGGTGCTGGGTTTCGCTGCCGGACAAGGTATTCCGTCGGTCAAGGTGAACCGGCTGCTGCTGCGCAACATCAGCGTGGTGGGCGTCGGGTACGGCGAGTTCATCAACCGGGTGCCCGGCTCGGCTGCCGAGATCGGCGCCGGCCTGGCGAAGCTGGTCGAGGCCGGGCTGCGACCGCCGGAGCCGACGCGCTTTCCGCTGGCCGACGGTGCTGCGGCACTACAGGCATTGGCCGACGGGAAGATTCACGGCAAGGCAGTCCTGGAGCCCTAGTCGTGAATACCTTGGGAACAGTGCTGGTTGCGCTGGCCATCGCGATCGGCCTGGTCGGCATCGTGGTGCCGGTGCTACCCGGCGGTTTGGTCGTATTCCTCGCGATCGCGGTGTGGGCGGTAGTCGTCCACACCGCGACGTCGTGGGTGGTGCTCGGGGTCGCGGCGGCGTTGTTCCTGGCCGGCGAGGTGATCAAGTACCTCTGGCCGATGCGCCGGATGCGGCGGGCCGACGTGGCCACCCGCAGCCTCGTTGTCGGCGGAATCCTCGGTGTCATCGGGTTTTTCGTGATTCCCGTGCTGGGACTGGCCATCGGCTTCGTGCTGGGGGTCTACCTGTCCGAGTACTCGGCACTGCGTGACAAGGGCCGGGCCTGGACGTCGACCAAGCACGCCATGAAAGGCGTTGCGTTGGCCATGGGGGTCGAATTGACGGCCGCGCTGCTCTCGACGGTCGCGTGGGTGACGGGATTGGTGTTGGGCAATTGACCCCTACGCAATGGAATCTCGGCGAAGCCGACGGCGAGCTACTGCTGCACACGGGCGTGACCGGCAGCGCGGCCCGGATGGGGCACCGATTGACCATCGCGTTGCGCTCGTGGCGGGCGACCGTGGACTGGGACGGAGACAAACCCGTCTCGGTCGAGGTGAGCGTCGAACTGAACTCACTCGAAGTGCTGACGGGCGAGGGTGGGATGACTCCGCTGTCCAGCGCGGAGAAGGCGTTGGTGCGGAGCAACGCGCTGAAGACGTTGCAGGTCAAGCGCTTTCCGCAGGCGACATTCCGCTCGTCGTCGATCGAACCCGATGCCGACTCGTGGCGGCTGACCGGAACCCTGGACCTCGGTGGACGCAGCAACGAGCAGACCGTCGACGTCGAGGCGGTGCGGGACGACGCCGGTTGGCGGTTGAGCGGAGCGGCGGTCGTACGGCACAGTGACCACGGCATCAAGCAGTATTCGATGCTGATGGGCGCGATGAAGGTGACGGACGACGTTCGGGTGACACTCACCGCGAGACGCGGCTAGGCACCGCCTCAGCCCCGCAGCACGCCCCGCAACCGCGTCAGCTGGTCCTCGGTAACCCCAATGGCGGCAAGGTAATTCGCCTGCGAACCGTACTCGGACTCCACGACATCGAGAGCCGCATCCAGGTACTCCTCGCGGACGCCGAGCACCTCTTCGGTGAGCCGGGCCTCGGCGAAGGTGACGACCTCGGCCGTCTGCCCGGCCCGGGTGCGGATGGTCTCCAGGATGCCTTCCCGCAGCTGCGGCACCGCGTCGTTGCTGCGCAGGAAGTCGGTCAGGATCGCGTCGCGCTCGACTCCGACGGCGCCCAGCACCGTCGCCACCGTGAATCCGGTGCGGTCCTTGCCGGCGAAGCAGTGCGCGATCACCGGGCGGGAGTCGGCGAGCATCGAAATGACCTGGCGCACCGCAAGATGCGCGCCCGGCAGGGTGGGGAAGCGGCGGTATTCCTCGACCATGAAGCGACCGGCAGCCGCCGCGACGTCCTCGTCGTCGGGCTTCTCCGTCATCATCTTCTCGAAGGCGTTCTCGTGCGGCGCCTCGGCTTCCTCGGTGCCGGCGGCGGCCAACTCGTGGAACGGCAGCAGGTGGATCGCAACGCCGTCGGGCACCTGCCCGGGACCTCGGCGCTCGACCTCGCGCAGCGACCGGAGGTCGGCGACATCACTGATTCCGAAACGCTGCAAGGCTTTACGGCCGTCGTCGTCCAGTCCGCTCAGCTCGCTGGAACGGAACAACCGGCCACCGGCGATGCCCGTCTCCTCGGCGACATCGCGGAAGTTCCAGGCGCCGGCGAGTTCCAGGCCAGTCGACCGCATCAGCGACCCAACGCCGCGGCCGCCAGTGCCGACTTCTCTCGGCCGAGTTCGGCGCGCGCGATGGTGCGCATGTGCACCTCGTCCGGGCCGTCGAACAACCGCATCGCCCGGTGCCAGCCGTAGAGCCGGGCCAGCGGGACGTCATCGCAGATTCCCGCGGCGCCGTGCACCTGGATGGCGCGGTCGATGACATCGCACGCGACCTGCGGGGCCACCGACTTGATCTGTGACACCAGCACATGGGCAGCCTTGTTGCCCTGCTGGTCGATGGTCCAGGCAGCCTTCTCACACAACAACCGGGCCTGGTCGATCTCGTTGCGGGACTTGGCAATCGACTCGCGCACCACGCCCTGCTCGGCCAGCGGCTTGCCGAACGCCACCCGCGTGGACACCCGGTCGATCATCAACGCCAGGGCCCGCTCGGCGGCGCCGATCGCGCGCATGCAGTGATGGATACGGCCCGGCCCCAGCCGCGCCTGCGCGATCGCAAACCCCGAACCCTCCTCGTGCAGCAGGTTCTCCGCCGGCACCCGGACGTTGTCGAAGACGATCTCGCAGTGCCCGTGCTGGTCCTGCCAGCCGAACACCGGCAGCGAGCGCTGGATGTCCACGCCGGGGGTATCGACGGGCACCAGGATCATTGACTGCTGCTGGTGTGAGGCCGCATCAGGGTTGGTGCGGCCCATCACGATCAGAATCTTGCAGCGCGGGTCAGCGGCGCCGGTGATCCACCACTTGCGGCCGTTGATGACATAGTCCCCGCCGTCGCGCAGCATCGTCGTCTCGATGTTGCGGGCATCCGAGGAGGCTACGGCGGGCTCGGTCATGGCGAACGCGCTGCGAATCTCCCCGGCCAGCAGGGGTTCGAGCCACTGCTTGCTCTGCTGCTCGTTCGCGAACAGGTGCAGGGTCTCCATGTTGCCGGTGTCCGGCGCCGCGCAGTTGATGGCCTCCGGGGCGATCTCCATGCTCCAGCCGGAAATCTCCGCCAGCGGGGCGTACTCCAGGTTGGTCAACCCGGACTCCGACGGCAGGAACAGATTCCACAGGCCACGCTTGCGGGCCTCGATCTTGAGCTCCTCGACCACCGGCGGCACCGTGTGGTCCTTCGGGCCCTTCTCCTCGCGATAGGCGTGGTAGGAGGCCTCGGACGGCAGCACGAGTTCGGTCATGAACTCGGTGAGCCTGTCCTGGTAATCCTGCGCTTTTGCCGACAACGCGAAATCCATGACCGCCACGATATGCCACCTGGTTAGACATGTGGAAGTGCGGTCCGCTCCTCGGGAATCAGGCGGATGTCACTGATGTCGATGGCCACCATGAGTTCGTCGGCCAGGGGACGGCCGGCAGCGTCGCATCGGTAGGCCCGGCGCCTCGTCGGCAGCTTGATGCCGTCGGTCTCGACCATCTCGCTGACGTAGTGCTGTGCCGCGAACCCACCGGCGACGTCGACGCGATAGTCGTGCCGCCGGATCAGGAAATCACTGCCGAAGTAGAACTCTTCTTCGCGGCTGTGACTGGCGATGCCGTCGGGGAAGCGCACCTGCAGCCCGCGCCACCGTTCGCCGTGGTCCATGATCGGGTCGATCTCGGTCACGACCATGCCCGGCAGCGCCATGAAGAACGGCGTCGTCAAGTACGTCCACAATGCGTAGCCGTTGAAGTACGCCCGCTGCAACGGATTCCACGGCGTCGAAAGGACATGGCTCGCGAACGTGGCCCGCGGATCGGTTTGTTCTGCCACTGTCTGGCCATCGAGTTTCTCGATGGCCACACGCTGCGGGGTGAAGTCGGTCCGTTGATCCGGGGCGCCGAACGGGTGCACCGACGCCCATTGCCGGTGCAGTGCAACGGACATCCGGCGCGGCACCGGGTCTTGCGGCTGCCGCTTGATACCCCACAGTTTGCCGCCGGTGACGATGGTCGCCTCCACGGCGCTGAAGCTGCGCCACCGGTCGAGTCCGCCGTGCGCGTCAAGCACCGAGTTGAGCAAGTTCGACGTCATGGCGGGCCTTTCTCGCAGGTTGCCTTCCGAAGAACGCGCAGCCGGCGATATCGGGTCCCACTCAGGGTGGTCCTGTCGCTACCAGGATCAACGGGGACCCGCTGGTACGGAATGCCGCCTCAGGTGTCCGCGCTGTTTGCCGATGACGACACCCACCACACGAAAGGACCGACCAGTGTCCACTATTCGATTCCAGGCAACCACCACCGCGACGCCGGAGCAATATGTCCAGGGGCTCACCGACTTTGGGCCTGGCCGCGAGGAAGTCTTTCCCAACAGTGCCGATTCCTACCTCGAAGTGCACAACCTCGTGCCCGGCCGCGCCGACGTGACCGAGGGATCGGGCGGCATCTGGGAGCGGCTCACGTACGACTGGACCGATCCCACGCGGGTGGTGCTGACGACGACCGACTCGAACGTGTTCGGTGGTGCCTCCGGCTACGTGTACACGCTGACTCGGCAAGGAGACGGCACGACGCACGTCGACCTCGAGATCGTGCGAGAGGGCAAGAACGCCAAAGGGAAAGCGTTGTCATGGGCGCTCGGCACGGTCGCCAAAGGTTCGTTGCGCAAGGCGTTCAACCGCAGTGTGCGGGCTATCGAAGTACGCAACGGGCTCGAAGTGCCGCGGCGTTTGTGACCAGCGGGTTCGGTCATGAAGGATATCGGTAAGAACAAGCGTCACAATTTATTACGAAGACGAGGCGGGTTTTCAGTGGCGCCGCACCGAGGCCGGCCGACCGCAGCGGACAAACGAACGCGACGACTTCAACCCGGTCTCGATGTGGGACTGAACAGCGTGATCGCTCCACCCCACAGCGCCCCCGGATTGATCCGGTCGCCGTGGAGGTTCAGCATCGCCGCATAGAAATCGGCTGCATCGGACGAGGATCGCAACAACCGCCGTGCATCCAGCAGGTAGCGACGGGTAGCTGCAATCTGAGCCGGGGAGTCCGGCGTATGGGGCTCCTTGTGTCCGGCGATCACCTGAGTGGGGTTCAGTGACTCCGCCACGTCCAGGGCGGCGAGCCAGTCGTCGATGCCGGCTGTGCCACCCGATTCGGTCAGGTACAGGTGCACGCCGTTGTAGACGACGTCGCCGGCGACCAGGAGGCCCGTCGCCGGCACGTACAGCATCGTCGTGGCTTCGGTATCGGTGTGTCCGACCTCGACGGGAATCAGTGCGGTGTCGTCGAGTTCGAGACCCTGCTGATCGATCACCGATACCTCGACCTCACCGGTGGGTAGCTGTCCGGGGAACACGCGGTCCCAGAACTCGGCGCGGAACTGCGGATCGTTCTGTGCCGCCATGAGTTCGGCAGTTCCCGCGGTGGCGTGGACGGCGACGCCGGGGAAGCGCTGCAAGAGCGGGATGGCACCGAACCAGTGATCGCCATGTCCGTGGGTGATGTAGATGTGTCGCAACGTGTGTCTGGACGCGGCGATCCAGTCGCCGACCTGCTCTGCCTGCCGGGTCGTCATCGGTGGGTCTACCAGCAATGCGTCTTGCTGACCTGTGATGAGCGTGGAGCTGATCGGAGACCACATCCGCGGGCTGCCGTCGGGTAGGGGTCCGCGGCCTGACTGTGGAATCTGTGCTGTGACAAAGACTTTGTGCTGCAGTGTGCGGGTCATGGGGTGGACTCTGTGAGTGCGTCGGTGAAATCGAGGATCATCGCGGCGACGGTGCCCGGGTACTCGACGTGTAGCCAGTGGCCGCCCTGGTCGACGACGTGGGTTTCGGCTCCGGCGAAGCGTGCCGCGATGGTTTCGGCGATAGCTGCGGTGACGAAAGTGTCTGCGCCGCCGCGGACGATCAACACCGGGCCGCCGTAGGAACTCCGGGCCGGCGCAGTGGGGTAGCCGGTATTCCACACGTCGACATAGTGAGCGGCGACGCCGGCGGCCACCGGGTTACCGACGGCAGTCAACCGGTCGAGTTGCGTGTCGGTGAGGCCAGGTGACAGTTCGGATCGGGCCGCACGCTGCGCGGCGCTGTCACCGTCGATGGCGCGGAACTGCGCGGCAACTTCGTCAGGCAATTGCGTACCGCCCAGCGGAACCGGGGTCAACAGCACGAGGCCGCAGACCTGATCCGGGTGCGCTGCGGCAACCAGTTCGGCGATCTGACTGCCGAGGCTCTGGCCGACCACCACGACCGGCCCGTCGAGTCCTGCAACGATGTCGCCGGCCTCGGCGGCCAACGCCTGCAACGTGATGGCGGCGGCGTCAGTTACCGATTCGCTGCGCCTCCCGAAACCGGGTAGGTCGTAGCTGATGGTGGTGATCTCACCGGCCAGCGCGTCGATCACGTCATCCCATACCGAGGCGTCGTCGAGGAACCCGTGAATGAGCAGTACGGTCGGGGCACCCGGGGCGGATGCGGGGGTTCGCCGGATGTGGAACCCCGTGGCATGCGTGGTCATTGCACGGCCGTCTTCGTCGAGCCCGACGGCGACCATTCGGCGGTGTCGATGGGGGAGTAGTCGCTCGAGTGTCCGTCGAGCCGGCCGGCGCGGAGTGCGCCGAGTTCGGCGACCAGTGGCTCGGGCAGCGGAGTGGTGAAGATGTTGTCCACCATGGTGTATTCGGCGGCGAGCCGGCCGAACACCCCCAGGGCGCCGACGTCGATGCGGCCCCGCTCGAGGTACAGGTCGTCGCGCACGTGGATGCGCTTCACCCGTCCCCACACCACGTGATCAGGCAGCGGCGGCATAGGGATGATGCGGTCCACGACACACTCGAAGGAAATCGGCGCACCCGCGATACGGGGCGCGGAAATGACTTCGGAAGGCGCCTTCTCCAGGCCCAGAGCCTCGAATTCGTCGACGTCGGTACCGAATTCGAATGCGGATCGGTGGACTTCGTCGGCCTGCCCGATGGTCGCGATGTTGACCACGAATTCGTTGGTGTCGCGGATGTTGACGAAGGTGTCCTTGAGGGTCACCCCGTCCGAACGCGGTTGCAGGCTGATCGACAGGATCGGCGGAAAGCGCCCGACCACCGTGAAGAACGAAATCGGTGCGATATTGCCAACCCCGGTGGTCGAGGCGGTGCTGACCCAGGCGATGGCCCGAGGCAGCACGCTGCCGATGAGGAGCTTGTAAGCCGAGGTGGGGTCCAGGTCGGCGGTGTCGATGATCATGGTTGTCGTCTCTCCCTGCGATCAGTTCTCGTGCAGCCACACGGTCTTCAGCGAGTCGCTGTCCGTCGGCACCGCCTGGATGGCGATGATCCGCCAGCCCTGGCTGCCGCGGGCCAGTTCGAAATGCGCTGCAATTCGTTCGATTTCGGTGCCATCGCCGCGGAGTCGAGCCCAGATCACCTCGATTGCCGCACCGTTGTCGTGGTAGACGGTCACCTTCCGGTCGGGAACCGCGGTGTCGGTGTAGCCGGCGGCGTTCAGTCGGGTGTGCAGTTCTCGCAGCACGGCGACCACATCGGCTGGCTCCCGAAGCCACCGACTGCCCTGCGGATCAGTCCAATTCAGCGGCGCCGACCAGTAGTCGAGGATGAAATCCGAGTCCCGGGCGACGGTGCCTGCGGCGACGCCGACCCAGGTCGGCAGATAGTCATCGAAGAACCACTGCGTCACCTCATCACGCACCGAGGAATCGCCAGCGCTTCCGGATAGCAGCGCGACGGCGGAGTACCACACCGGGCCGACGTTCAACCGGTCCGGGTACAGCGTGGTCATCTGCTCGAAATACTCTTGTGGACTGGGCTTCTGGTCGAGCAGCCGGCGGGCCTCGAGCAGGTATTCGCGGGTCTGGTCGATGATCGCGGCGTCGTCGGGCAGCACCTTGTTCTTATGGCCCGCGACCACGGCACGTGGCTTCAGCGCTGCCACCTTGTCCAGGGCCGCCAACCACGCCTCGACGCCGCCGTGCGCGCTCTCCAGGAGGTATTGGTGCACCCCGTTGTAGGCGACGTCGCCGGCCACGACCAGGCCGATGGAGGGCACGTGCAGGACGGTGGTGTCGTCGGTGTCGGTATGGCCGACCTCAACGGCTAGCAGCTGTTCGCCTTCCAGCGTGATACCGCTCTCCGGAACCTGCTGGTAGACAACGGGACTGGGCGGAATCTGACCGGGGAAATCGACGTCCCACATCTGAGCCCGGCCCTCGGTGCCCTGCTGATGCATCATTGCGATGGTTCCGCGCGTGGCATAGGCGACGACACCCGGAAAGCGTTGTAGCAGAAGTTCGGTGCCGAACCAGTGATCACCGTGGCCGTGGGTGGCGTAGATCGCGACCAGTCGTTTACCGGATTGCTGAATCCAGTCGCCGACGCGATAGACCTGCGCGTAGGTGAACGGTGGATCGACCAGGACGGCGTCGTGCTCACCGTAGATCAGGGTTGACGCGACAGGCGACGAGACGATGGGGCTGCCGTCGGGCAGGCGCTGCTCGCGGTGCCGGGGCAGTCCGTCGTTGACCAGGACGTCGTAGTGCAGTTCAGGCATGTCGAATTTCCTTCGGGTTCAATTGTTTTGGAGATGTTCGGTGAACCAGCCCGCCGCCGCGCCGCCGGCGGCGTCGAACTGGGTCTGGTAAGGGTCGAAATGGCCGCCGGCGATTGTGACGAGTTTCTTTGGCTGCAGTGCCTTTTCGTATCCGGCGAGGGCCAGGTCGGTCACGGTGACCGTGTCCTGCATCGCCACGACCATCAGCAACGGGGTGGGGGAGACGCGGCTGATGAAGGTGCCGGGCTCGTACATGCGTGCCGCGCGAGTCGAGCGCAACGTCACGGCGTTGTCCCACGTTCCCGACGGCACCTGCTGCGTGTAGAAGGCGACGGCGTCAGGACTGCGGTAGGCGGCGGGGACGGCGGGGTCCGCGCTTACCACCGCCTGCGTGGCCGGCGCAGATCCGCTGAATTGCCGACGGTCGTCCTCGGTGAAGGCGCCTTCGAGAGCTGAAACTTGATCGGGCGCAACGCGTCGCAGACTCTGCTGGTAGCCGCTGATGGTCGGGACCTGGGCCACCACGGCTCGCAGCCGCCGGTCGGTGGCGCCCAGCACGATGGCGTGCCCGCCGGCATAGCTGCTGCCCCACAGCCCGATTCGGTCCGGAGCGACGAGCGGGAGGCTCTCGAGAAACGAGATGGCGCGGCGCCAGTCGGCGATCTGCACCCAGGGGTTGATGTCGTTGCGCGGCAGGCCATCACTTGCGCCGAAGCCCCGGTGGTCATGTACCAGCACCACGAATCCGGCATCGGCGAATCGGCGGGCGAAACGCTCCAGGCCGTGCTCCTTCACCCCGGCGAATCCGTGGGCCATGGTGATGGCCGGATACGGGCCGGGGCCGTCGGGCGTAAACAGCCAACCCCGCAGTGTCACCCCGTCGTCGGTTGGGAATTCGACGTCCTGTCGCTGCATGGTCATTGCTCCCTTCTGTTGCCTTCAAGAGGCACAACATGAACGATGCCGTTGATCAATGCGGCCACGGGACACCGCAGTGACCCTGGTATCGCGGGGGCCAGGATGAGGAGGCCAGTGGTGGAATTGATGCCGTATTCGTGCCGTGGCCGCAGCTGTGGGCCATAGGGTGGTCGAATGGTCGACACCGATAACGCCCTCGGTGATTACCTGCGCGCCAGACGCGCCCAGGTACGTCCCGAAGATGTCGGACTGCCGCCCGGCGCGCGGCGACGGGTGGCCGGCCTGCGGCGCGAGGAACTGGCGACGTTGGCGGGGGTCAGTGCGGAGTACTACTTGCGGCTCGAGCAGGGCCGCGACAAGAACCCGTCGGCGCAGATCCTCGACGCGCTCGCGAAAGCGCTGCGGCTCGACATCAAAGCCACCGAATATCTCCACCAGCTCGTCGGCCCGACCGGGCGGCGGCATGGTCAGCTGAGTGCCAGTGAGGCCATCGACGACGTAGAGACGCTCATCGAACAATTTCCCATGCCTGCCATCGTGGCCAGTAGTTGTCTCGACGTGCTCGCCGCCAATTCCCTTGCCCGCGCGCTGTCTCCCGGCTTCGCCCCCGGTGAGAACTTCCTGCGGTGGCGACTGGTGGAGCCCGCGGCCCGCGAGCTCTACGTGGATTGGGACGAGTCGACCGACGTGGCGGTGAGCGGGCTACGGGAAGCCGCCGCGAGCAACCCCGACGACGCCCGATTGCGGGCGCTGATCGACGAATTGTCTGCCGTCAGTGAGCGGTTCCGGGAGCTGTGGGCACGTGCCGACGTCGGGTACCGGCCCGGTGTCATCCACATGCGCCATCCGGTGGTCGGCGATCTCTTCTTGCACCGCAACAGGTTCAACATCCCGCACTCCGGTGGGCAGCACATGCTGACCTATCGTGCCGATCTCGGCAGTCCCACCGCTACGGCGCTGGCTGAGCTGGGTGCGCTGCGCTCGCAGGCCGAGCGTGCTGGGGACACGCCGTAGCGGGTTCACACTCCGTCAGTCGCGACCGGCGCGCATGTCGAGCACGACCCGAAACCTGGCCTCGCCGGACATCATTCGCGCATAGGCGGCGGGTGCGTCTTCGAACGGGAAGACCTCGTTCATCGACGACACGTCGTGTGCGGCGCTGAACTGCAGGCCCGCCTCGTTCTCGATCGAGGTGCCGGTGAGGCTGCCCACGATCGAGCGGCCGCCGAAGATGACGTCAGCGGTATTGACGGCGAGCGGATCGTTCGCGGCACCGACCACCACCAGCTGACCGCGCGGCCGGAGCCCCGCCACCAGCGGCGACATCGACGCCCCGCTCGCAGCTGTCGCGACGATGGCAACGGCACCGCCCAGCTGTTGCAGCGCTTCGGCGGGATCAACTGCGGCGCTGTCGATGTAGTGGTGTGCACCCAACTTCCGGGCCAGCTCCGCCTTGCCGGGTCCGCGGGCGATGGCGGCCACCTGGTAGCCGAGCTTGTTGGCGTACTGCACGCCCAGATGGCCCAGCCCGCCGATGCCCTGGATCGCCACCAGGGCGCCAGGCTCGGCGTGCAGGTGCTGCAACGGGTTGAAGGTGGTGATACCGGCGCACAGCAGCGGTGCGGCGTCGAGCGAATCCATCTGGTCGGGGACCCGCACCAGTCCGCTGGCCCGGGCGTACAGCACCTCGGAGTAGCCGCCGTCTCCGGTCAGTCCCGTTTGGGGCTGGTTCTGGCAATTGACGAAGTCGCCGCGCCGGCACCACTCGCACTCACCGCAGTGGCCGCCCAGGAACCCCACACCGACGCGTTCGCCGACCTGCCACCCGTTGACCGCAGCCCCGATGGCCTCGATCACGCCGACCACCTCGTGTCCGGGGACCAACGGCTGCGTGGCGTCTGGGCGGAAGCCCTCGGCGGTGAACGAATCGGTATGACACACACCGCACGAGTCGACGCGGATGCGTACCTGCCCGGGCGCTGGTTCGAGCAGTTCGCGCTCGACGAGTTCGAACTGATGCTGTCCGGTCACCTGATAGGCCCGATAGGTCGACATTGGCGGAGCTCCTTCACGAGGTTGGTCGCAGTTACGTAGTCCACAACAATCCGGGCACCGCGTGCGGATTCCACTGATCCTGCCCCTGAGAGGGCCAGGACAGTCCGAAATGTCGGACCTGATGCGCGCGCTGACCTGGGTGCCAACCAGACGTTCGAAAAGGAGTGACGATGCGGAAGATCGCCACGATGCGGGCTCTCGTCGCCGACCGGGTGGGCGAGCCGGCCGAGGTCTTGCATCTGCAATCCCGCCCGATTCCAGAGCCAGGGCCAGGCCAGGTTCAAGTCCGGGTGACAGCTGCGCCGGTTCATGCCAGCGATCTCCACACTGTCCGTGGCAGGTACGGGTTCACCCCGGAGTTCCCCACTGTCCCCGGCATCGAATCCGTCGGTGTGATCGACGAAATCGGCAGCGGCACAGATGGTTTGACCGTTGGACAGCGCGTCATCACCGTCGGCGTCAGAGGTACCTGGCAGGAGTACGTCGTGGCCGATGCCGGGCGGGTCCGGCCTGTTCCGGACGGCATGAGCACGTCGACGGCAGCCCAGTTGCTCAGTAATCCGCTCACGGCGGTGATCCTGACCGGTGAAGTACTGGACGTCCGGCCGGGTGAATGGCTCCTGCAGACGGCGGCCGGTTCGACGGTGGGGCAGTCGGTGATCCAACTCGGCGCGCACATGGGCTTCAAGACTCTCAACGTGGTTCGCCGGCGCTCCGCGGTCGACGAAATTCTCGCGATGGGCGGTACCGCGGTGATCTCTACCGAGGATGAGGACCTACGTGAGCGAGTGGCCGAGATCGTCGGCGAAGACGGTGTCGCCAAAGCAATTGACAGCGTCAGCGGCCAGGTGGGGGCCGACGTGTCACGCGCGTTGGCACCCGATGGCGAGCTCGTCGTCTACGGAGCGCTGTCGACCCACCGCCAAACCGATACGGAAAAGCTCACCATCCCCGTTTTCGCGCGCTCCCTGATCTACGAGACCAAGACGGTACGTGGGTTCTGGTTGTTCCGATGGTTCAACCGGACGCCCCCGGATCGGCTGTCCGCAACCATCGACCGAACGATTCAGCTGGCGGACAGCGGTGTGTTGCAGGTGCCGGCGGGCCGGCCGATAGCCATTGAAAACTTCAGCAACGCAGTCTATTTGGCTGAAGCTCCGGCGCACGACGGCAAGCCGCTGCTGGTGTTCGAACCCTCAGAAGGATTGTCATGACCACATCAGATGAACCCAACCGCAAGCTGGAAAATCAGGCGCCCCACCTGACCTACTATCCGCACTGGCTGGACAACCTCGCAGACGACGTCATCCTCCAAGGTGCCGTGTTCAACGGCGAGCTACGCGGTGCCGAACAAGTCGGGAAGATGTTGAGTTTCGCTCGAAGTCTTTACGCATTCCAGGACTTTCGCTTCTATGGCCAGCGTGGTGAGCTCTTTCTCGAGGACTACCGGTCCACCATCCGCGGCACCGAGACCCTCCGTCCCGGCGGCGTGGAGATCTACAACTTCGTCGTCGTCTATTTCAATGATGCGGGTGAGACCAGTCAATTGGTGATGAATCACCGGCCGCAATCGGCCACCTTGCTGTTCTCGTCGTTGTTGAAAGAGCACTTCGGTGACACTTTCGATCCGGGCCTCTGCTACGGCGGCGACGCCACCGTTGATGTGCTCGATCACGACCTGTCGCGTGGTGAGTGGCCGCAGCCGGAGCACTGATCAACAGCGGATTCCCTCCCCGCGACGACTTCGGGGAGGGAATCCGGGTATGGGTCCGGTCAGCGGCCCTGCAGGGCGGCCACCCGGTAGACGCCGCGGTGCCAGATGGCGCCGGGCAGCGGCGTCCCCGCCGGCGGCGCGATGATCGACGGGGTCGCGACGATGTGCGGCGGGCGGACGTCGGGTCCGAGGGTGGTGGCGCCCGCGGCGCCGGCCAGGCCGAGTGCCGAGCCACCCAGGACGCCGGCGGCGATGATCGAGAAACCGAAGGTGCGGACGGTGATGCTCATTTGAATTCTCCTGTGTCAGTTAGCTTTTGAGGTCTTGCTCCGGTGTGTTCCGGTGATGACTCAAGAGTGCCGGGTCGGGGGTCTGATGTCTGTCCGGTGATCGGCCGGTCCACCGGTGGATTCGCGTGTCCCCTGATCGGGGGACACTAGGCCGCCAATTGGGGATCTTGTTACTTTTTCGCTGGCCGCCGTGCGACGCTGACGGCATGACCGACGAACGGGTTCGCGTTGTGGTGGGGGACGACCACCCGATGTTTCGCGACGGCGTCGTCCGCGCGCTGACGGCGAGTGGCGCCATCGAGGTACTGGCCGAGGCGGACGACGGGACATCCGCGCTCGAGGCGATCCGGACCCACAAACCCCAGGTCGCTCTGCTGGACTACCGCATGCCTGGCATGGACGGCGCCGAGGTGGCCGCGGCGGTGCTGCGCGACGGTCTGCCGACCCGGGTGCTCCTGCTCTCCGCCCATGACGAGGCGGAGATCGTGTACCGCGCCCTGCAGGAAGGCGCGGCGGGCTTCCTGCCGAAAGAGTCGACACGCAGCGAGCTCGTCAACGCGATCCTCGAATGCGCGAAGGGCCGCGACGTCGTCGCACCCAGCCTGGCCGCGGGGCTGGCCGGCGAGATCCGCCGTCGCGCCGAGCCGGACGCCCCGGTGCTCAGCCCGCGCGAACGCGAGGTGCTGCAGCTGATCGCCAAGGGCGCGAGCATCCCGACCATGGCGAAGGAGTTGTTC
Organism: Mycolicibacterium sp. P4_G11; assembly: GCF_056555145.1. NCBI lineage: Bacteria > Bacillati > Actinomycetota > Actinomycetes > Mycobacteriales > Mycobacteriaceae > Mycobacterium > Mycolicibacterium sp. P4_G11. The sequence continues at coordinate 32,591 of NZ_JBFUJW010000012.1, forward strand.
CTGGCGCCGTCGACGGTCAAGACCCACGTGCAGCGGCTCTACGAGAAGCTCGGGGTCGGGGACCGCGGGGCAGCCGTGGCCGAGGCGATGCGTCGCAAGCTGCTGGACTGACGTGAGCCCGACACTCAGCCGGATCGGCGAGTACCTGGCTGCCGAACCGGTGCGGATTTCGGCCGGGCTGCGGCTTCCGCTGATCGCGCTGATCGGCGTCCTGGTGTGGATCTGGGAGGTCGACCACTGGCTGCCCGTGCTGTACGCGGTGATCCTGGGGCTGTACGCCATCGCCGCGGTGATCTGGCTGGTGGCGGTGCTGCGCGGGCCGGTGCCACGCTGGGCGGATTGGGCGTCCACCGGCATCGACCTGCTGGTCATCCTGGCGCTGTGCCTGGTGTCGGGCGGTGCGACGGCGGCCCTGCTGCCGGTCTTTTTCCTACTGCCGATCTCGGTGGCGTTCCAGGACCAGCCGCTGATGACCGCGGCCATCGGCACGCTGACGGCCGCCGGCTATCTGTCGGTGTGGATCTTCTACTCGAAGCACGACGACCGCATGGGCCTGCCGAACATGGTCTATACCCACTTCGGGTTCCTGGTCTGGCTGGCGGTGGCCACCACGGTGTTGTGTTTCGTGCTGGTACGGCGCCAGGAAAACGTACAGGCCCTGCAGGAGGTGCGCCGCCAGCTGGTGTCCGAGGCCATGCAGTCCGACGAACGGCACAACCGGGAAGTCGCCGAAGGGCTGCACGACGGTCCGTTGCAGACGCTGCTGGCAGCCCGTCTGCAGCTTGACGAGGTCAGGGAACGGACCCCCGGGCCGGAACTCGATGCGGTCTACGCAGCGTTGGAAGACACTGCGGCGGCGCTGCGCTCGACGGTCACCGAGCTGCATCCGCAGGTGCTCGCGCAGCTCGGCCTGACCCCGGCGGTGCGGGAACTGTTGCGGCAGTTCGAGTCTCGTACCCACCTGGTGGTGCGTGCCGACCTCGAGGAGGTGGGCAAGCCCGATTCGCAGCAGCTGCTGTACCGCGCGGCCCGCGAGCTGCTGACCAATATCGGCAAGCATGCGCAGGCCACGGCGGTGTCGGTGCGGCTGGGCCCCATCGGCAATCGGATCGTCCTGACCATCGCCGACGACGGCGTCGGGTTCGACGCGGCGGTGGTCGCCCAGTACGTGGCCGACGGCCACATCGGCCTGGGCTCGCTGCTGGCCCGCCTGGACGCGATGGGTGGCTCGATGCTCGTCGACTCCGCGGCCGACGGCGGCACCCGCGTGACAGTGACGTCACCCCCCGAGCGCGAGCAGACGTGAAAACCCCCTATTTGAGCCTGATTTGGGGCTTTCACGTCTGCTCGGCAGAAAATGGTGTGCTTGCCAGCAGGTGGGGGCGGTAGCGTCGCGCCATGAAGCTACGCATTCTGGTCGGCCTGCTGGTCGCGGCGGTGGTGGCGTTGGTTGTGAACATGGTGGTCGTGGAGCGGACCAGCCGGGCGGCGGAACCGTTCGCCGGCGGTCATGTCCTCAAGCTCGATGGCCCCGACCTGAACGTCCGCGAGTATGGGCCGCCAGGTGACCGGGCAATCGTTCTGCTGCACGGCTATTCGGCTTCGATCGAGTGGTGGGAGAAGGTCGCACCGGCCCTGGCCGCGCATCAGCGGGTGATTGCGGTCGACCTCGTCGGCCACGGTGGTTCCGAGGCTCCGGCCGATGCCGCGCCGTATCACGCCGACGGTCAGGCAGAAGCCGTGCACCGGGCGCTCGAGGCGCTGGGTGTCCGGCACGCCGAGCTGGTCGGACATTCGATGGGCGGCAAGGTGGCCGCCGAGTTCGCCACCAAGTACCCGGAAATGGTTGAGCGCGTGGCGGTTTCGGATACCCCGGCAGCGGAGGATCTGGTCTCCATGCCATTGCTCGGCAGGATGCTGTGCTGGCCCGTGATCGGACCCGCGCTGGATCGTTTCCGCGGCATCGACGCGATCAGTGAAAGCTCGCTGCAGACCGGGTTCGCCGCCGACTACCCCGTTCCGCCGCTGGCATACCGCTCGTTGAAGCAGCTGAACTACGTGGGTGTGTGCGACTCAAAGGAAGCCGGACGTCCCGTCGTCGAGACGCTGAAGGGGCTGGGGAAACCGGTGCTGGTGCTGTGGGGCGACAAGGATGTCCTGACCCCGACGGCGTCCAACGTCGCGCGCTACACCGCCGCCGGTCTGCCGCCGCACCTCATCGCAGGCTCGGGGCACAGCCCCATGGTGGAGAAGCCCGACCAATTCCTCGCCGCGATTGGTGATTTCGTGCGCTGACGGGGTGCCGACACCATAGAAACCACAAAGCCGCCAATCCTGACGGAATGGCGGCTTTGTCGTGTACTGGGTTGCTACAGCGCAGCCAGGATGTCGTTGACGCGGTCGCGTGCGTCGCCGAAGAGCATCTGGGTGTTGTCGCGGAAGAACAGCGGGTTCTGCACGCCCGCGTAACCCGAGGCCATGGAGCGCTTGAACACGATGACGTTCTCGGCGTTCCAGACGGTGAGCACCGGCATGCCGGCGATCGGGCTGCTCGGGTCCTCGGAGGCGGCCGGGTTGACGGTGTCGTTGGCGCCGATGACGAGCACGACGGCGGTGTCGTCGAAGTCGTCGTTGATCTCGTCCATCTCGAGCACGATGTCGTAGGGCACCTTGGCCTCGGCCAGCAGCACGTTCATGTGACCGGGCAGGCGGCCGGCGACGGGGTGGATACCGAAGCGGACGTTGACGCCCTTCTCGCGCAGCTTGCGGGTCAGGTCGGCGACGCCGTACTGGGCCTGGGCCACAGCCATGCCGTAACCCGGCGTGATGATGACCGAGTCGGCGGAGCCCAGCAGCTCGGCGGCGCCTTCGGCGGTGATCTCGCGGTGCTCGCCGTAGTCCTTGTCCTCGGCCGGGCCGGCTTCGATGCCGAAGCCGCCGGCGATGACGGAGATGAACGACCGGTTCATGGCCTTGCACATGATGTACGACAGGTAGGCACCGGAGGAGCCGACGAGCGCGCCGGTGATGATCAGCAGGTCGTTGGACAGCAGGAAGCCCGACGCCGCGGCGGCCCAACCGGAGTAGCTGTTGAGCATCGAGACCACGACGGGCATGTCGCCGCCGCCGATGGAGGCGACCAGGTGCCAGCCCAGCAGCAGGGCCAGGGCGGTGACGCCGACCAGCAGCCACAGGTTCGGGGAGATGACGAACCAGACGGTCAGCGCGACGAACAGCACCAGCGAGCCGACGTTGAGGAAGTTCTTGCCCGGCAGCATCAGCGGGGAGGAGCTGATCTTGGCCGACAGCTTCAGGTTGGCGACGATCGAACCGGTGAAGGTCACCGCACCGATGAACACGCCGATGAACACCTCGGCGGAGTGGATGCCGAGCATGCCTTCCTTGGCGAGCTCGAGGGCGCCCTGGCTGTTCGGGTCGAACTCGGCGTGCAGGTAGCCGCTCCAGCCGACGAGCACGGCGGCCAGACCGACAAAGCTGTGCAGCAGTGCGATCAGCTCTGGCATGCCGGTCATCTCGACGACGCGGGCGCGCCACAGACCGATGGCCGCACCGACGGCCATGGCGCCGACCAGCAGCGCCAGGCCCAGCGGCTCGATCTTGTTGTTGATGGCCAGGACGATGGTGGCGATCAGTGCCACCCCCATGCCGGCCATGCCGAAGGCGTTACCGGCCTTGGAGGTCTCGTGCTTGGAGAGCCCGGCCAGAGCGAGGATGAACAACAGGGCAGCGACGACGTAGGCCGCGTTCGCCACGTTGGTGATGGTTTCTGCGTTGAACATGAATCCGTTCCAAAGGTCTCTGAGGTTCGCAGGCTCTAGCTGCGGGAGAACATGGCCAGCATGCGGCGGGTCACCGCGAAGCCACCGAAGACGTTGATGCTGGCGAGCAGAATCGCGACGCCGGCCAGGGCGGTGATCGGGGTGTTGTGATGCCCGATCTGCAGCAGCGCGCCGACCACGATGATTCCGGAGATCGCGTTGGTCACCGACATCAGCGGGGTGTGCAGGGCGTGGTGCACGTGCCCGATCACGTAGTAGCCGATCACGATCGCCAGCGCGAACACCGTCAGGTGGACCTGCAGGGCGGCCGGCGACGCGGCGATCAGGGCGAAGAGCACGGCTGCGGCGCCGAACGTCACACCGAGGCGACGCTGCGTCGACATCGGCTCCTTGACCTTGGACACCACCGGCGCGGCAGCGGCCGCGGCTTGCGCGGGGGCGGCGGAGACCTGCACCGGCGGCGGGGGCCAGGTGATCTCGCCGTCGCGCACGACGGTCACGCCGCGCTGCACCACGTCGTCGAAGTCCAGGACGACCTGGCCGTCCTTCTCCGGGGTGAGCAGCTTGAGCAGGTTGACCAGGTTGGTGCCGTACAGCTGCGAGGCCTGCGCAGGCAGGCGACCGGCCAGGTCGGTGTAGCCGATGATCGTCACGCCGTTGTCGGTGACGACGGACTGGTCCTTGACGGTGCCTTCGACGTTGCCGCCGTTGGCTGCGGCCATGTCGACGATCACCGAACCGGCCTTCATCGAGGCGACCATGTCCGCGGTGATGATCCGCGGCGCGGGACGGCCCGGGATCAGCGCGGTGGTGATGATGATGTCGACATCTTGGGCGAGTTGTGCGTAGAGCTCGGCTTCGCGGGCTTTGTAGTCGTCGCCCATCTCTTTGGCGTAGCCGGTGGCGGAGACTTCGCCGGCGTTGGGGTCGACCGAGACGTATTCGCCGCCGAGGGAAGCGACCTGGTCGGCGACCTCGGGGCGCGGGTCGGTCGCTCTCACGACCGCACCGAGCGAACCGGCGGCACCGATCGCGGCCAGACCGGCGACACCGGCGCCGACGACGAGGACCTTGGCCGGCGGGACCTTGCCGGCGGCGGTGACCTGGCCGGTGAAGAACCGGCCGAATGCGTGGGCGGCTTCGACGACGGCGCGGTAGCCGGCGATGTTGGCCATCGACGACAGCACGTCGAGGGACTGGGCGCGCGAGATACGCGGCACCGCGTCCATGGCCAGGACGGTGATCGGGCGCGTTGCCAGTTTCTCGACCAGTTCCGGCTTCAAACCGGGGGAGATCAGCGACACGAGGGTGGCGCCGTCCTTGACCGCGGCGATCTCGCCGTCGTCGGGGGCGTTGACCTTCAGCACGATGTCGGCGGCCCAGGGGGAGCCGATGTCGGCGCCGGCCTCTACATAGGCGGCGTCGGCGAAACTGGACAAGTTGCCCGCGCCGGACTCGACCACTACCGAATAGCCGAGCTTGATCAGCTGGCCGACAGTTGCAGGAGTGGCGGCAACCCGCGTCTCACCAGCCAGAGACTCGCGGGGAATCCCGATGATCATCGAATTCGATCCGATCTGTGTTGGTTTGCTTGCAAGAGTCTCCCCCATCCACGTCTGGATGGTGCTCTTACCCCCCTATACGAGTTAGCAATCGCTTATAAATTAGCAGTCGCTCATAAGTCCACCAAAAGCTCACTGCCGGGCATTGCCTGGATATGTCTACGTCACCGACGGGGGTTCGGGCACGCAAAATTCCGGCCGGTGGGACGACGTGCGTCTGACACCGGCCGGTTGGGTGAAACTGGTTGTACGTCTACACCGGGGGGTACGCCGGGGGCGGGTATACGCCGCGAATGCCCCACGGGACCCAGTTGAAGAAGTACTCGACCTCGTCGCTCGCGTCGTAATCCGGACTCGGATCCATCAGTACCTCCAGCCGACATGCTTGTTACTGCGGAGTTTAGCTGCTGGGGCCCGCCTGCGAGTGGCAGATCGGCTGTCGAGATGCCACGGCATAGACTGGCCAACCAGTTGATTGGGTCCCGGGCCGCGCGCCCGGCTGCATAGAGTTGAGCTGATATGTCCACAGAGTCGTCGGCAAAGGGTTCTGCGACGGGATCGGCCGCCTCAAACGGCTCGTCGCGGCGCGAGGAGTTGCTGGCGGTGGCCGCCAAGCTGTTCGCGGCCCGCGGCTACCACGGGACACGCATGGACGACGTGGCCGACGCGGTCGGGCTGAACAAGGCGACGGTCTACCACTACTACGCCAGCAAGTCGTTGATCCTCTGGGACATCTACAAGGCGACCGCCGACTTCACCGTCGACGCCCTGCACGACGACCCGACGGCCTCGGCGCGGGAGACCATCTTCAACTTCACCCGGCGGCTGCTCACCGGCATCGCCACGGACCTGGAACGCGCGGCGGTGTACTTCCAGGAGGGGCCGTACATCACCGAATGGTTCACCGAGGAACAGGTCGCCTACATCCGCCAGGCCGAGACCACGGTGTATGAACACGTCCGCGACGTCATCGACCGCGGTATCGCCAGCGGTGAATTCAGCGAGTGCGACTCGCATGTGCTGGCGCTCGGCTACATCGGGATGACGCTCGGCGCCTACCGATGGCTGCGGCCCCACGGCCGGCGCTCGGCCTCCGAAATCGCCGTCGAGTTCAGCACCGCACTGCTGCGTGGCCTGATCCGCGACGAGAAGATCCGCGCCGAGGACCCCCTCGGTGGCGGAGCATAGGACTGACCGCGCAATCGAGAGGTGACTGAGGTCCGATGAAATCTCTGCTGCTGTCCCGACGGGACCTCGACTTCCTGCTGTACGAGTGGCTCAAGGTCGACGAGCTGACCGGTCGCAAACGATTCGCCGACCATTCGCGCGAGACCTTCGACGGGGTCCTGGACCTCAGCGAGCAGCTGGCCGAACGCTACTTCGCACCGCACAACAAGAAGAGTGACGCCAACGAGCCCACCTTCGACGGGCAGACCGTCACCATGGTCCCGGAGGTCAAGGAGGCCTGGGACGCGTTCGTCGCGGCCGACCTGATCGGCATGTCGATGGAAGAGTCGGTCGGCGGGGCGCAACTGCCGGCGGTCGTCGCACAGGCGGCGTTCGCCTGGATCGCCGCCGCCAACGTGTCGACGTCGGGCTACCTGATGCTGACCATCGCCAACGCCAATCTGCTGACCAAGTTCGGTACGCCCGAGCAGATCGAGACCTACGTCAAACCCATGCTGGCCGGCCGCTTTTCGGGCACCATGGCGCTCTCGGAGACCCAGGCCGGGTCGTCGCTGGCCGACGTGGTCACCCGCGCCGAACCGCAAGACGACGGCACCTACCGGCTGTTCGGATCCAAGATGTGGATTTCGGGCGCCGAGCACGAGATCACCGACAACATCGTCAACCTGGTGCTGGCCAAGATTCCGGGTGGACCTCCCGGCACCAAGGGCATCTCGCTGTTCATCGTGCCCAAGTACCTAGTGAACACCGACGGGTCGATCGGCGAGCGCAACGACGTCGCCATCGCGGGCCTGAACCACAAGATGGGGCAGCGCGGCGTCACCAACACCGTGCTGAATTTCGGTGACACGCAATTCAATCCGGGCGGCGAGAACGGCGCGGTCGGTTATCTGGTGGGCGAGCCGCACCGCGGCATCGTCTACATGTTCCAGATGATGAACGAGGCCCGGCTGGCCGTCGGCATGGGTGCGGTGGCGTTGGGCTACACGGGCTACCTCAAGTCCGTGCAGTACGCGCGGGAGCGGCCGCAGGGCCGCCCGCTGGACGTCAAGGACCCGACGACGCCGCAGGTGCCCATCGTCGAGCATCCCGACGTCAGGCGAATGTTGTTGGCGCAGAAGGCGTATGTCGAAGGCGGGCTGGCGCTGGGCCTGTACTGCGCACGGCTGGTGGACGTGCAGCACAGCGCGGAGTCGGACGCCGAAGCCGACGCGGCCGGTCTGTTGATCGACATCCTGACCCCGATCGGCAAGAGCTGGCCGTCGCAGTGGTGCTTGGAGGCCAACAACCTGGCGATCCAGGTGCACGGCGGGTACGGCTACACCCGCGAATATGACGTCGAGCAGCATTACCGGGACAACCGGCTGAACCCGATCCATGAGGGCACCAACGGCATCCAGAGCCTGGACCTGTTGGGCCGCAAGGTGACTCAGCGCGGCGGGGCCAGCCTGGCGGCGTTGGGGCAGGTCATCTCGGAGACGGTCCGGGCGGCGAACGAACTGGGCGGCGATGGCGCCGAACTGGCGGCCGCGCTGGATGCGTCCTGGCAGCGGCTCGTCGCCGTCACCACCGGCATGTTCGGCTCGGGCGACATTCCTGCGGTGATGGCCAACAGCCACGTCTACCTGGAAGCGTTCGGGCACATCGTGGTGGCGTGGTTGTGGCTGGAACAGTTCGTGGCCGCCGCGGGCAAAGACGGCGACTTCTACGACGGTAAGCGGCAGGCCGCCCGGTACTTCTTCCGGTTCGAATTGCCCAAGACCGCACCGCAATTGGACCTGTTGGAGTCGCTGGACCGGACGACGCTGGAGATGCGGGACGGCTGGTTCTAGCCTTCGAACGTGAACTAGATTGCGAAGATTCGGCGAAATCACGCGATCTAGTTCACGTTCGGCGACTAGAACTCAACGATCTGCCGCACCGCGTGGCCCGAGGCCAGGGCGTCCATGCCGGTGTTGATGTCGTCGAGGGCGATGGTGTCGGACACCAGCTTCTCGACCGGCAGCCGTCCGGACCGCCACAGGTCGACGAAGCGGGGGATGTCCCGCGCCGGCACGGCCGACCCGAGGTAGCTGCCGATCAGCGAGCGGCCGTCCGCGACCAATGCCAACGGCGACACCGTGATTCGCGCGTCGGGGTGCGGCAGTCCGACCGTGATGGTCTTGCCGCCCGGGGCGGTCATGCCGATCGCGGTTTCGAGCGCTGCGGGATGGCCGGCAGCCTCGATCACGATGTCGGCCTTGAGGTCGCCGGGATCGGTGACGGCGTCGTGCGCGCCGAGTGCGCGGGCTTGATCGAGCTTGTCGGGCAACCTGTCCACCGCGACCACCCGGATGTCGTCGTGCGCCAGCGCGGTGAGCATCGCGGCCATCCCGACCCCGCCCATGCCCACGATGGCCACCGTCTGACCGGGTTTCGGCTGTCCGGCGTTGAGTACCGCGCCGCCGCCGGTCAGCACCGCGCAGCCGAGCAGCGAGGCGACGACGGGTGGCACATCCGCGTCGACGGGCACCACCGAACGGCGGTCCACCACCGCGTACGTAGCGAAGGCCGAGACCCCCAGGTGATGCAGAACCGTTGCGCCGCTTCGGGATAGCCGCGTGTCGCCGCCGAGCAGTGTGCCCGCGCCATTGGCGGCGCTGCCGGGAATGCAGGGCGCAAGGCCGTCCGTCGCGCAGGACCGGCACGCCCCGCAGCGCGGCAGGAACGTCATGACCACCCGTTGGCCGACTGCCAAATCCGAAGTGCCGCCGACTTGTTCGACGATGCCGGCGGCCTCGTGGCCGAGCAGCATGGGAACCGGCCGGACCCGGTTGCCGTCCACCACCGACAGGTCGGAGTGGCACAGCCCGGCGGCCTCGATGCGGACCAGCAGCTCGCCGTCGCCCGGCGCGGCCAGGTCCAGTTCACTGACGGTGAGCGGCCGCGATTCGGCGTACGGGCGGGGCCGCCCGATCTCCTCGAGTACGGCACCGCGAATCTTCATGGCCCCAGCCTGACAGACTGGCCGCCATGGAGCAGGCACTGACCACCGCGGACTTTCCGGTGCACTGGCCCGTGCAGACCCGGTGGACCGACAACGACATGTTCGGCCACCTCAACAACGCGGTCTACTACGAGCTGTTCGACACCGCGATCAACGCATGGATCAACACCACGCGCGACGTCGACCCGGTGGCCGCACCGTGGCTCGGGGTGGTCGCCGAATCGAGCTGCCGCTACTTCGCCGAGCTGAAGTTCCCGTCGCAGCTGGTCGTCGGGCTGGCGGTGAGCCGGCTGGGCAACAGCAGCGTCACCTACCGGACCGGGTTGTGGGCGGACGGCGACGGCACACCTGCCGCGGTCGGTTCCTGGGTGCACGTCTACGTCGACCGCGACACTCGTCGTCCGGTTCCCATCCCGGCGCCCATCCGGGAGCTGCTGGAGACCGCCGTCGTGAGCTGACTCTGTACTGAGGGCGCAAAAGCCCGAGTGACTTGCGCCCTCAGTTCAGGGTCAACGGATACACGCGCGGGATCGACGGAATCGCGGCCTCGATATGCTCTGGCCCATGCCGATCGTGAGCAAGACCGTCGAGGTCTCCGCACCAGCAGCGCAGATCCTGGGGATCGTCGCCGACTTCGAGGCCTACCCGCAGTGGAACGAAGAGGTCACCGGCTGCTGGATCCTGCACCGCTACGACGACGGCCGGCCCAGCCAGCTCCGTCTGGACACCAAGATTCAGGGCATGGACGGCTCCTACATCCAGGCCGTCTACTACCCGGGTGACGGCCAGATTCAGACCGTCATGCAGCAGGGCAACCTGTTCTCCAAGCAGGAGCAGCTGTTCTCCGTCGTCGACCTCGGGGCGAGCGCCCTGCTGACCGTCGACATGGACGTCGAGGTCGACATGCCGGGTATCCCGGCGATGATGATCAAGAAGGTCGTGGGCGACGCACTGGACCACCTGGCCGGCAACCTGAAGACGCGCGCCGAGCAGCTCGCCGCCAACTAGCCCGGCCACAACCCGAGTTCGTCCAGACGCCCGGTCAACCGCTCGGCGGCGTCGTCGAACTGGCGGCGGGTCTGCCGCACCACCTCGTCGATGTTCTTGTCCCGCAAGGCCGCAACCAATTCGCGGTGATTGGCAACTGTCGCGGCACCCCACTGCGGATCGGTGGCGTAGATGCGGACCGGCAGGTACCGGGCCGCGTGCAGCAGGAACCAGGCCAGTTTGGTCCGGCCGGCGGCGCGGTTGAACTCCTTGTGGAACAGGAACTCCGCCTGGGCGATCGCGTCGACGTCGCCCGCCGCGACGGCATGGGCCAGTTCGTCGGTGAGCCGGTCGAGTTCGGCGATGCCGGGTTCGGTGATCCGCCGGGCCGCGTTCGCGGCGATCTCGGTGGCGATGGTGGCCTGCAACCAGAAGATGTCGGCGATGTCGTCACGGGTGAACGCCGACACCACGTGACCGCGGTTGGGCTCGAGCTGGACCATGCCCTCGCCGCGCAGGGTGCGGAGTGCCTCGCGGACCGGCGTGATGCTCACGCCGAGTGCGGCGGCGGTCTCGTCCAGCCGGACGAAGGTGCCCGGCCGCAGGGTGCCCGACATGATGGCCGTTCGGAGATGGGCTGCCACCTCGTCGGACAGCTGTTCGCGCCGGCGCAGGCCGGGCAGCGGTTTCGCCGAGACGTTCACGGCATTCCTTCGGGTGGGCGGGGCAGGGGTACCCGGAGGTTGTCCGGATGGTGCGGTCGTCCTATTGTGACGGCGGCAACACTATATTTGATCAAATATCAGCATCGCTTGTCGCGACCACTCCATTTCCGCTGCGATGCCGATCGAGACACAGGAGTAGACCGTGTCATCCGCAGCACTCGAGCAGCCCTACCTGGCGCGTCGGCAGAACTGGACCACTCACCTCGCCCGCCACGCCCTCATGCAGCCGGAGGCGACCGCGCTGCGGTTCGTCGGCCAGGCGGTCACCTGGGGTGAACTGGAGCGACGCGTCACCAAGCTCGCGGGAGCCCTGAGCCGTCGAGGGGTCGGCTTCGGCGACCGCGTGCTGATCCTGATGCTGAACCGCACCGAATACGTCGAGGCATTCCTGGCCGCCAACCTCCTCGGCGCCATCGCGGTCCCGGTCAACTTCCGCATGACCCCGCCCGAGATCGCCTACCTGGTTCGGGACTGCGATCCGAAGGCCGTGATCACCGAGCAGGTGCTCGCCCCGGTCGCCACCGCGGTGCGGGAGCTGGAACCGTCGCTGGGCACCGTGATCGTCGCCGGCGGCGCGACCGACGGCGGCGTGCTGGGCTACGAGGACGTGCTCGCCGAGGAAGGAGCGCCACCCGCACCGGTCGATATCCCCGAGGACTCACCGGCGCTGATCATGTACACCTCGGGCACCACCGGATATCCCAAGGGTGCGGTGCTCACGCACGTCAACATCATGGGCCAGGGCATGACGGGCCTGTTCACCATCGCGCCGGACATCAACAACGACGTCGGCTTCATCGGTGTGCCGTTCTTCCATATCGCCGGCATCGGCAACATGATCAGCGGCCTGCTGCTGGGCCTGCCGACGGTGATCTACCCGCTCGGCGCGTTCGATCCCGGTGCCCTGCTCGACGTGCTGGAGGCGGAGGGCGTCTCGGCGATCTTCCTGGTCCCGGCGCAGTGGCAGGCCGTCTGTGCAGCGCAGCAGGCCCAGCCTCGCAACGTGAAATTGCGCGTCTTGTCCTGGGGTGCCGCGCCGGCGTCGGACACTCTGTTGAGGGAGATGGCGTCGACGTTCCCCGGCGCGCAGATCTTTGCTGCGTTCGGTCAGACCGAGATGTCGCCGGTGACGTGCATGCTGCTGAGCCAGGACGCGCTGCGGAAGCTGGGATCGGTCGGGCGGGTCATCCCGACCGTCGCCGCCCGCGTCGTCGACGACAACATGAACGACGTTCCGGTGGGTCAGGTCGGGGAGATCGTGTACCGGGCCCCAACTCTCATGGCCGGGTACTGGAACAACCCGAAAGCGACAGCCGAGGCGTTCGCCGGCGGTTGGTTCCATTCCGGTGACTTGGTTCGCCAGGACGACGAGGGTTACATCTGGGTCGTCGACCGTAAAAAGGACATGATTATTTCCGGCGGCGAAAATATTTACTGCGCAGAAGTAGAGAATATTCTGGCCGCGCATCCCGCGATTACCGAAGTCGCGGTCATCGGACGCCCACATGAAAAGTGGGGTGAGGTGCCGGTCGCGGTCGTTGCTGTGACGCCGAATACCAACGCCGAGAGCGAAAGTGCCCTGACCCTGGCGGATCTCGACGATTTCCTGACCGAACGACTGGCGCGGTACAAACACCCGAAGGCGCTGGAAATCGTCGACGCATTGCCCCGAAATCCTTCTGGCAAGGTCCTTAAAACGGAACTCCGCGAGCGGTTCGGTGATACAAGTGTGTCGTAAGCGTGGCAAGTGACGTCACGCTGACGAATTCGACCACCTGAGCGGAGGGCGGATGTGCCCATGTCGCGTTTGCTGAAACTGAACGCAATTATCCCTCAGTTGGGTCACGAGGTACGCGGTGTATCGGGTACTCTCCTGTGGTCCGTCTTACTACTCGGGAGTAGCGAGACAGAAATCACTCAGTTTGTGCTAGGGGCTAAGGAGGGGGCGTGCCACGCGTGAAACCGCGGAACGGCCGTATTCCGGAAGGGATGGCTGATCGGTGACAGCCTCAGACAACACCTTGGTCGGTTATCTCAAGGACCAGCTGGACAAGCCATTCACCAAGATCGGTGGCTTCGTCAAGATGTGCATCTTGACCTTCAAGGCGCTGGTCTCCCGGCCCTTCCAGTGGAAGGAGTTCGTCCTTCAGTGCTGGTTCCTGATCCGGGTGGCCTTCTTGCCCACGCTGGCGGTCTCCATCCCGCTGACGGTGCTCATCATCTTCACGCTGAACATCCTGCTCGCGGAGTTCGGTGCGGCTGACGTCTCCGGCGCCGGTGCCGCCCTGGGTGCAGTCACCCAGCTGGGCCCACTGGTGACAGTGCTGGTGGTCGCCGGCGCGGGTTCGACGGCCATCTGCGCCGACCTCGGCGCCCGGACCGTGCGTGAAGAGATCGACGCCATGGAGGTGCTGGGTATCGATCCGATCGAGCGACTGGTGGTGCCCCGCGTGGTCGCCTCCACGTTCGTCGCCTTCATGCTCAACGGCGCGGTGATCATCATCGGTCTGGTCGGTGGCTACTTCTTCGGTGTCTACATCCAGAACGTCAACGCCGGCGCCTACGTCTCGACGCTGACGCTGCTGACGGGCTTCCCCGAGGTCGTGATCTCGGTGCTCAAGGCCACCATCTTCGGTCTGATTGCCGGCCTGGTCGGCTGCTTCCGCGGGCTTACCGTGGCGGGCGGCTCGAAGGGTGTCGGTACCGCGGTGAACGAGACGCTGGTCCTCTGCGTCATCGCGCTGTTCGGGGTCAACGTGGTGCTGACCACGATCGGTGTCAAGTTCGGAACGCAGGCCGGGTAGCGATATGAGTACATCGACAGTTCTCCGGGGCCGGTTTCCCCGCGCCTTCTCCAAGGTCGCCGAAATCGGCGCCGCGCCTGCCCGGTTGTTCGACAGCCTGGGCCACGTCGCGGTCTTCGTGGTTTCGGCCGTCGGGCACATTCCGCACGCGTTCCGCTACTACCGCAAAGAGGTATTGCGCCTCATCGCCGAGGTCGGCATGGGTACCGGCGCCATGGCCGTCATCGGCGGCACGGTCGCGATCATCGGCTTCGTCACCCTGGCCGCCGGCTCCCTGATCGCCATCCAGGGCTTTGCCTCCCTGGGCAACATCGGTGTCGCGGCCTTCACCGGCTTCTTCGCCGCCCTGGCCAACATCCGCGTCGTCGCTCCGGTCGTGACCGGTCAGGCCCTGGCCGCAACGGTCGGCGCCGGCGCCACCGCCGAGCTCGGCGCCATGCGCATCAGTGAAGAGGTCGACGCGCTCGAGGTCATGGGCGTCAAATCCCTGTCCTTCCTGGTGTCGACCCGGCTGATTGCCGGCATGGTCGTCATCGTGCCGCTGTACGCGATGGCGATCCTGCTGTCGTTCCTGTCGGCCCAGCTGGTCACGACACTGTTCTATGGACAGTCAGTCGGTACCTACGAGCACTACTTCCACACCTTCCTCCGCGTCGACGACGTCATGTGGTCGTTCCTCGAGGTCATCATCATGTCGGTGGTCGTGCTCCTCAACCACGCCTACTTCGGCTACTACGCCAGCGGCGGTGCCGTCGGCGTGGGTGAAGCGGTGGGACGCTCGATGCGCACCTCCCTGATCTCGATCGTCACGGTCGTCCTGCTCTTCTCGTTGGCGCTTTACGGCACCGACCCGAACTTCAACCTGACGGTGTGACGCGATGACGAACTCGATGCCGACCCCACCCGTTGCCGCGGGCCAGGTCCATGCGCCGCTGAACAAGGACCGCACGCCGCCGTACAAGATCGCCGGCGTGATCCTGGCGGTCGTCGCCGCGGTGGTGCTGAGCCTGACCTGGGCCCAGTTCCGTGGATATTTCGACACCAAGGCCCAGCTCTACGTGCTGACCCCGCGCTCGGGGCTCTCGATGGACCCGGGCTCGAAGGCCACCTACAACGGCGTGCCGATCGGCCGGGTGAAGGACGTCCAGGTCGTCGGCCACGCAGGCCAGGCGCCGGAAGCCCGGCTGGTGCTCAACATCGACCCGCAGTACCTCAACCTGCTGCCCAAGAACGTCGACGTGAAGCTGCTGGCCACCACGGCCTTCGGCAACAAGTACGTCTCGTTCACCTCCCCGTCGAGCCCGGCGTCGCAGCGGCTGCGGGGCGGCGACACCATCGACGTCTCCAATTGCTCCCCGCCGACGCCGCCGACCGCGTGCGTGACCACGGAGTTCAACACGCTGTTCGAGACCATCACCGCGATCTCCGAGCAGGTCGACCCGATCAAGCTGAACGCGACGCTGACCGCGGCCGCCCAGGCGCTCGACGGGCTGGGTGAAAAGTTCGGTCAGTCGCTGGTCAACGGCAATACGATCCTGGCCGACCTGAACCAGCGGATGCCGACCTTCCGGCACGACACCAAGGCGATCGCCGACCTGACCGAGGTGTACGCCAAGGCGTCGCCGGATCTGTGGGACGGCCTCAAGAGTGCCGTGTCCACCGAGCGCACCCTGAACGATCAGCGCGGCAACATCGACCAGGCGCTGATGTCGGCGGTCGGGTTCGGCAACACCGGTGGCGACATCCTCGAGCGTGGCGGCCCGTACCTGGTCCGCGGCGCGCAGGACCTGCTGCCGACCGCCCGGGTGCTGGACAAGTACGCCCCTGAGCTCGACTGCCTGTTCCGCGGCTTCGCCGCCGGTGCACCGGCCGCGGCCAAGGGCCTGGGCGGTAATGGCTACTCGCTGGTGACGCACACCGAGCTCGTCGGTGCGGCCAACCAGTACGTCTATCCGGACAACCTCCCGCGGATCAACGCCTCCGGCGGTCCGATGGGTCGCCCGGGTTGCTGGACGGTTACCAAGGACATCCTCCCGATGCCCTACATGGTGATGGACACTGGCGCGTCGATCGCGCCGTACAACCACTTCGGTCTCGGCTCGCCTTTCGCGTCCGAATACGTCTGGGGTCGTCAAGACGGGGAGAACACGATCAACCCATGAGCATCAAGGGCACGGCGTTCAAACTCGCCATCTTCTCCGCAGTCCTGCTGGCCTTCACCGCAGGCATCTTCATCGTGTTCGGTCAGTTCCGGTTCAGCCGGAACAACGACTACTTCGCGATCTTCGACAACACGAGTGGCCTCAAGGCCGATCAGTTCGTGCGCGCCTTCGGCGTCGAGGTCGGCAAGGTCACCGAGGTCGAGCTGATCCCCGCCGGCAAGGTGCGGGTCCACTTCAACGTCGACAAGTCGGTTCCGCTGTACCAGAAGACCTCGGCGCACATCCGCTACCAGGATCTGCTCGGCAACCGGTTCCTGGACCTCAGCCGCGGCGACAGCAACCAGGTGCTGCCTCCGGGCGGCACCATCCCGGTCGAGCGCACCGAACCCGCCTTGGACCTCGACGCGCTGGTCGGTGGCTTCCGGCCGCTGTTCCGTTCGCTGGATCCGCAGAAGGTCAACACCATCGCCTCGTCGATCGTCACGATCTTCCAGGGCGAGGGCGGCACCATCAACAACATCCTGGACCAGACGGCGCAGTTCACCTCGACCGTCGGTGAGCAGGACCAGGCCATCGGTGAGGTGATCAAGAACCTCAACACGGTGCTGAACACCACGGTCAAGCACCAGAAGCAGTTCGACGACACGCTGAAGAACTTCGAGGCGCTGGTGACGGGGCTGAAGAACCGCTCCGACCCGATCGCCGACTCGGTCGCCAACATCAGCAACGCCGCCGGCTCGCTCGGTGACCTGCTGGGCGACAACCGACCGCTGCTGCACGACACCCTCGGCTACCTCGAGACGACGCAGCAGTCGCTGGTCGACCAGAAGGAACAGCTCAACGACACCCTGCAGAAGGTGCCGCAGGCGCTGAAGATTCTGGGCCGCTCCGGCGGTGTCTACGGCGACTTCTTCAACTTCTACGTCTGCGACATCGAGTTGAAGATGAACGGTCTGCAGCCTGGCGGGCCGGTGCGCACGGTCAAGCTCACAAACCAGCCGTCCGGAAGGTGCACGCCGAAGTGAGGACCATAGAAGGATCCGACCGGGTCCGCAGGGGCATGATGGGCCTCGCCGCCGTTGCGCTGGTCACCGCGGTCGGAGCGTCCGTCACCACCGTGCCGATGCTGTTCGCGGCGCCGACGTACTACGGCCAGTTCACCGACACCGGCGGCCTCGTCGTGGGTGACTTCGTCCGCATCGACGGCGTCAATGTCGGCCAGGTCAAGACCATGGACATCGACCGCGACAAGGTGATCATCGGCTTCCAGATCGGCACCAACACCATCGGTTCGGACAGCCGTGCGCTGATCAAGACCGAGACCATCCTTGGCCGCAAAGCCATCGAGATCGAGCCCAAGGGCGGCCACAAGCTGCCGCCGCGGGGCGTCCTGCCGCTCGGTCAGACGTCCACGCCGTACCAGATCTACGACGCGATCTTCGATGTCACCCGCGCCTCGCAGGGCTGGGACACCAAGACGATCAAGGACTCGCTCAACGTGCTGTCCGAGACCGCCGACCAGACGTCGCCGCACCTGACCGCGGCGCTCGAGGGCGTGCAGAAGCTCTCGGAGACCATCGGCAAGCGCGATGACGAGGTCCGGTCGCTGCTGGCCAACGCCAACAAGATCGCGACGGTCCTCAGCGACCGCAGTGGTCAGGTCAACGCGCTGCTGGTCAACGCCCAGACGCTGCTGCACGCCCTGAACCAGCGCGGCGAGGCCGTCGGCCTGTTGCTCGAGCGGGTCTCCAAGGTGTCGAACCAACTCCAGGCGACCATCGACGAGAACCCGAACATCAACCACGTGCTGGAGCAGCTCCGGACCATCAGCGACATCCTCGTCGCCCGCAAGCAGGACCTGTCCGACACGCTGGTGTCGGCGGGCAAGTTCGTGGCCTCGCTGTCGGAGGCCATCGCGTCGGGCCCGTACTTCAAGGTCATGGTCGAGAACATCCTGCCGCCGCAGCTCATGCAGCCGTTCGTGGACGCCGCGTTCAAGAAGCGCGGACTGAACCCCGAAGACTTCTGGCGCAGCGCCGGCCTGCCCGAGGCCCAGTGGCCCGATCCCAACGGCAAGCGCTTCGCCAACGGTGCGCCGCCGCCGGCACCGCCGAAGCTCGAAGGCACACCGGAGCATCCCGGCCCCGCGGTGCCTCCCGGCTCGCCGTGCTCGTACACCCCGGGACCCGGCGCCGACCCGTCGCCGGCCGATCCGTTGCCGTGCTCGCACCTCACCGTCGGCCCGTTCGGTAACAACCCGTACGGCGACAACTACGGCGCGCCGAATGTTATTGCGTCACAACCGAACCCGGCTGGTGTGCCCACCGGCCCGGGGGTGCCGTCGGCCGCCTTCCCGGGACAGCCGGCCGAGAACGTGCCCGGTACCCCGGTGCCGTTGCCGCCCGCTCCCGTCGGTGCCCGGACGGTTCCGCTGACGCCGCAGCCTGGCGACAGCGACATCGCTCCCGGATTCGCTCCGATCCCCGGGCCGCTGATCGCCCCGCCGGCGCCGCCGGGGCCGGGTCCCAACGCAGCACCGGCTGGTACCGCGCCGCTGCCGGGTAACCCGCCGTTCCTCCCGCCTGGGTCGCAAGGATAGGGCCGCCACGATGTCGACTGTTTTCAACATCCGGAACATCAAGAAGCCGAACCTGTCTCGGGGGACGCTCATCGGCGGCGCCGTCGCGCTCGTGGTGATCGTGCTCGCCGGGTTCTTCGGCCTGCAGGCGTACCGCAAGCTCACCACCACCACGGTGACGGCGTACTTCCCCGAGGTGCTCGCTCTGTACCCGGGCGACAAGATCCTCATCATGGGGGTCGAGGTCGGCGCCATCGACACGCTCGATACGCACGACGGCAAGATGAAGGTCGTCTTCCACTACTCGAACAAGTACAAGGTGCCGCAGAACGCGTCCGCCTCGGTGCTGAACCCGAGTCTGGTGGCGTCCCGCGTCATCCAGCTGTCCCCGCCGTACACCGGTGGGCCGGTCATGGAGGACGGCGCCGTCATCCCGATCGAGCGCACCCAGATTCCGATCGAGTACGACGAGCTGCGCAACCAGCTGACCCGCATCCTCGCCGAGCTCGGTCCGACCAAGGAACAGCCCAAGGGTCCGTTCGGCGACATCATCGAGTCGTTCGCCAACGGCTTCGAGGGCAAGGGCGCTCAGATCAACAAGACCCTCAAGGGCCTCTCTGATGCGGTGAACACCCTCAACCAGGGCCGCGGTGACTTCATCCAGGTGATCAAGAGCCTGGCGGTCTTCGTCAACGCCCTGCACAAGAGCGACCAGCAGTTCGTCTCGCTGAACAACGACCTGGCCTCGTTCACCAACAAGTTCACCAACACCGATCAGGAACTGGCCACCGCGCTCAAGGACCTGAACAAGGTGATGGCGACGACCCGCACCTTCCTGGACAAGAACGGCAGCGTCCTCGCTCACGACATCAACAACGTGTCCGAGGCGACGACGGCCATCCTGCAGCCGGAGCCGCGGGACGGTCTGGAGCGGGCGCTGCACGCCTACCCGAACTTCCTGGCCAACCTCGAGAACATCTACTCGCCGGCCACCGGCGGTCTGATCGCCTCCGGTGTCCTCCCGGGCATCACGAACTACTCGAACCCGCTGCAGTTCATCTGCAGCTCGATCCAGGCCGGCAGCCGGTTGGGCTACCAGGACTCCGCCGAACTGTGCGCGCAGTACCTGGCGCCGGTCATGGACGCGATCAAGTTCAACTACCTGCCGTTCGGCATCAACATGGCGACGACCGCCATGACGCTGCCGAAGCTGGTCACGTACTCGGAGCCGCGTCTGCAGCCCCCGGGCGGGTTCAAGGACACCACCGTGCCCGGTGTGTTCTCGCGGGACACCCCGTGGTCGCACGGCCAGCACGAGGCGGGCTGGATCACCGCTCCCGGTATGCAGGGGCTCAAGGTCGGGCAGTCGACCCAGGACCTGCTGACCCCGGAGTCGCTGAGTGAGCTCATGGGTGGGCCGGACATCATTCCGCCGACCGGTGGCGTCAACATGGCGGGTCCGCCGGATGCCTACAACGAGAGCAGCCCGCTGCCCCCGCCGTGGTACCCACAGCCGGGACCGGTCTCGCCGCCGCGACCGGGTAACGATCCGAGTCCGATGAGTGCCATGGCACCTGGGCCTGCCCCAGGACCGGCGCCCGCGCCGGCCGGACCTGCCCTTCCTGCCGAAGTTGGAGGCCAATGATGACCGGGTCGATCGATCCGAAGTCGGGGAGGTGGGCGCGTAACGCCCGCCGGGTCGGTGTGTTGTCGGCCGCGGCGCTGGTGCTCAGCTCCTGCGGCTGGCGCGGTATCGCCAACGTGCCGCTGCCCGGTGGCCCGGGCACGGTGGACGGCCATTCGACGATCTACATCCAGATGCCGGAAACGTTGGGCCTCAACGCCAACAGCCGGGTCCGGGTGGCGGACGTGTTCATCGGGCGCGTCCGGTCGATCGAGCTGAAGAACTGGGTTCCCACCTTGACGGTGGATCTGAACCCCGGCATCCACCTGCCGCGCAACGTGCAGGCCAAGATCGGTCAGACCAGCTTGCTGGGTTCACAGCACGTCGAGTTGGACGAGCCCGCGAACCCGTCGTCGCAGCAGCTGAAAAACGGCGACACCATCGAGCTGAAGAACTCGTCGGCCTTCCCGACCATCGAGCGGACGCTGGCGGGTATCTCCGGCATCCTGACCGGCGGCGGTGTGCCGAACATCGAGAAGATCCAGTCCGAGGTCTACAACATCCTCAACGGGCGCGCGGATCAGATCAAAGAGTTCCTGCACCGGTTGGACACCTTCACCGACGAGCTCAACCAGCAGCGTGACGACATCACGCGGGCGATCCGGTCGAGTGACACGCTGCTGAAGGTCGTGGCGGACCGCAACGACACCCTGGACCGGGTGCTGACCGAGACGCCGCCGCTGATCGAGCACTTCAACAAGACCCAGGACCTGTTCACCAACGCGGTGCTGGCGCTGGGCCGGTTGTCGAAGGCCGCTGACACGACGCTGTCGAACAGCAACGCCAACATCCACACCAACCTGGCGACGTTGCAGCGGGCGCTCAAGCAGATCGCCAAGACGTCACCGAACCTGGTGCCGGCCATGAAGCTGCTGTTCACGCTGCCGTTCCCGATCGACAACATCCCGAAGGTCATCCGCGGCGACTACATGAACATCTCGCTGCACCTCGACCTGACGCTGAGCGCGATCGACAACGGCATCCTGACCGGCACCGGCCTGTCGGGTATGGCCCGCGCCCTGGAGCAGTCGTGGGGCCGCGATCCGGCGACGATGATCCCGGATGTCCGATTCACCCCGAACCCGGCCACCGCGCCGGGCGGGCCGCGAGTGGAAAGGGGGGAGTGACAGATGCTCACCCGGTTTCTGAAGATGCAGTTGGTGATCTTCAGCATTCTCACGGTGGCCGCGCTCGTCGGCCTGTCCCTGATCTACCTGCAGTTGCCGACCTACCTCGGGGTGGGCATGTACCGGCTGTACGCCGACCTGCCGAACTCCGCCGGTCTGTACAAGACGGCCAACGTCACCTACCAGGGCATCACCATCGGCAAGGTGCTGGCGGTGGAGCCGACGGAGACCGGCGCCCGCATCAAGATGGACATCGACGACAAGTACAAGATTCCGGTGGACTCGGTCGCGAACGTCCACTCGGTGTCGGCGGTCGGTGAGCAGTTCATCGACCTGGTGTCGCCCGGTAACCCCAGCCAGGTGTTCAAGGAAGGCCAGACCATCACCAAGGGCACGGTGCCCAAGGAAGTCGGTCCGGCACTCGACTCGGCCGAGAACGGCCTGAAGGCGCTGCCCAAGGAGAAGATCGGGGCACTGCTCGACTACACCGCGGAGGCCGTCGGCGGGCTCGGTCCGTCACTGCAACACCTCATCGACGGCACCCAGGCGCTGGCGGGGGACTTCAAGGACAACATCGGTTCGGTCGACGACATCATCCAGAACTCGGCGCCGATCCTCGACAGCCAGGTCAAGTCCGGTGACGCCATCTCGCGGTGGGCCCGGAACCTGAACGTGCTGGCCGGGCAGTCGGCCCAGCAGGACGCGGCGCTGCGTGGCGCCATCCAGCAGGGTGCGCCGACGGCTGATCAGCTCAACTCGGTGTTCGGCGAGGTTCGGGACGCGCTACCGCAGTCGCTGGCCAACGTCGAGATCGTCCTGGACATGCTGAAGCGGTACAACAAGGGCCTCGAGCAGGTCCTCGTGGTGTTGCCGATGGCCGGTCCGATCGTCGACTCGCTGACCGCGGTCTACGAGAAGGAACTCCCGATCAACCTGGCGCTCGGCATCAACCAGCCGCCGCCGTGCCTCACGGGCTTCCTGCCTGCGGGCAAGTGGCGTTCCCCGGCGGACACGTCCACCGCGCCACTGGAATCTGGCCTGTACTGCAAGATTCCGAAGGACGCTCAGAACACGGTCCGCGGCTCGCGCAACCTGCCGTGTGTGGATGCACCGGCCAAGCGCGCGGCGAGCCCGATGGAGTGCCGCGACAACAAGCCGTACGAGCCGCTGGGCACCAACCCCTGGTACGGCAACCCGGACCAGATCGTGAACTGCCCGGCCCCGGCCGCGCGCTGTGATCAGCCCGTCGATCCGGGCAAGGTGATCCCGGCACCGTCGATCAACAACGGGATGAACCCGTTGCCGGCCAACATGCTGCCGCCCCCGGAGCGGGCGTCGGCTCCGTCCAGTGACCCGATCAGTGCACCGGGACAAGGCACCGTCGCCTGCAGTGGACAGCAACCCAACCCGTGCATCTACACTCCGGCATCAGGACCAGAGGCCACCTACAACCCGCAGAGCGGTCAAGTGGTCGGACCGAATGGTGTGAAGTATTCGGTCAGTAACTCGAGCAACCCAGGAGACGACGGATGGAAGGAGATGCTGGCACCAGCCAGCTGAACCCCACCGATGAGCAGGACGTCACGTCGCAGGACGTGGTGACGACAGAGCCGTCTGCCGAGGAATCGATCGAGGAGCCGGGCGTAACCGGTGAATCAGAGGGTGCACAGCGCCCCGCCCGGATCGGGCGGGGCATTGCCCTGACGGTGTGCGTGGTGCTCGTTGCCCTCGCTGCCGCAGTTGGCGCGGGCGGCTGGTTCGCGCTCAAGTCGCATCGGGAGAGCCAAACGCTCGCGGCGAACGAGACGGCCGCGATCGCTGCGGCCAAGGACTGCGTGACGGCCACCCAGGCCCCCGACACGTCGGCGATGATCGCTGCCCAGACGAAGATCATCGAGTGCGCCACCGGTGCGTACGCGACGCAGGCCTCGTTCATGAGTGGCATCACGCTGGAGGCGTACAAGGCCGCCAACGTGCAGGTGCAGATCTCGCAGATGCGGGCCGCCGTCGAGAAGCACAACGACGACGGATCCATGGACGTCCTGGTGGCGGTCCGCGTGAAGATCAGCAACAGCGCCGAGAAGGACAAGGAAGTCGGCTACCGGATGCGGGCGCAGATGGCGCCGGTCGACGGGAAGTACAAGGTGGCCAAGCTCGACCAGGTCACCTCGTGACGGTTGGTCACGAGACGACGAGTACCGAGTCAGTGAGCACCGAGTCCGAGTTCGAACCGGTCCCGGAGTTGGCCTCTTGGCCGGCGCGGGCCGGTGCCTTCGCTCTGGACGTCGTGCTGGGCGTGGCGGTCATCGCCGTGATGGCGCTGCTGGGCTATGCCGCTCGGGCCGACTGGACGCTGTGGGTGTACGCCTCGGTGGCGACCCTGGCGGCGGCCGCGATCCTGGTGAACCGGTGGCTGCTGCCGTCGATGACGGGATGGAGCCTGGGCCGTTCGCTGTTCTCGATCCGGGTGGAGCGGGTCCCCGACGGCGTCCCCGCGGGTATGGGCCGGCTCATTGTGCGGGACTTCGCGCATCTGCTGGACACCGTCGCGGTGCTGCTGGGCTGGCTGTGGCCGCTGTGGGATTCGCGGCACCGCACGTTCGCAGATCTGTTGCTGCACACCGAAGTTCGCGTTGCGCCGGCTCCTGAGCGCGACACCGGTCGGCGGGCGGGGCAGGTGCTCGCGGCCGGCGCGCTGGTCTGTGTGGCGGCGGTGGGGCTGAGTTACGGTGTGCAGTTCCGGCACGATCGCGCGGTCAACGAGGCGCGGCACCAGATTTCCGAGCAGGGTCCCAGGATCGTCGAGCACGTCCTGAGCTACGGCGTCGATACGTATCAGAACGACTTCAAGACCGCCCAGGCCTTGGTCACCGACGGCTACCGCGACCAGCTGGTCAAGCAGCAGCAGGTGGTGAGCAAGAAGCCGACGACCAATCAGTACTACGCGGTGAGCAGCGCGATCCTGAGCGCCGGCACCGACCAGGCCTCGATGCTGCTCGCGCTGCAGGGCCAGCGCGGCGTCGACACCAACTCGCTCCGGTTCATCACCGCCACCGTGCGGGTCGACTTCGTGAAGTCGCGAGACGGTAAGTGGCTGCTGTCGAATCTGACGGTCCTCAAGAGTCCGCGGGGAGGACGCTGATGAGCCCGCGCCGCAAGATCGATGCCGCCGAGCGTTTCGTCGCCGGGGACTACTTCAAGGCCGTGGCGGGCGCGCCCAGTCGGCTGGTGCTGACTGTCATTGCCTGCGTCACAACGGTTTTGGTGATCGCCGCGATCGCGGCCAGCACTTACCTGGTGGTCGAGCACGAGAAGGACGTGGCGAGTCAGGCCAAGTCGGCGGCCGTGCTGGGTTACGTGGAGGAGTTCATGAAGGGCTTCACCGCGGTCGACCCGTTCCACGCCAACGCCTACGTCGAACGCATCGCGGGGCAGGCCACCGGCGACTTCGCCAAGCAGTTCAAGGACAAGCACGACCAGAT
The DNA here is from genome assembly GCF_056555145.1 of Mycolicibacterium sp. P4_G11. Lineage (NCBI taxonomy): Bacteria > Bacillati > Actinomycetota > Actinomycetes > Mycobacteriales > Mycobacteriaceae > Mycobacterium > Mycolicibacterium sp. P4_G11. The sequence continues at coordinate 57,676 of NZ_JBFUJW010000012.1, forward strand.
CCTGATGCAGGTGGCGCGCGCGCAGCCTGCGGAGGGAGCCGTCGAAGACGCAGGTGTGCAACGGTGGAATGACGACGGCAGCGCTGACGTGCTGATCGCGATGAAGCTGACGACGACGACGCCGGACGGCAACGCGACCGTGGAAAGCGGATCGCGTTGGGTGGTAACGGCTACGCAGGAAGGGCAGCAGTGGAAGATCAGCCGCATGAATCCGGTGATGTGACCCCCGGGGAGTCTGTGGCCGACGCTCCGCAGGGGACGGCCGACGCGCCGCAGGGCAAGGCTGCCCGGCGTCGGCATCGCCTGCCCCGGCATCAGACCGCCGACACGGCGCCTGCGGACGACGCAGCCGCCGAAGACACCGATGCCCCGGCCGATGTGGCTGGCGAGGCTGACGAGAAGACGGAAGATGCTGCCGCCCAGGATGATTCGGCAACCGAGACGGTTGACGAGGTAGCGGCGGACGAGGCCGAAACGGCCCCGGTGGTGCTGGTGCCGCACCGTCCTGCCGGGCGCAGGCTGCTGGCTGCGGGTGTGGTGGCGGCGGCGTTGTTCGTCGGCGCCACGGCGTTCGCGGGTGCCGCGGTACAGCCGTATCTGGCCGATCGTGCCCTGGTGCAGAACAAGTTCGAGGTCGCCAAGACCGCGGCCGCGGCGGTGACCACGCTGTGGTCGTACTCGCCGAACGACATGGACAAGCTGGCGGACCGGGCGCAGCAGTACCTGACCGGCAGCTTCGCCGAGGAGTACCGCAAGTTCGTCGATTCGATCGTCGCGAGCAACAAGCAGGCTCAGGTCACCAACCAGACCAAGGTGATGGGCACAGCGGTGGAAAGTATCGGTGCAAATGAGGCGACCGCCATCGTCTACACCAACTCGGTCGCGACCAGCCCGCTGACCAAGGGCATCCCCTCGCTGCGGTACTTGTCGTACCGACTGAGCTTGAAGCGTTCCGGCGCCGATTGGAAGGTCAGTCAGATGAGTGCCCTGACCAAATTGGATCTGACGCCGCAGCTGTAGCCGCGGGCCCAATTGGGCGTGTTTGCCTGAGTGGGCGCGCACTGCCTGTCAGCACACTGTGAACCAGCCGCCTTCGTCTCTTGGCGACGGCAGGTGACGGCTGCCGCCGGCGCATCGACTATGGCCTGAATCACGTTCGGACCTGCGGCGGGCGCCTGTCACAGTGACCGCGTGCGTCAATATTTGCCACGGCACGGCCCCGGCGGAGAGGTCCGCCGCCAATCCGTCAGCAAACTAATTTCCCGAGACGAAAATTAGCTGACCGCCTGGCGTTCACTTGGCGGTGTTGGCTCCGTTGGCCTGTTTGCCAGATTTGGGAAAGCGGCAGGTCAAGGTGCGTGTTGGAGCTGCGATGCATTAATGTTACCGTCCGGTTGATAACCGATTGTGGCGGCTGAGGGGACGGGGCAAATGGCTGTTACGCATCTGGCTGGGCGTGTTCAAGCAAAGCGGGCGGCATTGCTGGGGGTGACTGCCGCAACAGTTACCGCGATGACGGTCACGGCGTCGGTACCGAACCCGCCGGCCCCCAGGGTGGTGCCGTCGTCGCACTCGGCCGTCAACCTGTCCGCGTTCACCACGCCGTTCCCGAAGCCGGGCGTGCTGCCCGACATCACCTTCGGCGTCGGCAACGCCGCGTACAACCTGGCGCAGAGCGGCGTCGACGCGCTGCTCCCGCCACTGGTCCAGGCACTCAGCGGCATCGGCGGTCTCAGTGGCCTGAACCTCACCAACCTCATCAACCAGCTGCCGAAGAATCTGCTGAGCCAGATTCTCGATGCGCTGCCGATCAAGCTGACGCCGCTGCTCAATGCGGCGCTGGGCCCGCTCCTCACGGGCGCGCTGGTCCCGCTGCTGAGTGCGCTGGGCATCATGGACCCGCAGGGCAACGTGACCCTGAGTGGCCTGCTGGACGTGCTGGGCATCCACCTGGACAACATCCTCGACCTGAGCGGTCTGGACATCCCGGGCGTCAACATCGTCACCGCCGGACCGGTGTTCAGCCTGCTGAAGATCGCGGGTCTGGACCTGGGCTGGACCCCGGGCACCGCCAACGCGATTGCCAATGCGATCAACACCACCGACTACCTCGACGTCGGCGCCATGGGCCTGATCAACGAGGTACTGGATCGGGCCTCGAACCTCGGCGGTCTGGGCCCGCTGATCAGCGCCCTGCAGGTGGTGATCAACACCGTGGGCGGTGCCATCGGCCTGGACAAGCTGGATCTCATCGACGTGCGCGTGCCGCTCAGCGTCGGCTTCGGACTCGGCGCGTTCTCCATGGGCCAGGCGTATTCGAAGGTGCTGGCGGACCTGTCGAACCAGCCGGGTGGCACCACGCACGCCGGCGCCAGCCCGGTCCTCGGCAGCCTCACCGTTCTGCCGATGATCCTGCTGAACAACCTGGGCCGCGCCAACGGCGGCCTGCTGGCGCGCTTCTACCCGCTGGGCGACCTGCTGGGCATCAACCTCATCACCCCGGATGTTGCGGCAGCGCACAGCGGTGGCATCCCGCTGCTGAACACCGGCCTGTCCATCGGCGGCGCGAACCTGTTGCCGATCAAGGTCGACGCCACCCTCGAATACCAGCCGTTCTCGGACCTGGCGGCCTGGCCCAACCCGTTCAGCCTGGCCAACAACCTGGTCGCCGGCACCCTGCCGACCTACCTGCTGCGCGGCATCTCGACCGCGACGCTGACCAACCAGCTGACCACTCAGCTCGGCGCCCTCACCGGTGGCCTGCTGACCGGAAATCCGTTGGCCGTCAACATTTATCTGACGATCCCGACGAACACGCTGCCGTTGATGGAACCGATGTACCTGACCGGCGACGTGCTGAACATGGTCAGCTTCGGCACGTTGGGCAGCCCCGTCTACAAGTTGGCGAATGCACTCGCGCCGGCCATGACCAGCCTGGTGAACCTCGGCTACACCGACGTGGTGCGCAACCCCGACGGCACCTACAGCCGTACCCTGAACGACCCCGGCACCCCGACGCCGTTCTTCTCGTTCCCGAACGTCAACTGGCAGAAGGTGCCAGCGGACATCATGAATTCCCTGGTGGCGGGGTTCAAGAAGGAATTCTTCAGCGCCAACCCGACGGATGCGCCGGACAACGCGGTCGAGGCACTGCTCAAGCTGCTCACCGGCGGCAAGCTCAACGGCTTCAACCCGCTCGGCGGCTTGGCCGGCACGGTGCAGAACCTGCTCAAGAGCGTGCTGGGCACGGTGGGCGGCCTCACGCAGGGCGCGACGATCAACGCGCTGGCGGCGAAGGAGGGCGTCGTCAGCCCGACGGCCGCGACCGACATTCCGTCGACCACTCCGAAGCTGCAGTCGCTGTCTGCCAGCCTCACCGGGCTCACCGGCACCAGCAAGAAGGACGGCAAGCAGGCCACCGAGCAGACGGCAGCCGAGAAGGACAAGACCGGCACCGAGCCTGCGGCCGAAAATCCCAAGACCGACCCGAAGACGGACCCGAAGGCAGAGCCCAAGGCGGAGGACACCAAGACCGATCCGAAGGCCGACCCCAAGGCCGATCCGAAGTCCGACACCAAGACGGGCACCGAGGAGTCCTCGGGCAAGCACGCCGCCGAGGAAGGCACCCCGTCCACGCCGGACAGCGGCAAGAAGCCGAAGCATGCCGCTGACGATGCGGACGGCACACCCGCCGCGAGCAAGGACAAGAAGGACAAGAAGGCCGACAAGCCCGCGAAGTCCGACAAGGGCACGAAGGCCGCCAAGGACAAGTCCGAGAAGGCGACCAAGGCCGACACCTCGGACAAGACCGACGGCCCGAAGACCAAGCGGCAGAAGAAGGATGGCGCCGCGAAGGCGAGCTCCGGCACCGGCGGTGGCTCCGCCGCACACGCCGGCTGACCTACGGCAACAAAGACGCCCGACGTGAATCCACGTCGGGCGTCTTTGTTTCTCCGCTGGTCCTATCCGGCGAGTGTGCGCAGTTTCTCTGGCCGGGGTCTGCGTAATGACGTGCCGGGCACGCTGGTCGGTCTCGCGCTGGTCCGGCGAGCAGCTTGCCGGCGACGAACGCCGGCGCCGTCAGCCCGGCGGCCGTGATTCCGTTGACCGCTGCGAAGCCGGCGTCGCTGTCTTTCGGCGGGGCCGGCGTCAGTGGCCCGCCCGCGAAGAACGAGAACCACGGCCCCGAACAGTCGGCGGGCAACAACGACGAGGCCGACCAGCAGTCGGCCCAGCAGCCACAGGCACAGGCCAAGACCGACCCCGAGGGCGAGCCCGAGGCAGAAGAGCCCGAGGCCGATCCGGAGACCGATCCTCAGGCCGATCCGCAGGCACGCCGGGAAGCCTTCGATCTCGAGACCGATGACGGGAGGTCGGTGTCGGCGCCGGATGGCGGCGAGGACGAGTCGCGCCAGGCCGCGGGCCGAGGCGGGACGTCCCAGGCCGGCAGCCCCAAGTCCGAGCAGCAGTCGAAAAGCGCTGGCGCCGAGGCTGATTCCGGTGCCGAGAGCGGCACCGGTGGAGTGGCCTGACGCCTGACGCCTCAAGCGAAGCCGAGCCAGCCGGGTAGTGCGCGTTCGCGCGAGTCGCAGAGGACCGCCGGGGTGTCGCAGGAGCCGCGCGGGGTGCCGGACCCGGCCCAGCGGCCTCCGGTGTCGCGCCGCAGCACGATGGCCGACGAGCCGCCGCCGTCCAGGAGGATGGCGGTGTCGCTGCCGAGTGCCCGGAACAGATCCTGGATCTGGTCGGGGGTGTAGCTGCCGCCCTGGAAGATGTACATCTCGTCGCGGCTCCGCACGTAGGCGAGTGCCGTGCGGGCGGCGCTGGGGCCACCGTCGTTCAATTGGCTGGTGTCGCCGGGGGCCAGCAGGCCGATGCCGCTGACCGCGACGAACCGGGCGCCCTGGTTCACCAGATTGTTGATCGCTCCGGTCGCGGCGTTGAAATCGCTTGTGCTGCTGGGAGTTATCACGTAGGGCGCGCCGTCGGACGGGATGATCATGGTGCTCAGCGCGGTCCAGACCTCGTTGCCGCCGGACAGGCCCTGCTTGCCCGCATAGGGGATGGTGCCGGTGACCGCGGCGTTGGCGCGGCCCTGGCCGCGGGTGTTGTCGACGTAGGCGCCCAGCGGCGAGCTACATCCCGTGGAGGTCCACGACCCGCCCTGCTGACCGCGGATGTCGAAGAAGTTGGCGTTCACCGCGATGGTGGGCCGGCCCAGGGCCTGCCAGGCTTCCAGCGGCGTGAAGATCTCGGAGGCCTGAAACAGTCCTTCGCCGGTGCGGGCGCGGGGATCGCGCTCGCAGCGGGACTGGATGCCGCGGTGGGAGTCGACGAGTAGCCGCGGGTTCATGCGTTGGGACGCCGCTTTGATTACGGTCAGGTGCCCGCCATTGCCCGATTCGTACCAGTTGCCCGCGGCGTTGAGCAGCGGTGCGGGGTGATCGCCGCCGAAGTTGTACACCAGGAAGCTGCCGCGGTAGTTGGTGATGGCGTTGACCAGCAGAGCGCGGCCGTCGGCGGCGTGCGCCGCCGGTATTCCGACGGTGCCGACCAGGCCGGCGGTCAGGGTCAGAAGCATTGTGCGCCTGAGGATTTTCCGCGCGCGACGGAAGGTGTCGCGTCGGGGAATCGGCCCGAGAAACGACATTGTGGCCCTTCCTCCGGTCCGATACAACGACCTTCAGCGTAGCCACAGCAAACACTCTGTCAACTTTGGTCACGCCCGCATCACGGGGCGATGACGGTTGAATCACCTTGGTGGACAGGGCAATTGGCCCCACCGTCGACCGGGGCCGGGGTGGGGCCAATTGCGCTGGGCTATGAGCCGGACAGATCGGTGTGCATTTCCCACACCAGGATCTCGGCCGGCGTGGTGGCGGTGACGCGCTGCCCGCCCGACGCGGTGAGCCGCACCGCGTCGCCTTCCTGCAGCGGTCCGGCGCCCTCGAGCGCGACCTCGCCACGTGCCACGAACAGGTGCAGGTACTTCGCCGACGGCAGTTCGACACTGTCGCCCGGCTCCAGCCGGGCGCCGTGCAGTGCGGCGTTGCGCTGGCCGATGGTGATGGCGGTGTCATTGGAATGGCCCGGCATGCCCGAGGCGATGGTGACCAGCTTTCCGCGCAGCAGTTCGTCGTCGATCTCCAGCTGCTGGTAGCCGGGCGTCTTGCCGGACTCATCGGGAACCACCCACATCTGGACGAAATGCACGGGTTCGCTGTGTGATTCGGCTCCGGTGAGGCGCCAGGAGTCGTTCTTCTCAGAGTGCAGGATGCCGCGTCCGGCGGACATCCGTTGGGCCAGCCCGGGGTAGATGACCCCGGAGTTGCCGGTCGAGTCCTGGTGGACGAGCGACCCGCGCAGCACCCAGGTGACGATCTCCATGTCGCGGTGCGGATGGGTCTCGAACCCCGAGCCCGGGGCGACCCGGTCGTCGTTGTTCACCAGCAGCAGGCCGTGGTGGGTGTTGTCCGGGTCGTAGTGGCCGCCGAAGGAGAACGAGTGCTTGGAATCCAGCCACGAGATGCGGGTGGCGTCGCGGTCGGCGGCGCGCCGGATGTCGACGGTCTCGGTCATGTCAGCCCCTGTCGTTGTCGGTGAGCTTAGGTGTCGCTACTGGACGTCACAACATAAATGATGTGTCATGTATTTCATGTGGCTCACCGACGACCAGCAAGACCTCTGGCGTGGCTATCTGGCGATGAGCGGCCGCCTACAGGCGGAGCTCAACCGGCAGTTGCAGCGCGATCACGGGCTGTCGCTGGCGGACTACGACGTACTGGTCGCGCTCAGCGAGCTACCCGACTGCCGGATGGGTGAGCTCGGTGCCCATCTGGGGTGGGAGCAGAGCCGGGTGTCCCACCAGCTGACGCGCATGCGGTCCCGCGGTCTGATCGAGCGATCCGGGTCCGCAGATGACCGGCGCGCCGCCGTCGTCACCCTCACCGCGGGCGGGCGGGATGCGCTCGAGACTGCTGCGCCAGGGCACGCCGAGTTGGTGCGCTCGGTGGTGTTCGACAACATGAGCCGAACGCAGGCGGATGCGTTGCGGCGGTGGACCGCGACGGTCCTCGCGCGATTGGGCTGAACGGACCCTGTGAGTCGGAGTGAATTCGCGGCTACAGTAGGCACCGTGGGGTTTGCGGGGAGGATTCACGTGAAACATTCAGTCGCTGCCGTTGTGACGGGGGGCGCGCTGATGGCCGGGCTGGTGTCGTTGCCGGCGCCCCAGGCGCATGCCGAACGCTGCGTGCCCGTGGATGGCACGCCGATGGTGCTCAAGCGGGAAAAGAGCTTCGGCATCGGCAAAGACCTTCAGCTCCTCAGGACCTTTTCCTATAGCGATGGCATGGTGAACTGGAGCATCGAGCAGTCCGGCGGCATCAAGAACAACACCGGTTTCGGTTTCGGCGCGCGGATCAACCAGGTCTACATCCCCGAACTCGATTCGAGTGGATCTGTCCCGGGCAACCCCGGCGAATACGTGAACATCGATAGTTGGCACTTCCACGAGCGGGTCTTGATCTGCCCGCAGTAGTCCCCGCCGGCCGCCGGCACGTTTGCTGACCGGGCGGCACCCAATGTCGCCATATGACACAACCGTCAATTCTGCGGAAATTGCTGTTCTGCCGGTGTTAGCGTCCTGTCGTCGCAGTCAATATTGCGGGACGGGGCGGGGCACATGGGCGGTAGTCATCGCGAACTCGACGTACGCGGACCACGTTTGGCACTACTGGGCGTAGCAGCGGCCACGGCCACGGCCACCGCTGTCGCCGTGCCGGCTCCCACGCCCACGGCGTTGCTGGCACAGAGTCAGCGTGCGGTGAACCTGACGGCGGCCACCACGCCCTACCAAGCGTTCCAGCACACCGTCGACGCCGTCCTGCCGGCGCTGGTCAACCAGTTCGGCCGGCCGCCAACCGTCACCCTGCAGACACTGCTGGCGCAGATCCCGCCGAGCCTGCTGACCGACGTCCTCAACGCCAACGTCGGCAACATCAACGTGCCGTCGCTGCTGAATCTGCTGAGCCCCGACCTGGTCTCCGGCCTGACCTCGCAAGTGGGCTCCGGGACGACGTCGCAGCTGAGCTCGGCGATCAGCGCGGCTGTCAGCTCCGCGCTGACCAGCGCCCTGTCGGGCCTGACGGGCACGAGCTTCCTGAGCACGTTGCAGACGGGCCTGGTGAGCGCACTGGTCGCGCCCTTGCAAACCATGCTGGGCGGGCTGTCCATCACGGTGCCCCTCCTCGGGATACCGCTGAACCTCTCGGGTCTGGTCAACGTCTCCGGCCTCGCCACCACGGTGGCGAACCTCGTCGCCACCGACCTGATCGGTCAGCTGACCACCGGCATCACCAGCGGTCTGACCGGCAGCCTGTCCGGCAGCGCGCTCACCAACGGCCTCGGCGGCACCCTCGCCGGCGCGCTGAGTGGCATCGTCGCCGGCAATCTCGGTGATCTGGTGAATCCGCTGCTACAGGCCGCCGGCTTCGAGGACGCCGCGGGCAACATCGGCGTCGGCTCGCTGCTGAACCTGGCCGGGCTGAACCTCGGCAGCCTCGTCGAGAGCAATGCGATCTCCGTGACCACCGCAGGCCCAGCCTTCACCCTGGCCAGATTGCTGGGCGTCGATCTCGGCTGGACGCCCGGCACCGAGACGGCCATCGCCGACCGCGTCAACAACACGGCGTACTTCACCCTCGGCACGGACACCCTGAAGAACGCGCTCGCGACGAACCTGACCAACGCACTGGGCACCGGCGCGCTGGCGACCAGCCTGACGCCCATCCTGACGAGCGCCCTCACCAGCACCCTGACCAATTCGCTCACCACCTCGCTGACGACCGCGCTGACCAGCGCCCTGACCAGCACCGTGGACGGCACCGTTGGCAGCACCGGCACGCTGACCTCTGCGTTGACCACTGCCATCAGCACGGCCGTCGGCGACCTGGGGCTGAGTTACATCCCGCTGGTGGGTAGCGCGATCGACCTGACCGGCACGGTCGTGAATGCGCTCAATCCGCTGATCGGAGGCCTCGTCACGGGCCTGACCAGCGGGACGAGCATCAGCACGCTGGTCAACGCCACCGTGTCCAGCACCGTGACGAGCGTGGTCGGCAGCGTCGTCACCGGTGCCACCAGCGGGCTGTCGGGCACCGTGTCCAGCGCGCTGACGGGTGTGCTGAGCAGTGCCGTGCTCGGCGTCGTCAATGCGATCCCGTCGATCGACGTCGGGTCGGTGCGGATCCCGATCGTGGTGGGTACCGGCCTGGGCGCGTTCTCGGCCGGTGCGGCGTACCGGGACGTGCTGGCCAAGCTGTCGTCGCAGCCGGGCGGGCTGCACTACTCGGGTGCCACGTCGATCGCCGGCAGCCTGACGCTGTTGCCGGAGATTCTGCTCAACAACGCGGGCCGTGCGAATGGTGGTGTGCTGGCGCGATTCTCGTCGGTGTTGCAGTTGTTGGGCATCAATGCCGTCACCCCGGACGTGGCGATCACCAGTAGCGGCGGAACGGCGGTGGGCAGTACCGGCCTGGCGCTGGGCGGCGCGAACCTCGTTCCGGTGAAGGTCGACGCGACCGTCGAGTACCAGCCGCTGTCGGACTTCGCCGCCTGGGCGAATCCGGTGACACTGATGAACAACCTGGCCGCGGGGCTGCTGCCGACGTACATCCTGCGCGGCGTCGACCAGGCGACCACGGCCGGCCAACTGATCACGCAACTGGAGTCGATGGTCACCAATCTGCAGAACGGTGGCCAGACCAACACCAACATCTACCTGACGGCCGCGGCGAACCACCTGCCGCTGCTGGAGCCCGTCTACCTCGCGGGTGACGCGATGAACCTCATGGGCCTGACGCCCGTCGGGAACGCCGCCTACCGGTTGGGCAATGCGCTGTCGCCGGTCCTGACCAGCCTGGTGAACCTGGGGTACTCGGACGCGTACTGGGATCCCGCGTCGGGCCAGTACCTGCGCACCCTGAGTACCGCGGCCACGCCGGTGCAGTTCGGCACTCTGCCGAACATCGACTGGTCGAAGGTGGGGCCGCGCCTGTTCACGTCACTGGTCACCGGATTCGAGCACGCGTTCACCGGCCCGGTGTCGATGCCCAACGCCATCTCGCAGGCGATCTCGCTGATCAGCAAGGGCGGAAACCTGCTGAGTCTGGGTGCACTGCCGTCCACCACCGCAGCGGTCAAGGCGCCGACCGCGCTGCCGACGGCGGCCACTGCGCCGACCGCGACGGCCAACAAGCCGAAGACGCCGACGGCCATCGCGGCGGTGCCGACCGCAGCGGAGACCGGGAAGCCGACGACGACGACGGAGACCAAGCCGTCGGCGGAGACCAAGCCGTCGGCGGAGACCAAGACGGCGGCGGAGACCACGACAGCGGCTGAGGCCGAGTCACCGGCACCGAAGACCCAGGAACCGGCCAAACCAAAGCACGCCGCCGATGACGCGGACGCCGGAGCGACGGGGGTCGCCGGGGCTGCGAAGGACAGTGCCGCGTCGGATGACGGCAAGCCCGCCGCCGCGGGCAAGGACAAAGGCAAGGGTGAGCGCAAAGCGGGCAAGCCCAAGGGCACCAAGTCCCCGAAGCCGAAGGACAATGCCGCGACCGCGGATTCGTCAGCTGCTGCGGCAGACGGTGACAGCTCCGGAACGGGCCGGCACCGTGCCCCGTCGTCGACCGGCGGCAAACACCGTGCCCCGGAATCGGGCAGCGGCAAGCACGCTGCCTGAGCATTGCCAGGTCCGTCCCGCTGAGTGGATGGCCTCGCATACGCTGTCGGCGTGGATATCAATGGAGCTAGCGCGGTCGTCACCGGCGGCGCGTCAGGAATCGGTGCGGCTGTAGCCCGTCAGTTGGCCGCCAAGGGTGCCCGGGTCGTCATTGCCGACCTGCAGGCCGAGAAGGGCGAGGCGCTCGCCAAGGAGATCGGCGGCGTTTTCGTCACCGTCGACGTCACCAACACCGAGCAGATCATCGACGCGGTCAAGACCGCCGCTGACCTCGGCCCGCTGCGCGCCCTGGTGAACTCGGCCGGTGTCGGCTGGGCCCAGCGCACCATCGGCAAGGACGGCGAGTTCGAGTCGGCGCACAACCTGGACCTGTACAAGAAGGTCCTCGACATCAACCTGGTCGGCACCTTCGACTGCATCCGCATCGCCGCCACCCAGATGAGCAAGAACGACTTCACCGAGGCCGGTGAGCGTGGTGCCATCGTCAACATGACCAGCGTCGCGGCGTTCGACGGCCAGATCGGCCAGGCCGCGTACTCGTCGTCCAAGGGCGGCGTCGTGGGCCTGACCCTGCCGGTCGCGCGCGACCTGTCAGCAGTCGGCATCCGCGTCAACACCGTGGCTCCCGGCCTGATCGACACCCCGATCTACGGCGAGGGCGAAGCCTCGGAGGCCTTCAAGGCCAAGCTCGGCGAGTCCGTGCTGTTCCCGCACCGCCTGGGCAAGCCCGAGGAACTGGCCTCCATGGTCGTCGAGCTGCTGACAAACTCGTACATGAACGCCGAGGTCGTCCGCGTCGACGGCGGCATCCGGATGCCTCCGAAGTAGTTTTTCCCGGACCTTACGAAAACCCCCAATCTCCAACGAGATTGGGGGTTTTCGTTTGGGCGTAAGCGCCTCGAACGCAACCAGGTGGCGGAAAACCGGCGCAGAGCGCGCCGTGCGGCTGCGTTCGGCGCGACGGTCGCGCGAGCCTGACCTGACGGCGGAAAACCGCTTGAATTCAAGGCGCCGAAATTCGGCCTGCGGTCAGGCTCGGCGAAGCCGTGGCGCACTGGGGCGAGCTGGCTGCACGTTCGCCACGGAGATCCTGTGAAACGCTGCGTACGCTGGGATGGCATGACGCGCACGAGGTTCCGGCCGGTCGCTTTTCTCGCTCTGTTGATCGCCTCGCTGTGGCTGGTCGCCGGATGTGGCGGAAGTGGTCGGCATGCCGATTCCAGCGCGCCGGCGACCGCACAACTCAAAGCCGGCGCCCCGGACTCGAGCGGCATCGCCGGCAAGGGCGGGGCTCCGGAAGCGCCTGCGCCGCCCGTCGATCAGGCTCGGGACGTCGTCAAGACGGCGTCGTTGATCCTTGTCGCCGCGGACCCGGCGGCTGCGGCGGACAAGGCAACTGCGCTCGTCGACAAGGCGGGTGGACGCGTCGACGAGCGCTCGGACGACGCCGGGTCGACGTCCGGCCGGGCGAGCGTCCACTTGGTGCTGCGGGTTCCGGCGAATGGGCTCGACGCCGCGCTGGCCTCGCTCAAGGCGCTCGGGACCGTCCAGACGCTCGAGGTGAAGACCGACGACGTCACCGCACGGCGCGTCGACCTCGATGCTCGGATCACGGCCCTGAAGACGTCAGTGGACCGGCTGCTGGCGATCATGCGTGACTCCAAGGACCCCGATGCGTTGATCAAGGCCGAGGATGCGCTGTCGTCGCGGCAGGCCGAGCTGCAGAGCCTGCAGGCGCAGCGCGACACGCTCCGCGACCAGATCACCTACAGCTCCGTTGACGTCCAGATCACCGCCGAGCGTCAGGGCGGCCCGGCTCCGGTCCGCTATCACGGGTTCTTCGGGCAGATCGAACATGGTTGGGATACGTTGTGGGCCTTCGGTTCTCACCTGGTCCTGGCGCTCGGGTTCCTGCTGCCGTGGCTGCTGCCGCTCGCGGTCCTCGGCGGGGCCGTCTACGGGTTCATCAAGTGGACCGGTTCACGGCGCAACCGCAACGTGCCGGCGGAGCCTGCGTCACCGGCCAGTCCGCCGCAGGAGTAATCGGCAGCGGGAAGTCCACGGGGAAAGGTCCGCGTCGAGACGTACGTAGCTTCAATCACGAGGCGCGGGCAGCAACCCTGATTGAAGCCATGGACCAGTTCGTGCCGTCAGACGTCCCTGAGTGCAATAACCCTTGGCGGATCGTCTGCTGATTGCACTCCTGGACGTGTCCACCCGATCCGGTGTCGCCTGCACCCACGACGCGGTCCTCGGCCCTACGTCGAGCGTGGGCCTTGCCGCGGCGACACGCGCTCAGATGCCAACGGCAACCTTCACGTTCGGCGTAGCGCCGGCGCCGGGACCATACAGACCCCGCGGCCGCGGATCAGCTCGCGTCCAAACGTAAATGTCCCCGACACTCGGAAGGTGCCGGGGACATTTACGTCTGCTCGTGAGAAGCAGTTACCAGTCGGACTCGTCGAAGGTGACGACGCCACGAATGTTGTTGCCGTCCAGCATGTCCTGGTAGCCCTGGTTGATGTCCTCGAGCTTGTAGGTCCGCGTGATCATGTCGTCGATGTTCAGCAGACCGGACTTGTACAGCGCGGCCAGGCGCGGGGTCTCGATGTGCGAGCTGCCGCCACCGAAGATGTTGCCCTTCAACGTCTTCTGCAACATGGTGAACAGGAAGAGGTTCATCTTGACGTCGGCGTCCATCATCGAGCCCATGCCGGTCACGACGCAGGTGCCGGTCTTGGCCGTCAGGATCATGGCCTCTTCGATGTACTCGCCCTTCATCTCGCCGACGGCGATGATCACCTTGTCGGCCATCAGGCCCCAGGTCAGGTCGATCATCGGCGCGATGGCCTCGGCCATCGACGGGTAGACGTGCGTGGCACCGAATTTCAGCGCCTGCTCGCGCTTCCACGGGTTGGGGTCGATGGCGATGACGTGCTTGGCGCCGGAGATCACCGCGCCCTGCAGCGCGCTCATGCCGATGCCGCCGACGCCGACGATGGCGACCGACTCACCGGGCTGAACCTGCGCCACGTTGGTGGCCGAGCCGAAGCCGGTCGGCACCGCGCAGCCCATGATGGCCGCGGACTCGAACGGGATGTCCTTGTCGATCTTGACGACCGAGTCCTTGTGGACGGTCATGTACGGCGCGAAGGTGCCCAGCAGGTTCATGGCCGCGACCTCTTTGCCGCGGGCATGGATGCGGTTGGTGCCGTCGGCGATCGACTTGCCACCCAGCAGGACGGCGCCGCGGTCGCACAGCGAGCGGAAGCCCTTCATACACGGCGGGCAGGATCCACAGGCCGGGATGAACGCGAGGATGACGTGGTCGCCCTCTTCGATGCCGGTGACGTTCTTGCCGACCTTGGTGACGACGCCCGCGCCCTCGTGCCCGCCGAGGCAGGGCAGCGGCATCGGGGTGGCGCCGGTGGTCAGGTGGTAGTCCGAGTGGCACATGCCCGCGGCATGCATCCGGATCTGTACTTCGTCGGCGACGGGGTCACCGAGGTCGATCTCCTCGACCTGGAACGGGGAGTTCACTTCCCACAGCAGAGCACCTTTGGTCTTCATGACGAAGATCATAGCCACAAATCGAGAACACGTTCCAGAAAGATGCTATGGCAAGCACTCTACCTGCGCATATATGGCATCAGAACATGTCGTGCCAGCGCGCTGAAAACTAGCAGCAGTAGTGCGCAGGCCCTGTAGATACGCGTGCGGAAACCAAGGCGGGCGCGAACTCGGGCGGCCGTCAGAGGTGCGGCGGCAGCCCGAATTTCCCGAACAGCGTCGGGTCCATGAAGGCGACGACGTGCGAGATGCCGTCCGGCTTGATGTCCAGCACGTGCAGCTGGAACGCCTCGTGCCGGCCCGTCTCGGGGTTGCGCATGTACATGCCCGCGGCGGACTGCCCGTTGGCGGTGGTGACGACGAACCGCATGTCGCCCGGGTGTTCGGCGGGGCATTTGAACTTGGACAGCTCGACGATGTCCCGCGGGCCGGAGTACCAGGTGTCGAACGGGGGCATCTCCCACACCGAGTCGGCGGTGAACAGCTCGACCAGGGCGTCCATGTCGTACGACTCGAAGGCGTTGACGTAGCGCGCCAGCAGGTCCTTGGCTTCGTCGGAGTCGGGCGTGACCAGGACGTCGTCCTGGCTGGGGCCGACGGCGTCGAGTTGTGCGCGGGCCCGTTGCAGCAGGCTGTTCACGGCCGCGGTCGACGTTCCGACGGCCTCGCCGACTTCGGCGGCCTTCCACTGCAGGACGTCGCGCAGCACCACTACCGCGCGCTGGCGCGGCGAAAGGTGTTGCAGCGCAGCGATGAAGGCCAGGCGCACCGATTCGCGGGAGCCGACGATGGTCTGCGGGTCACCCGGTGCGTCGTGCACGTCGGGCAGCGGCTCGAGCCACGCGGTGTCGGTGCGCTCGGTGATCTCGGCCTGCGGATCGGCCGACGGCTGGCCGAGCCCGGACGGCAGCGGCCGGCGTTGACGGCCTTCCAGCGACGTCAGGCAGGTGTTGGTGGCGATGCGGTACAGCCACGTGCGCACCGACGACTTGCCCTCGAAGTTGTCGTAGGCCTTCCAGGCGCGCAGGTAGGTCTCCTGCACCAGGTCCTCGGCGTCGTGCAGGGAACCGGTCATGCGGTAACAGTGGGCCAGCAGCTCGCGCCGGTGCCGTTGGGCGTCGGCGAGGAACGCATCGCGGGACCGGGACGACGTGTCTGCTGCACCGGATTCGCTGAGGACACTCACCTGCCCCAGGGTACGCAGGGGGTGTGACATCCGGCGGGAGTCGCGGCGGCGACGGACGCGCCGACGGCAGACCCCAGATATTGTCTGTGCATGGCCACCACCCGCAGCGAACGCAGCTTCGACGGTATCGGCGGCACCAAGATCGTCTACGACGTCTGGGTGCCCAATACCGACCCGACGGGCGTGGTGGTGCTGTCCCACGGTTTCGGCGAGCACGCCCGCCGGTATGACCATGTGGCGCAGCGGTTCGGCGAGGCCGGGCTGATCACGTTCGCGCTCGATCACCGGGGCCACGGCCGCTCGGGCGGCAAGCGCGTGGTGGTCCGCGACATCTCCGAGTACACCGGGGACTTCCACCACCTGGTCGGCATCGCGACCGCCGAATACCCCGAACTCAAGCGGGTCGTACTCGGCCACAGCATGGGCGGCGGGATCGTCTTCGCGTACGGCGTCGAGCACCCCGACGACTACCACCTCATGGTGCTGTCCGGGCCCGCGGTCGACGCCCGGTCCCAGGTCAGCCTGCCGTTGGCGCTGGCGGCGAAGCTGCTGGGCTCCATCCTTCCTGGGCTGCCCGCGGAGAGCCTGCCATTCGACGCGGTGTCGCGTGATCCCGAGGTGGTCGCGGCCTATAACGCCGACCCGCTCGTGTACCACGGCAAGGTGCCCGCCGGGGTGGGCAAGGTGCTGATCGAGGTCGGCGAGACCATGCCGCAGCGCGCCGCCGCCCTCACCGCGCCGCTGCTGGTGGTGCACGGCGAGGCCGACAAGCTGGTGCCGGTCGCCGGCAGCCGCAAGCTGGTCGAGTGCGTCGGCTCGTCCGACGTGGCATTGAAGGTTTACCCGGAGCTGTACCACGAGGTGTTCAACGAGCCGGAGCAGGCAGTGGTGCTCGACGACGTCGTGAGCTGGATCGAAGTGCGCCTATGACCGGAGTATGCCCGTGAAATGGGTTGTCCGCCTGCTGATTTGGTTGACGGTGCTGGCGGTCGCCGCGTGTGGCTCGACCACCCAGGGAACCGACTGGGTCGATGAGGACGTCAGCTTCGTCGCTGATGGGCTGACCATCCACGGCAGCTACCGCCATGTGCCCGGCGCCGCCGCGGCCCCGTCGGTGTTGCTGATCTCCGAGAGCGGCCAGACCGACCGCAACGGCGACAACGCCGTCGCCGGCAAGGTCGGCAACATGCGACAGCTCGCCGAGTACCTGTCCGGCAAGAACGTCGACAGCCTGCGCTACGACAAGGTCGGCACCGGCAAGACCGGCGTGGGCCCGCATGCGCAGAACCTGCGGGACGTGGGCAGCGCCGTGTACACCGCCGGCGCGAAGGCGGCCGTGCGGTTCCTGTCCACGCAAAAGGGCACCGACACGTCGCGAATCTCGGTGTACGGCTTGGGCGAAGGCACCGTGCATGCGTTGGCGCTGGCGACCGATACCAGCGAGGGTGCCCCGAAGGTTCATTCCCTCGCGCTACTGCAACCGCTGGCCGGCCGGTATCTGGACGTCATCACCAATCGGGTGCGCTCCTCGGTCGACGCCGACGTGAAGGCCGGGGCCAAGACCCGGCAGCAGGCTGACCAGGTGATGGCGGACTGGGCGGCGGCGGTCGCGACGACGCGGGCCACGGGCACTCCGCCGGCCAAGCTGCCCGAGGGTCTGAGCGCGATCCTCAATGCGGCCAACGCGAAGGCGGTGCTGGAGGCGGACGCCATCGATCCGCTGGCGCTGGCCGCGAAGGTCCCGAACGGCACCCCCGTGCTGCTGACCTGCTCCGACTCCGACGTGCAGGCGTTCTGCGAGGCGGAGCAGCCGCTGATCAACGCATTGGCGCACACCGCGCTGACCGTGGTTCCGCTGAAGGGCGTCAGCCACGTCCTGCGCGACGATCCCAGCGACAACGTCGCCAACTACGCCAACAAGGCGCCCCTGTCTCCGCAGCTGGTCAGCGCGCTGGACGGATTTGTCGGCCGGTAGTCGTACACTGCCGCCATGGGGGATGAAACAAGCAACATGTATCTGAAAGGTCTTGTCGGACAAGGTAGTTGGCGACATGAGTGACGACAAGATGTTGGCCCGGATCGCGGCGTTGCTGCGGCAGGCCGAGAACACCGACAACGAGCACGAGGCCGAGGCGTTCATGGCTGCCGCGCAGCGGCTGGCCACCACCACCTCGATCGACCTCGCTGTGGCGCGGTCGCATGCGGCGACCAGGACCGCGGCGCAGGAGCCGGTGCAGCGCACCGTCACCATCGGGGAGGCCGGCACCCGGGGGCTGCGGACGTTCGTGCAGTTGTTCGTGCTGATCGCGCGGGCCAACGACGTGAAATGCGACATCGCGTCCAACTCGACGTTCGTCTACGCCTACGGGTTCGCCGAGGACATCGACGCCACGCACGCCTTGTACGCGAGTGTGGTGGTGCAGATGGTCAAGTCGTCCGACGCGTATCTCGCGACCGGTGCGCACCGGCCGACGCCGACCATCACCGCCCGGCTGAATTTCCAGTTGGCGTTCGGCGCACGGGTCGGGCAGCGCCTGGTCGACGCGCGGGACGAGGCCCGGCAAGCGGCGACGGTCGAGCGCGCGGATCGGCCGGGGACCGCGGTTGCGTTGCGCAACAAGGACCTTGAGCTGGTCTCGTTCTACAAGAAGACGTCGCAGGCGCGCGGTAGCTGGCGGGCGACGAGCGCGTCTGCCGGCTACTCGTCGGCGGCGCGGCAGGCCGGGGACCGCGCCGGGCGCCGGGCGCGGTTGGGACCGAGTCCCGAGTTTTCCGGTGCGCGTACTGCCCTGGAGAGGTGACCCGGTGGAGCGATGAGCCGGGACGCCCAACGGTCCGCGGTGTATGCCGCTGAGCAGTTCGTGCGCACGTTGTTCGACCGCGCATCCGAGCGTGGCAACCGGGCGGTCGAGTTCTTCGGAGCTCAGCTGACGTTGCCGCCCGAGGCCCGCTTCGGGTCCGTCGACGCGGTGCGGCGCTACGTCGACCAGGTGCTGACCATGCCGGCAGTGACGGCGCGGTGGCCCGACGCCGGTGCGGTGGCCGTGCGCGCCCGTCGGGGCGTGACGGCCGCGCACTACGAAGCCGGTGATGGCGGCGCGGTCATCGCGGTACCTGAACGCCAAACAACCTGGGCGCTAAGAGAATTGGTGGTGCTGCACGAGGTGGCGCACCACCTCTCTGCCGCGGTGCCGCCACATGGGCCGGCGTTCACCGCGACGTTCTGCGACCTGGCCGACGTGGTCATGGGTCCGGAGGTTGGGCACGTGCTGCGGGTGGTCTACGCCAAAGAGGGCGTGCGCTAATTCGCGCGCGCTCGCGGGCATCGAGCGATCGAAAATCAGTGCGGCGGGCCGAGATACGGGAAGACGTCCAGGACGTCGGTGTGTGGACTCAGGCCCGACGGCGGGCACTCGCCCTTGGTGAGTGACGCCAGGCGGTAGTCGATCACATCGTCGGTGAACACCCGCCCGTTCGGATACCTGGCCGGTTCGGCGGGGTTGAACGTCAGCATGTCGGGCAGGATGCCCTCGGCGTCGACAGCGGCGACGGCCTCCTCGTCCGAGTAACCGCCAGTGTGCCCGAGGAGGTGGACGAACATGGGCAGCCAGCGGTCGCGATCATGGATCGGCAAGCTGGCGTTGTACTCCTCCTTGGTGTCGTCGGTGTTGAAGAAGCTGCTGACCGACGGATGCCCGGCGCGGTCCACGTGGAGCAGCTCGCCGTCCCGGCGCACGCTGCAGCGGCCCCAGATCCGGATGTCCGGTGCGGCGCCCAGTTGCGCAGTCGGCAGTTCCAGGACCATCGAGCACACGTTGGCCTGCGTGTTGGAATCCACGCCGGTCCAGGGGAACTCACCGCTGAGATGGAGTGCGGTGAAATTGCGGCCACCCCTGATGTCGAACAGGTTCTTGATGCCGTCGAAGTCGAAGAAGAAGGCATCGCTGCGCGCGCCGGCGAAGAACTGGTATCCGTCCGACTCGGCGATCACGGGCTCTTTGCCGAATGACACCTCGACGCCCTCGAAGATCTTGTCGCCCACCGCTTCCGGTGACTCGGCGTCCTTGCCGGTCGCGAGATATACGTCGACCGTCTGGCGGCCGGCGATGGGCTCGGAAAACACATAGCTGAAGGCGATGTCGTTGCAGAGGTCGCCGTCGTTGTCGATGGCCAGCCGATAGATGGCATCCGGGTGCAGGGCGTCCGCGTTGGGGTTCGCGTTGAGGATCAGCACCGTGCGGGCCGGGTCGGCCGGCGATTGGAACGCGTACAGATCGCAGAGGTCCAGGCGCTGGTCGCCCAGCGGCGGGCCCAGGCTGAGCCCGGTGAAGTGATTCGACATAGGCGTCATTTAAGTCGTCGGGGGTCTGCCGCGAGCCCGAATCGGCCGATCACCGACGGGTTCCGCCCGCGCTAGCCTGGCTTTGTGACGGAACCAGATCCGAAGACTGTCGATGAGATGTTCAACCAGGTGCTGCGCACCGAGGACGAGGCGCTGGCTGCAGCCCGCCAATCTGCGGTGACGGCCGGGATGCCGGCGATCGAAGTGTCCGCGCAGCACGGAAAGTTGTTGTCGCTGTTGGCGACGATCAGCGGAGCCACCCGGGTGCTGGAAATCGGCACGCTGGCCGGCTACAGCACCATCAACCTGGCGCGCGGCGTCGGCGCGGCAGGCCGCGTGACGACGCTGGAATACGACGCTCGGCATGCCGGCATTGCCCGGGCCAACTTCGAGGCTGCCGGCATCGCCGATCAGGTCGAGGTGCTGGTCGGCGCGGCCCTGGACACGTTGCCGCAACTGGCGGAGCGCGGCGAGCAGTACGACTTCTTCTTCATCGACGCCGACAAGGAGAACAACAGCGCCTATGTGGAATGGGCGGTGCGGTTGGCGGTTCCGGGCGCGGTGATCGTCGTCGACAACGTGACCAGGATGGGTCGGGTGCTGGAACCCGCTGCTGATGACCTGCAGGCCCGCGGAGTGCGCGACATGCTGGAGCTCGTGGGCAACCACCCGCGGCTGCAGGCCGCCGCCATCCAGACCGTCGGCACCAAGGGCTGGGACGGCTTCGCCGTGGCCCGGGTGGGGGAGTAGTGAACCGGGCGGGGCTGAGAACGTCAGTGGCGGGATTGCTGCTGGCTATCGGTATCGCGCCGACGGCATCCGCCGATCCGACGCCGCTACCGGAAGCGCCCGTGTCGCCCGGAACGACGTTTGTCGACGATCCGGCGATCCTGGACGCGCACCCGCTGACGGCTGAGTCCTGGAGCCGGTTGGACCCGGAACCCGCGTTGGCGCTGAACATCTCGGTCGGATCGCCCGACTGCTACGGGGTGCACGCCGCCGTGCAGGAAACGGACCAGTCCGTGGCGGTCACGCTGACGTCCGGCCGCCGGTCTGACCGCGAGCGGATGGTCTGCACCATGATGATCATGCCCGGCAAGATCATTGTGCCGCTGAGCAATCCGGTCGGGGAGCGGACAGTGCTGGTTGCCGAATAGGGCCGTCGCACGCCGCGATCGGGGCCGCCCAAGGCTGACCTTTCCCGCCCCTCTCGACGCGCCAAATCCGCGTAACCTGGGCAGTGATGGATGGGTGCGGCGAGGCCGAACCCCTTGCCGCGTAACGGAAGGGGTATGAAATGACTACGGTCCATTCATCGATAGATCAACACCCCGACATCCTGGCGCTGCGGGCCCGCTACGACCGCGTCGCCGAATCGATGGCGGCGCAGGCGACCTTCGGGCTGACCCTGCTCACCGCGGTCTACGTCGCGATGTCGCCGCAGATCATCGGCTACCAGGGCTCCGCCAAGCTGACAGTCAACGCGCTGATCGTGGGCGGCACCATCGGGTTCCTGGCCATGTGCTTCGGCTGCGCGCTGGACCGGACCCACGGGATGACCTGGACACTGCCGGTTCTCGGTGTGTGGCTGGTGATTTCACCATGGATCTATGGCGGCGGACCCACTGCCGGCGTCATGTGGTCGCACGTGATCAGCGGTGTGTTGGTCGCGGTGCTGGGCATGTACGCGATGTACTTCGGGATGCGGGTGCGCAACTCGGACCGGCACGGGTGATCGCTACCTGCCGTAGGTAGGTCCCACGGCAGACTGCCCACCAGCCGAGCGTCAGCAGCTCGGCCGGCGGGCGGGTCTGTGCTCGGGCTGAGGGTCCCGCATTGCTAATTTGACGCGACGGCCAATTCCTGGTGCTACGTTTCGGTGAGGGTGGGCATCGAGGCGTGAGGAATCGCGGTGACAGCTTTGGCCGAGGTCCGACATTTCCGCCGCACCGATGCGGGCTATGACGAGGCCCGCCGCGCGACGGTGTGGAATGCGCGTGTGCCACAGCGCTTTCCGGACATCATCGTGCAGGCGTCCAGCAGTGCCGACGTGGTGGTGGCGGTCCGGTATGCCCGCGCGAACGGCCTGTCTGTCGGCATCCGTTCCGGTGGGCACAGTTGGGCGGCCAACCATCTACGCGACGGCGGCATGCTGCTCGACGTGAGCCGGCTCGATGTCTGCCGGGTCGATCGCGACGCGATGATCGCCGTCGTGGGCCCGGGTAAGGGCGGCAGCGTGCTGGCGACCGAACTGGAACGGCAGGGTTTGTTCTTCCCGTCCGGGCACTGCCGGGGCGTCGCGCTCGGTGGCTACCTGCTGCAGGGTGGCTACGGGTGGAACAGCCGGGTGCTCGGGCCGGCATGTGAAAGCGTGCTGGCGCTCGATGTGGTCACCGCCGACGGCGAGCAGATCCGCTGCGACGCCGAGCATCACCCCGACTTATATTGGGCCGCACGGGGATCCGGCCCGGGGTTCTTCGGTGTGGTGACGGCATTTCACCTGCGGCTCTACCTGAAGCCGCCGGTGTGCGGCAGCAGCCTCTACGTCTACCCCTTCGAGGCCGCCGACGACATCTACGCGTGGGCCCGCGCGATCAGCGCCGACGTCGACCGCCGGGTGGAGCTGCAGATCGTCGCCTCGCGGTCCATGCCGAGTTCGGGTCTGGATGCGCCCGGGATCGTGCTGGCCTCGCCGGTGTTCGCCGATACTGACGACGAAGCGAAAGATGCGGTGGCACTGCTGGATACGTGCCCGGCGCGGCCGCAGGCCCTGATGGGGGTGCCATACGCGCCGACGAACCTGCCCAGCTGGTACGAGGCGGTGATGAGTAACTACCTGAGTGACCACCGCTACGTCGCCGACAACATGTGGACGTCGGCCTCGGCGGCCGAACTGCTGCCGGGCGTGCGGAACATCCTCGAGACCATGCCGCCGCACCCGTCGCATTTCCTCTGGCTGAACTGGGGGCCATCGCCCGCCCGTCAGGACATGGCGTACAGCCTGGAAGACGAGGTTTATCTCGCGCTCTACTCCGGCTGGGCCGATCCCGCCGATGACGAGAAGTACGGAGACTGGGCCCGGTCCAATATGGCGGCGATGTCCCACCTGGCCACCGGGATACAGCTGGCCGACGAGAACCTGGGGGCGCGTCCGGCCCGGTTCGCCACCGATGCGGCCATGGCGCGACTGGACGCTGTGCGCGCACAATATGACCCGGACGGTCGCTTCTACGCGTGGATGGGTCGGACATGAGCTACCTGGGTTATCGCGACGACGACGCCGACACGGCATTCGGCAGGTTTTTCAACCCGGACATGGCGGCGCTGCCACGTCATGTGGTGCAGGCGCTCGAGCACGGACCGCAGGCTGCCCCGGTGCTGCCCGACTTCGATGAACCGCTGGCCGAGGACGGTTATCAGCAGACCGAGAACGGCTACGGCAGCCTGCCGGACGGCGGCTACACCGTCGCGGTGCGCACTGATATGCCGGGCGTGACGCCGCAGATGTGGGACTGGTGGTTCGGCTGGCACGGCTGCGATTCGCGCCGCTACAAGCTCTGGCATCCCCGGGCGCATGTGTCGGCGCAGTGGCGCGACGGTCGTGATGACCTCGCCTATGTCGGCCGGACATCGCTGGTCGAGGAGTATCTCGGGTCGGCGCTCAGTTCGGTGGCAATCCAATTCGTCGACCCGGCGTCCCAAGGGCACGCGGGGCTGGCCATCGCGGCCAGGCTGGGTTCGCCCGATATCCCGGTCGACATCGGGTGGCTGGTGCACCAGGTGCGGCCGACGCCGGACGGCGCCGAGATGCGCTCTCGATTCTGGATGGGCGGCCAACACGTCAGTTTCCGTGCCGGTAAGTCCTTGGCGGACCACGCATTTCGGGTACTTGCCGCGCGTCAGCTTCCTCGTCCACGGGATCTGCTGGTGCACTGCGCGCAGGAGATGAACCACCTCGCCGGCTTCCTTCCCGAGCTCCACGCCGAATTCGCCTGACCGCCGACTGGCCAGTTATGGCCCGCGAAACCTGGAAACGCGTGCCATAGCTGGCCGCTCAGCGGGTGTGGCTGACGCCACTGACACAAAACTATCAATCACGCTACGATCGTGTCATGAATGATAGTTTCGAGCGTGTTCGCCGCCGCCCTGGCTGGGTGCGTAGCACGCTGATCACGCTGGGCTGTGTCGTCGCGGTGCTGCTCTCGGCGGGCGGTTGGGTGCTCTACGCCAACAACTTCGCGATCCGCGAGCAGCGCGTCACCATCCCCGGGCCGGTGCAGCCGCTCGACGGTGTGCTGGCTCTGCCGAAAACCGGAACCGGGCCGTTCGGGCTGGTTGTGTTCGTGCACGGCGACGGGCCCGCCGACGCCAGCCGCGACGCGGTCTACCGGCCCATCTGGGAGTCGTTCGCGCGGGCCGGCTACGCGTCGTTGTCGTGGAACAAGCCCGGCATCGGTGGCGCCCCCGGCAATTGGCTGGACCAGAGCATGGCCGACCGGGCCGACGAGACGAGTGCCGCGATCGACTGGGCCCGCACCCGGGCCGACATCGATCCGCACCGGATCGGCGTCTGGGGTATCAGCCAGGGCGGCTGGGTGGTGCCCGAGGTGGCGGTGCGCAAACCCGACCTGCAGTTCGTGATTCTGGTTGGCCCAGCGATCAATTGGCTGCGCCAGGGCGAATACAACCTGCGGGCCGAGCTACGGGCGCGGCAGGCGCCGCAGTCGGAACTCACCGCGGCGCTGGACCGCCGGGAACGGACGAACCAGCTGCTGCGTAACGGCGCCACCTACCGCCAGTACCGCGCGGCGCACATCGACTCGTCGCCGATGTCCGCGGACCGTTGGGGCTTCGTCGCCCGCAACTACCGAGCCGACGTCACAGCCACGCTGCCTCGCCTCGCGGTCCCCGTGCTGCTGGAGCTCGGCGAGGACGATCTGAACGTCGACGTGGCCGAAACCGAGCGCGCCTACCGCGAACTGGTACGTCCGGAGCTGCTGACGGTCCAGACCTATCCGCACGCCTCACACAGCCTCGCCAGGGACGACCTGGAACGCAATCCCACTAGCGTAAAGGCCTACGCGATAGGAACTTTCGCGCCGCGGCAGATCTACGCACCCAGCTACCTGGACAACCTGCGGCGTTACGTCCAGGAACTACCGGCCGCCAAGGAGGCCCGATGAGGATTCTCGCGCTGGGTGGCCCAGGGGCGATGGGCGCCGTCGCGGTCCGGCTCGCCGCGCAACTGCCCGGGGTCGACGAGATCGTCATCGCGGACCGCGACGGCGCCGCCGCCGGCAGGCTGTGCGGACAACTCGCCGACACCCCGGTGCAGGTCAGCGCCGCCCAGGTCGACGTCACCGACGACGCGGCTCTCCGCGATGCGCTCGAGCCGGCCGACCTCGTCGTCAACACCGTCGGGCCGTACTACCGCTTCGGGCTCCCCGTGTTGCGGGCCGCGATCGCGACGGGGACGCACTACGTCGATATCTGCGACGACTGGGAACCGACGGTGCAGATGCTCGAACTGGACGAAACCGCCCGCGCCGCAGGCGTTTGCGCCGTCATCGGCATGGGGGCCAGCCCGGGCGTGAGCAATCTGCTCGCCGCGACTGCGGCCGCCGAACTCGACACGGTGCGCGATGTCTACACCGCGTGGCCGGTGGACGTACCCGGCACCGGCGACAACGGCGGCGAGGTGCTGTTGGGCCCGGACGGGCGGCCCTCGGCGGCGGCCGTGCACTGGATGCTGCAGAGCAGCGGCAAGATTTGTACCGTCCGGGCCGGGCAGTTGACGTTCGAGCGCCCGTTGCGCCCGATCGGGCTGACCTTGCCGCGCGGCCGCCACGGCACCGCATACTCGATCGGTCACCCCGAGCCCATCACGTTGCGGCGCACGCTCGGGCTGACCGGCGAGGCCGTCAACCTGATGGTGATCCGGCCGCAGACGCTGGCCTATCTCGACGTGCTGCGCCGCGACATAGACCGGCGTCGGTTGACCCACGAGGCAGCAGCGTTGCAGTTCGCGAAGCCGAACCTGTTGCGCTACTTGCGATCTGTCCCGTTGTCTCTGCGCAGCAACGGACCGGGCACGCTACCGCCGTTCTTCGCCGCGGTGTCCGGCGCCAGTTCCGGACGCGAGTACGTGGTGCTGACCCATCTCGATCTGTCCGGTACCGCGGCGGGCTTGTTCGGTGACATGGCCCGGGCCACGGGTATCCCGCTGGCCATGGGGCTTTCGCAGATCGTCGACGGGACGGCTCGACGTCCCGGGGTACATCCGCCCGATGCCGTCATCGATGCGCGGCGGTTCTTCGCGGACCTCGCCCGCCGGCTCGATCAGCCGGCCGATCGGCCGCTGGTCGTCATCGAACGGGACGAGCGTGCCTAGACTTGGGAGCCCCGCCGGTTGTGCCGCGGGCGCAAGGAGCTGACCGTTGGAAGACCCATCCATCGAGGTGCCGACCCGCACCCTCGTCGAGAGCATGCTGCGGGACGACGCGACCATCGACGCCGGTGCGCTGTATGACGTCGCGGGCGAGCTCGGCATGACGGACCAGCAGGTGCGGCTGTGCATCAAGCGGCTGGTCGCGGACGGCCAGTTCACGCAGGACGGGCGCGGCCGAAAGGCGGTGCTGCGCGCGACCGATGAGCTGCGCAGCACCATCACGCCGGATCGCGACTACATCCGGTTCATGTATGCCCAGGACCGGGGCGACGCTCCGTGGGACGGGCGCTGGCACGTGGTGGCGTTCGCCGTCCCGGAGTCGGTCCGGGCGGCACGTGATGCGATGCGTGACGCCATCGTGCGCCTCGGCGGTGCCGCCATTCAGGGCGGCCTCTACGTCTCCCCGAACGACTGGGACAGCGAGATATCGGCAGCGGCAGAGCAATTGGGAATCTCCGAGCACGTCACCACGATGACGACTGCGGATTTGGCCGTCGGCGACCTCATCGAGCCCCGTGCCCTCGCCGCTCATCTCTGGCCGCTGGACGAGATCGCCGAGCGGCACCGACGGCTGCTCGCCGTCGCGGACCGCGCACTGCTCGCCTTGTCGGACGCCACCCCGACCCGGCAGCTGACCATCGCGATCGAACTGGCCGCCGAGTTCACCCGCGCCGTCGAGCCCGATCCACTACTGCCGCTGGAGTTGTTGCCGCAGCCGTGGATCGGCGTTGCGGCGCGCGCGAAGGTGGCCGCTTGTTGGGCGGAAATGCTCAAAGGCGATGCGCCGCAACGCATCAAGCTGTTCCAGTGGTACTCCGAGGTGATCGATGAGGTGACCAAGGGCTAGGCGGGGCGGTCCGGTCGCGCCGGCCGATGACGACGCTGACGGCGCCCGCCGTGATCTTTCACTGAAGGCGGCGCAGCTCGACCGTCAATCCGTCCTTCGGCATGCCGAGGGTGGTCGGGTCGAATTTCCAGTGGTAGTCCGGGCGTACGGACCAGTCGTAGTTGCGCAGCAGGTTGTGCATGACTGTCTTGATCTCCATTTGCGCGAAGTACAGCCCGATGCACTTGTGCACTCCGCCGCCGAACGGAATCCAGGCGAATCGATGGACCTTGTCCTCGTGGCGTTCGGGTGCAAAGCGTTCGGGATCAAAATGATTGGGGTTGTGCCAAACGGCCGGGTTGAGGTGAACAGCGCGGGGTGTGACCGACACGAATGTGCCCTTCGGGATGAAGTACCCGTCGATCTCGGTGTCCCGCAGTGCTTCCCGCACGATTGTGGGAACCGGAGGGTTCAGGCGCAGCGACTCTCTCATCACGAGGTCGAGCACGTTCATCTGGTCGAGTGTGTCGTATCCGACTTCGGGACCTAACGTCGACGATTGTTCACGGGCCTGTTGCTGCCATTGTGGGTACCGGGCCAGGTGGTACGCCATGGTGGTCAATGCGGTGGTGGAGGTGTCGTGCGCGGCGAACAGCACGAAGATCATGTGATTGACGACGTCCTGATCGGTGAATGTGTGACCGTCATCGGATTCCGCGTGACACAGCACCGAGAACAAGTCGGGTGTCTGCGTGGCACGCTTGTTGGGTAGGTGCTGATAGAAAAACTCTTCGAGCACTCTCCGACCTTCGACGGCGCGACGCCATTTGCCGCCCGGGATCGGGTGGCGCACCAGTGCAGACAAACCTTCGAGGCAATGCATGAAGGCCTCGTTGACCTTGTTCGCATCCTCGCGTGGCAGTGTGACGCCGACGAAGGCCTCCAACGCCACGTCCAGGGTGATCGCTTTGAACTCGTCGCCCAGACGTACTGTCCCGGTTGGCAATCGGTTGACCCGTTGGGCGATCACGGGCTGCATCTCCTGTAGGTAGCCCTTGAGGTTGGTGTTCGTGAATGCTTGCTGCAAGATCGCCCGATGATGCCGGTGTTCATCGAAGTCCATCAGGAGGATGCCACGCCGGAACGCCACACCGATCAGGAAGTTCCATGCCGGTTCGTTGGCAAAAGCCTTGTCGCGATTGGTGGTAACGGTCTGCGCCCCCGAGGGAGACATCACTGAGACGACGTTCCGGCCGAAGAACGTGCTGTAAGTGATGTCACCGAATCGTTCGAGTTGCTTGCGAGTGCTCTTCTCCTGGTCCCGCAGCATCATGATCTGTTCGACCATGCCAGGGATGCAGGTGCCGTAAATCGGCTTCAAGCCCGATCCGGCGGGTACGTCGGCCATTTGCAGCTTGAGCATCGCATCTCCTCAATCGTCGATGGCGCGCGGCCGCGCAGTGATTGTTCGTGGGTCCACGTGCTCGCGTTCGAACCCGTCAACCGCTTGTTTCAGGTAGCGCATCCAGACCGGCGCGAGGCGTTCCCACACAGGGCCGAGGGCCCTGACCGTTGCACAGAATCGGCGATATCGGGCTTCTTGGCGGGCTGACCAGGGGATGCCGAGTTTGTCTCGTAGCGCTGGGTCCAGCCCGCCGGCGCCGAGGAAGGATCCGACCCGGTCCAGCACCGGTGCCAACAGCCGGTTCCAAAACAGGGGCGGGATCGGCTTCGGTACCGGAAATGCCCGGGAGAGGCCCTTGGTGATGTATCCGACGGTGTACTGCGCGACCTTGGTGTTGCCGACCAGCTCGTCGGCGACGACGCGGTCCCAATACTGGACGAACTCTGTGTAGGTCCGCGGCTGAAAGCTGTCGTCGACACCGTAGAGGCTGTACCAGTCCCGAGATTCGGCGAAGATCTGTTCCTTCTCCTGGAGGGTGAGTGGCTTGATGAATCTCTCGACGCCAGTGAGAAGTTGATCGATGAAGGTGGCGTGTGCCCAGTAGAACGTCTCGGGATCCAAACCCACGTAAGGGGTTCCGTGATATTTCGAGCCATCTGACATGGTGCCCGCGAGCGGCTTGTGAAAGTTCCTGATCTGCAGTCCGGTCTTGGTGGGCGCGTCGCCGTAGACCGTGTTGGCGATCGGCGGGAGGGATCGTCGTACCCGTTCGAACAGATCGGTGAAGATGACGGAGTGGTCCGAAACTGCCTGCCCGAGTTGCGGATACATGTTCTAGGTAGTCCCCGCTCGGCCGAGCAGGAGGTTGAGGCGGTGATCGCCGAAGTATTTCCAGACCAGTGAATCCGGACGTAGTGGCCGCTGGTTGCGCAAGGCCGGCGACAGCCGGCCGTCGCGGTCTCGCGCGCGCTCGACGCCGGTCGCCTCGTGGTCGATCGTCATGGTTTTGCCTCCCGACTTCTGGTTCGAGACAACACCCGGGTGGAACAGATGTCAACACCTGTGTCAGCGTGTCAGAGTGCTAGTGTTGGCCGATGCAGCGTGGGTGCGTCTGAATATGACGGCGGACGTCGGATCTGCGGGGCAATCGGGTCCCGCGGACGAGGTGGACGCGCTGCTCACCGCCGCGGCGTCCGAGTTCGAAGCGGTCGGGCTGAGCCGGGCCAGTCTTGATGTCATAGCCAGGGCCGCGGGGGTCAGTCGCAGCACACTGTATCGCCGGTTTGTCAACAAAGAAGCGCTGATTCTCGCGGTGCTGCAACGGATGCTCACCACGACAATGCACGACCTGGACCGGGCGACTCGCAATCACAGCCCGCAGGAGGCGGTCGTCGAGGCATTCGCCGGGGCGGTCAGGTCGCTCAATTCCTCCAGGCTGTACCGGCGGGTGTTCTTCGAGGAACAGGCCCTGGTGCGCGGTTTGGTCACCTCGGTTCGGGAGTGGACGGTGGGTGAGGTCGCCGCGCGGGTTCGTGATTCGTTGCGGCGCAGCGGTGCCCAGATGCCTGACGATGAGTTGCTGGTGGTCTCGGAGCTTCTGGTCCGGATCGCGCGGTCGTATGTGGAGATTCCGTCGAAACTCGTTGCGGTTGATGATGAGTCGGCGATGCGCGATTTCGCCAAGCGCCACCTGGCAGATCTCGTCTACTGACGACGGGGTCGTCGCACCGTCTCGTGGATCAACTTCTGTCAGAACGTCTTTGGCTCGCCCGGCCGGAGTAGGTCCGCAGCCTCGGTCTGATAGGCGTGTTCGGCCCATTCCAACGGCGTCGAACCGAACCGCGTATCGGTGATCGACGGGTCAGCGCCCGCCTCCAGCAGCCGCCGGATCAGCTCCAGATCGCCTTCCCATGCGGCCTGGTGCAGCGGCGTCGCCCCATCGTCGTCGCGGGTATTCGGATCGTCGGGAAAGGCCGGAACGACAACTGTGGCACCGGATACATCGATGCCGTGCCGGGCGAGCAGGTCGAGGCGATCGCCGAATCCGTGCTCGGCGGCCCAGTGAATCTGCCGCTGCCACAGCTGTTCCCGGGTCTCCATCGCCTCACCGAGTCGACGTTCCCACGGACTCGGCCCGGCGTCGGCCAAGCCGTGGGCGAACAGCAGCTCCAGGTGCGAATCGTCGGGGCGGAACATCCGGTTGTAGAGCGTCTGCTGATCGACCGGATGGGCGCCACGGCGCAGCAGCAGCGTCGCGAGTTCGGCTGCGTGGGGATGCCGGGGCTGACGGCGCGGTCCCTGTTCGCCTTCGCCGAACACCCCGGTCAACAGCGTGAACGGCGTCGACATGCCGCACCACAGATAGCCGGCGTTCGGGTCTGCGCCGGCGTCGAGTAGCACCGTGGCTGCTGTCAGGACGTCGTTTGCGCTGCGGTCCAAGGGGATACGTGAGTAGCACAGATACATCAGGGGCACCCAACCGAACGGCCCACCGCCGGCGTTCGCGAGCGCTGGTCGCCCGGCGAGATGGTCGGCGAGCGCGACCGGATCCGAAGCGCAGGCCGCGGCCCAGACGCTGCGGGAAACCAGCCCGGGATCGGCCGCGAGCAGGTCGGCGGCGGACTGCCAACGGGGTGGGGCGTCGGATTCGTTGTAGCGCAACGTCGCCCAGGAGCAGAACCAGTCGGCAGGGGAGAGGGCATCCTCGTCGACGGCGCCCGGGTCGACGCTCAGATCAGCGGCCAGCCGAAGGTAGTGCACCAGCGCGGGCCACCCGGTGAAGCCGTAGTTGCGGGCGACGGCGAACTGGGCGGCGTGTAGGGCAATGCCGTTCGCCCGTTGCAGCGTGCGTGCTTCGACGCGCAGCTTGTCCAGGGACGGATTGGTGGGCAGTGTGCTGGCCATGACGGCCTCCTCTCATGCGCCCGCGTCCGCGAATCGGGCCGAGAAGAGGTCGGTCACTAAAACTCAACAAGCAGGGAGGCTGAGCCCCTTCGAGCGGACGTCGGGCGGTCCTGCGCGCCCGATCGTCACTGTACCGGCCCGCGAGCGTGCGCGAAATGCACGCCGTTGGCGGCGTGTCCAAGTACAGACACGCACGCTCGCGGGCAGGGGACTCCTTAGTTGCAGACCGCGCCGACGGCGGCCGACTGGACCAGCTTGGTGTACTTGGCCAGCACGCCGGTCTTGTAGCGCGGCGGCAACGGCTCGAATCCTTCACGGCGCGAGGCCAATTCGGCCTCGTCGACGAGGAGGTCGAGCGTGCCGTTCGCGACGTCGAGCCGGATGCGGTCACCGTCGCGCACGAACGCGATGGGCCCGCCGTCGACGGCCTCCGGTGCGATGTGCCCGACGCACAGGCCCGTCGTCCCGCCCGAGAAGCGGCCGTCGGTCATCAGCAGCACGTCCTTGCCCAGGCCAGCGCCCTTGATGGCGCCGGTGATGGCCAGCATTTCGCGCATGCCCGGGCCGCCCTTGGGACCCTCGTAGCGGATGACGACGACGTCGCCGTGCGTGATGGTGCCGTCCTCCAGTGCGTCGAGGGCAGCGCGCTCGCGCTCGAAAACCCGTGCGGTGCCCTCGAACACGTCGGAGTCGAAGCCGGCCGACTTCACGACGGCGCCCTCGGGTGCCAGCGAGCCGTGCAGGATGGTGATGCCGCCGGTCGGGTGGATCGGGTTGTTCATCGCGCGCAGCACCTTGCCGTCTGGGTCGGGCGGGGCGATGTGGGCGAGATTCTCGGCCATGGTCTTGCCGGTGACGGTGAGGCAATCACCGTGCAGCAGACCGGCATCCAGCAGCGCGCGCATCACCACGGGCACGCCGCCGATCTCGTCGACGTCCTTCATCACGTGGCGGCCGAAGGGTTTCACGTCGGCCAGGTGCGGCACCTTGTTGCCGACGCGGGTGAAGTCGGCGAGCGTCAGCTCGACCTCGGCCTCGCGGGCGATGGCCAGCAGGTGCAGCACCGCGTTGGTGGACCCGCCGAACGCCATGACCACGGCGATGGCGTTCTCGAAGGCTTCCTTGGTCAGGATGTCGCGCGCGGTGATGCCGCGGCGCAGCATCTCGACGACGGCTTCACCGGACTTGCGGGCGTATTCGTCGCGGCGCTTGTCGATCGCGACGGGAGATGCGCTGCCCGGCAACGACATACCGAGGGCCTCGGCCGCCGACGCCATGGTGTTGGCGGTGTACATACCGCCACAGGCACCCTCGCCCGGACAGATGGCGCGCTCGATGATGTCGACGTCCTCGCGGGACATCAGCCCGCGGGCGCACGCACCGACGGCCTCGAAGGCGTCGATGATGGTGACTTCCTTCTCGGTGCCGTCGGTCAGCTTCGCCACGCCGGGCATGATCGAGCCGTTGTAGAAGAAGACGCTGGCCAGGTCGAGTCGGGCGGCGGCCATCAGCATGCCGGGGATGGACTTGTCGCAGCCGGCGAGCAGCACGGAGCCGTCCAGGCGCTCGGCCTGCATCACGGTCTCGACGCTGTCGGCGATGACCTCGCGGGACACCAGCGAGAAGTGCATGCCCTCGTGGCCCATCGAGATGCCGTCGGAGACGGAGATGGTGCCGAACTCCAGCGGGTAACCGCCGGCGGCGTGCACGCCCGCCTTGACGGACTGCGCCAGCCGCTGCAGCGACATGTTGCAGGGGGTGATCTCGTTCCACGATGACCCGACGCCGATCTGCGGCTTGACCCAGTCGTCGTCGCCCATACCTACCGCGCGCAGCATGCCTCGGGCTGCGGTTTTCTCGAGGCCGTCGGTGACGTCGCGGCTGCGGGGCTTGATATCGGGCTGATCTGCAGACATGCAGGTAATTATGCCCGCCGCCGCCAAGCGAAATTCCATTGGATACCCCTAAGGGGTATGCGGTACGCTGGGCTTATGACGGCAGACGAGTCGGGGGCCGCACGGGGCCACTCCGAGACTTCTCACGGCGATGCGCCGCAGGAGGCCCAACATGGCTATTCGCCGAACAAGGACAACTACGCCAAGAGGCTACGACGGGTCGAGGGCCAGGTTCGCGGCATCGCCAAGATGATCGATGAGGACAAGTACTGCATCGACGTGTTGACGCAGATCAGCGCCGTGAACAGTGCGCTGCAGTCGGTCGCGCTGGCATTGCTCGACGAGCACCTGGGGCACTGCGTGAGCCACGCGGTGGCAGCCGGCGGCGACGAGGCCGAGCAGAAGCTGGCCGAGGCCTCCGCGGCGATTGCGCGCTTGGTCCGGTCCTGAATCATCGTTGACCCTGGACCGGCGGCGTACTTGTGCGAGTAACCAGCGCCCCCGCTACAGAGGCAAGGTGGTCAATGCCCGGCGACGATGTCCGACTCGTCGACCGTGACCGGGTCGTTGGCGCCGGGTAACCGCGAATACCCGGCGCACACCAGACCGAAGAACAGGTAGCCCAGGGCCACCTGAGGATTGGCCGCCCACGACACCTCGGGTGCGTGGATCAGGCCGATGAACGACAGCGCCGCCCCGACGACCGATGCGATGGCCGCGTAGAGAAACTTCTTCTCCAGGATGAAGGTCACCATGGTGCCCAAGATCAGGCCGACCAGTACCGCGCCCTGGCCCAGGGTCTGCAGCCCCTGGTAGACCACGCCCGCGCCGTTGAGCTTGTCCATCCCCACCGCACCGGCCGAGGTGCCCGCGGCGTTCAGTGCGTTGTCGACCAGGCCGCCGGCCCACTGCGCCAGGTTCGGCAGCAGGGCGGCGACCACGGCGACGGCGTGTAAGCGCGGCACCGCCTGGAACGCCTGGGCACCGATCAGCAGACCGATGTAGAGCAGGATCGGGACGATCGCGGGTACCGGCAGCAGCGCGTCGAGCACGCCGAACAGGCCCAGGAAGCAGAAGATCCCGATCACCACACCGCTGGCCAGTGAGTACCCGGCCCGGCCGCCGGCGTCCTTCCAGCCGGGGTGGCCGATGTAGACGGCGGGTGGGAACGGTGAACCGAAGGCCGACCCGATCACCGCGCCCGCGCCGTCCGCGAGCAGCACGCTGCGCAAGTTGTAGTTGTCGCCTGCGGCGGCCGCGCTCTCCACATTGCTCATCGCTTCGGTGAAGTTGTAGACACCCAGGGGGATCGCGGTACCGAGCAGCGGGGCCAGATGCGACAGGCCGGAGAACAACATGCCGATCCGCAGGTCGGGCAGTCCGATCGCGATGTCGGACACCGCTTTGGCGACATCAGGGGGCGACATGAACCCGCCGATCCACCCGATGGCGGTACCGACGAGCAGGGCGGCCAGCCCCACCGGAATACCGAACGGCAGCTTCACGTCCGTGAAGAAGCCGATGAGGATGATCGCCAGCACGGGCAGACCGATCCAGGCGGCCTCCCACATCTGGGCGGCGGGCCGCATCGAGATGAACGTGATCGAGATACCGGCCAGGGTGCCCAGCATCGCCGCCCGCGGCGTCAGCTTGCGGATATAGGGCCCGACGAAGGCGCCGATCATCACGATGATGCCGATCATGAAGGCCCAGGCCAGTCCCGCCTGCCAAGCCTGCATCGCGTCCTTGGTCTTCAGGTACACCGGCAGCATCACCACGAAGACGACGATGAACATGTGCGGCACACTGGGTCCGTACGGCAAAGCCGTTACATCCGTGCGGTTTTCGCGCCGGGCGAGCCGGTGGGCCAGGAACGTGTAATAGAGGTTCCCGAGGATCAGGGCCACCCCGAGAGCCGGCAGGATGGTGCCCAGTACGTCACCGGCCGGAACCTTGACGACGCCGATCATGAGGCCCGTCAGCGTCAGCACGTTCACCAGGATGTTGAATCCCAGCCCGAAGAACGCGTTGGTGTCGCCGCGCGTCCACCACGGGATGGACGTGGCCGGCTTCGGGGTGTCGGCGGCCGGGGGATCGGAGACGTCGGTGGACATGGCGAAGGTCCTCTCTAGACCGCGGAAGGTGACGGAGCGGCGAGTTGCTGCAGTGCGGGAATGACCGCCGCGGTGTCTGCGACCCAGCCGAAAATGCCACCCTGCGCGGTGATCATCTCCAGTCCCACCCGCTGGAAATCCGGGAAATACGAACCGACGCAATCAGATACGACGAGGCACTCGTAGCCGCGGTCGTTGGCTTCGCGCGTGGTGGTGTGCACGCACACCTCGGTGGTGACGCCGGTGACGAGCAGTTGCGTGATGCCCGCACCGGTCAGCACGTCCTGCAGCTCGGTGGCGTAGAACGCGCCCTTGCCCGGCTTGTCGATCACCACCTCGCCGTCGATCGGGGCCAGCTCGTCGACGATGTCGTGACCGTATTCGCCGCGGATGAGAATGCGCCCGTACTTGCCGGGGTCGCCGATCCGTTTCGACGGTGCCCCGCGATTGAGCTTGGCGGGCGGGCAGTCAGATAGGTCGGGCTCGTGGCCCTCCCTGGTGTGGATCACCAGGATTCCGGCCTCGCGGGCCGCGGCGATGAGCGCGGCCAGCGGCGGCACCACCTTGAGCAGCTGTCCCACGTCGTTGCCCAGGCTCTCGCCGAACCCGCCGGGCAGCAGGAAATCGCGCTGCATGTCGATGACGATCAGCGCGGTCTGATCCGGCACGAGCGGGAACGGCGTGGGTTCGGCGGGGACGGCGACGGTCGTCATGCGAGTTCCTCGACCATCGACGCGGCGACCGCGGCCGACGGGCGGGGCTCATCGAGGATTCGCGCCGCCAAGGTCAGTGCGGTGTCGTCCGACAGCGCGTTGCCCAGCAGCATCGCGCTGTACGGACGTCCGTCACCGGTCGCTCCGAGCGGGACCGCGACGCCCACCAGGTCGAGCAGATTGCCGAAATGTGTGTAGTGGCCCAGCATCGTGTTGCAGTTGATCGGGTTCGCGAGCACCTGTTCGACGGTGAACGTGGTCCCGATGGTCGGCACCACGAGGAGGTCCATGGTCTGCCAGAGGCGGCCCACCTCGGCCTTGAGGTCCTGCAGTTTCTGCAGTGCGGCGAACGCGTCCACCGCGGTGTAGGTCAGCCCGCTGCGGAAGATCTCCCGCACCACGGGGTGGATCGAATCGGGTTGCTGGGCAAGGAAATCACCGAACTCGACCAGCCTTTCGGCCACCCACGGGCCTTGATAGAGCAGCGCTCCCGCGGCGAGGAACGGCTCGAGCGACACGTCCACGATCACGGCCTGGCGCTCGAGGTGTTCACGGAAACGCAGATGCGCCGCGCGCATGGCGTCGTCGCCGAAGAACTCCAGCTCGGCGACCGGAGGCAGCCCGACCTGGATCGGGCCGCCGTCGTGGCGCGGGCCCCGGTCGCGCGACCACGCGTCGGCGTCGTCGCGGGCGGCCATCACGTCGAACACCCGGTCCACGTCGTCGATGCAGCCGGCCATCACGCTGAGGCAGTCCAGCGACTTGCACGCCGGTACCAATCCGACCGTGCTGATCAGCCCGCGGGACGGTTTGAAACCCACCACACCGTTGAGGGCGGCGGGTACCCGTCCGGACCCTGCGGTGTCGGTGGCCACCGCGAACGGCACCTGGCCCAGCGCCACCGCCAGCGCGGAGCCCGAACTGGACCCGCCCGAGATGAGCCCACCACCGAAGACGCTGCGCGGCACCGGGTAGGGCGTGCGCGTGCCGTTGAGGCCGGTGGCGAACTGGTCGAGGTTGGTCTTGCC
The DNA here is from genome assembly GCF_056555145.1 of Mycolicibacterium sp. P4_G11. NCBI lineage: Bacteria > Bacillati > Actinomycetota > Actinomycetes > Mycobacteriales > Mycobacteriaceae > Mycobacterium > Mycolicibacterium sp. P4_G11. The sequence continues at coordinate 94,854 of NZ_JBFUJW010000012.1, forward strand.
GACGTAGAGCGCACCCGCGTCGAGCAGGCGTTGCACCGCCGGTGCGGTGCGCTCCGCGACGTATGCGTAGTCGGGGCAGGACAGGGTGGTGGGCACCCCGGCGACGTCGATGCTGTCCTTCACCCCGAACGGCACGCCGTACAGCGGCAGGGTGCGGGCACCGGGCCTGTTCTCGATCTCGACCGCGGCCGCCAGCAGTTCCTCGCGGGGCACGACGGACAGCCAGGTGCCGTCGTCACCGCGGGCGGCGATGGCATCGGCGACGCGGGCCGCGGTCTTGGCCGGGGAACCGGTGCCACCGGCGTGGGAATCGAGGATCTCGGCCACCGACGGGCCGATCGTGGGACCGGTACTGATTCCCCGGTCGCTACGCTCCTGACCGCCGTGCGCATCTGAACCCATGCCTGACGATTGTCGGCAGAATAATGGCGCTGGCAGTACCGCCGTGTGTCGATCGTGTTAGCGGTCGCGGTGGAGCGAAATCCGGCTACCTGCCGAGTTCACTCTCGATGCGCTGGACCTTCGCGGTGAGCTGGCCGGTGTAGCCCGGGCGGATGTCGGCTTTGAGGACCAGACTGACGCGGGGCGACACCGCAGCCACCGCTTCTACGGCCCGTTTGACCACGGCCATCACCTCGTCCCATTCGCCCTCGATGTTCGTGAACATCGCGTTGGTCTCGTTGGGCAGGCCCGACTCTCGCACCACTCGCACGGCCGCTGCGACGGCCGCACCGACACCCCCGGCTTCGTCGCCACCCATCGGGCTGACGCTGAATGCAACAATCACATGGTCGATTGTGCGCGGATCGTTCGGCGATCGCCCGATTGGTGCGGCCCTAGCGGGTCGCGGGCCTTTGCGGCGCAGGTAACAGATGACGCCGCGCGGCCGATGAACAACCCAGGTCAGGGGGCATTCCCGCCTGACGTACTGCGGCTGCGCCGCAGGTCAGTCCCAGTAGCCGGCCAGATTGCTGTGCGACACTGGGGAAAGTTGTGAACTGGAGGTGGCGGATGCCGCAGTGGAAGAGCAAGCTCCTGACCGCGGTCGTGGCGGCCGGACTGGTCGCCGGGATGACCGTCGTAACTCCGTCGGCGCTGGCCGACCCGGATGCGCCGGACCCAGGCGTGGCAGCCGCGCCGCTCGACCCGGGTCTGCCCACCGAGGCGCCCCTGCCGCCGCCGATCCCGCCGATCGGTGACCCGTTCGCGCCCCTCCCACCCCCGGTCCCGGTTCCGGGCGCCCCGGTCCCCGGCGAACCGCAGCCGATCCCGGCAGGCACCCCGGCCGGCCAGAACCCGACGCCGTTCGTCGGCCAGCCGCCGTTCAACCCGCCGACCTTCAACCCGGTCAACGGGTCCATGGTGGGCGTGGCCAAGCCGATCTACATCAACTTCGCGCGGCCCATCGCCAACAAGCAGATGGCGCAGGACGCCGTGCACATCTCGTCGAACCCGCCGGTGCCGGGCATGTTCTATTGGGTGACCGACACGCAGCTGCGCTGGCGGCCCATCGCCTTCTGGCCGGCGAACACCGTCGTCAACATCGACGCCGCGGGCACCAAGTCCAGCTTCCGCACCGGTGACTCGCTGGTGGCGACGGCGGACAACGCCACGCATCAGATGACCATCAGCCGCAACGGCGTGGTCGAGAAGACCTTCCCGATGTCCATGGGCAAGGCCGGCGACGAGACCAAGAACGGCACCTACTACGTGCTGGAGAAGTTCGCGGACGTGGTGATGGACTCGTCGACCTACGGCGTCCCCGTCGACTCGCCGCAGGGCTACAAGCTGAAGGTGCAGTGGGCGGTCCGCATCGACAACAGCGGTGCGTTCGTGCACAGCGCCCCGTGGTCGGTGGCCGACCAGGGCAAGCGCAACGTCAGCCACGGCTGTATCAACCTGGCGCCCGACAACGCCAAGTGGTTCTACGACCAGTTCGGCAGCGGCGACCCGATCGTCGTGAAGAACTCGGTCGGCTTGTACAACTACTCGGACGGCGCGGGCGACTGGCAGTGGGGCATGCAGACCCCCGCGGCTCCGTCCACGGGCACCGGCTCGGGTTCGGGCTCCGGCACGCGCTGACCCGCCAATAACCGCGAAAACCCCCTATTTCCAAGGAAATAGGGGGTTTTCGCGGTTTGCAGCTAGTTCCAGATCCGCACGCGCTCGGTGGGCTCGAGGTAGAGCTCGTCGGAGGTGCTGACATCGAACGCCTCGTAGAACGAGTCGATGTTCCGGATGACGCCGTTGCACCGGAACTCCGGCGGCGAGTGCGGGTCGACGGCCAAGCGCCGAATGGCTTCGGCGTCACGGGATTTGGTGCGCCACACCTGCGCCCAGCCGAAGTAGACGCGCTGGACACCGGTCAGCCCGTCGATCACCGGGGCTTCCGCACCGCCCAGTGACAGCTCGTAGGCCAGCAGCGCGATGGACAGTCCGCCCAGGTCGCCGATGTTCTCGCCGACGGTGAACGCGCCGTTGACATGATGAGAGGCTTCCAGCGCGCGTGGTGAGAACGCCTCGTACTGCTCGATCAACGCCTTTGTGCGCAAACCGAATTCGGCGCGGTCGGCGTCGGTCCACCAGTCGACGAGGTTGCCGTCGCCGTCGTACTTGGCGCCCTGGTCGTCGAACCCGTGCCCGATCTCATGCCCGATCACCGCGCCGATGCCGCCGTAGTTGGCGGCATCGTCGGCGTCGGCGTCGAAGAACGGCGGCTGCAGAATGGCTGCGGGGAAGACGATCTCGTTCATGCCCGGGTTGTAGTAGGCGTTCACCGTCTGCGGCGTCATGAACCACTCGTCGCGGTCCACCTCGCTGCCCAGCTTGGCCAGCTCCCGGTCGTGCTCCACGGCCTGGCCGCGCAGGTAGTTGCCGTACAGGTCGCCGGCCTCGATCACCAGCGCCGAGTAGTCGCGCCAGCGCGCGGGGTAGCCGATCTTCGGGGTGAACTTGTCCAGCTTGGCCAGCGCGCGCTGCCGGGTTTCCGGCGTCATCCACTCCAGGTTGGTGATGCTGACCCGGTAGGCCTCGCGCAGGTTGGCCACCAGTTCATCCATGCGGGCCTTGTGTGCGGGCGGGAAATGCCGGTCCACGTACAGCTTTCCGACGGCGTCGCCCATCAGACCCTCGACCAGGCCGACGCCGCGCTTCCAGCGGTCCCGGATTTCCTCGGTGCCGGACAGGAGACGGCCGTAGAACGCGAAGTTCTCGGCGATCAGGTCGTCGGTCAGGATCGGGGCGCGGCCGCTGATCAGGCGCCAGCTCAGCCAGGCCTGCCAGTCCTCGAGCGGCTCGGCGGCCCACAACGCCGCGAACGCCACCAGGAAGTCCGGTTGCCGTACAACGACTTCCGCGACCACGTCGGTCGACGTACCCACCGCCGACAGCCAACCGGCCCAGTCGAAGCCGGGTGCCTCGTCGGCCAGATCGCTGAACCGCCGCAGGTTGTAGCTCAGGTCCGCGTCGCGGCGCTTCACCACATCCCAGTGCGCCGCGGCAAGTTTGGTCTCCAGCGCCACGATCCGGGCGGCCGTCTCGGACTGGTCGCCCCCGAACACCAGGCTCAGCATGCGCGCGATGTGCTCCGGGTAGGCGGCCAGCACCGCGGCGTGCGCCGGCTCGTGGTAGTACGACTCGTCGGGCAGGCCGAGGCCGGACTGCGTGAAGTGCAGCAGGTACCGGGTCGAGTCCTTGGAGTCGGTGTCGACGTACGCGCCGGCGCCACCACCGACGCCGGTGCGCTGCAGCCCGCCCAGCACGGCGGCCAAGGCGGCGGCGTCTGCGGCGTCCGAGACCAGAGCCAACTCAGCCAGCAACGGCGCCAGGCCGACGGCGTCGACCCGCGCGGTGTCCATGAAGCTCGCGTACAGGTCGCCGATGCGTTGAGCATCGGAGCCAACCGGGCCCGAGGCTGTCGTGATGAGATCGCGCACCTGTTCCTCGGCGCGGTCGGCCAGCAGCCGGAAGGCACCGTCGGTGGCCCGGTCGGCCGGGATGTCGTAGTCGGTGAGCCAGCGGCCGTTGACGTGACCGAACAGGTCGTCCTGCGGACGGGCCCCGGCGTCGAGGTAGCTCAGGTCGATACCGGATCGGGGAGAGGTAGCTTCGAGAGTCACCTCGCCATCCTGCCATCGCCGCTGCAGTGCCGGCGGGCGCTGCGGGTAGCCTCACGCGCATGCCCGACGAGCGCAGCGAAGACTCCGCCGAAACAGACGCAGCGGAAGACGCCGCGCCGGCCCGCGCGGCCACGGATGCCAAGCCCGCCGCCAAGGCCACGCCGCCGAGCGATCAGGCTGATCGAATCTTCAGCCCCTACGGCATCGCCTCGGCGGTGCTTGGCGTCATCGCGGTGGTGGCGGTAGCGGTCGCGACCTGGGTCTACCTGGGCCACCGCGCCGACGATGCGGAGCGCGCGCACGAGGCGCAGGCGATGAAGGCCGCCGCCGAGTGGGCCAGCCTGCTGATCAACATGACCAAGGACAACGTCGCCGTCAACGTGCCGAAGCTGCACGAGGGCACGGTCGGCCAGCTCAACGCCGACTTCGACGCGACGGTCGCGCCGTTCACCCAGCTGGTGCAGAAGCTGCAGAGCCAGACCGCCGGACAGATCGAGTCCGTCGCGCTGGAGACGCTGCATCACGTGCCGCAGGGGGAGCAGGGCAAACCGCCGGTCCAGCCGGAGCTGGCGGCCATCTCGTCGGACACCACGACGGTGATGGTGATCGCGACGTCCGTGAGCCAGAACGCCGGTGCCAAGCCGCAGACCGTGCGCTGGCGGCTGCGCCTCGGGGTGTCCGACGTCGGCGGCAAGATGCTGATCTCGCGATTGGAGTCGCTGCGATGAGGAACGCGTGGCGGGTACTGGTCTTTGACGTCCTGGCGCCGCTCGCGGTGCTGGCGAGCCTCGTCTACATCGGGCTGGCCCTGGAGCGGCCGCTGTGGTGGGTCGTGGTGGGCACGATCGTCGGGCTGCTGGTGCTGCAGGCGTCGGTGGTCAACTTCGTGCTCTTCCGCCGGGACGGCGTGACGATGGGCACCGATGACGACGCGCCCAAGCTGCGGCTCGCGGCCGTCGGGCTGACGGCGGTCGCCGTGGCCGCGGCCGCCATCGTGGGCTACACCAAGTGGACGGTGCCGGACCGCGCCACCAGCAACGACATGTCCACGGTTGTCGGTATCGCCAGCAGCGTCGCGGAGGCGTCGGCGACCTTCACCCCCGGCGCACCGAACGTCTCGATCGACCGCGCCACGTCGCTGATGGCGCCGCAACGCGCGGAGGCCTACCGCAACGAGTTCAATGCGGTCGCCAAGGATCTCACCAGTCGCGGGGTGGCCGGCCAGGCCAGCACCATCTCGGCCGGTATCGAGACCATCGGCCCGAATTTCGCGAGTGTCGCGGTGGTCATGCGGGCCACTCAGAACAGCCCCAACAAGCCTGCGCAGGCGACGGTCCTGGGCCTGCGGGTCACGCTGACCAAGCAGGACGGACACTGGCTGGTCATGGATGTGACCCCGATCGCGTCACGTTAGACGCGGTGGGACGCCCGCTCAGGAACGGGCGGAACGCATCCGGGCGAACCGGTCCGAGAGCCGGCGCATCCGCACCAGCAGCGCGGCCGACGGGCTGGTGGTACCGGCCACGTAGGCCGAAAGTTCTTGTGCGCCAACACCGATGCGGGACGCGAACTCGGTCTCGCTGAGGCCGGAGCGTTCCATCAGCAGCCGGATCTGGCGGGCCACCTCGGCGCATTCGTTGGCCTCGAGCTGGGTGCGGGTGCGGTCCAGCACCTCGGACAACGCCTTGGAGATGCCGTAGGGGTTGGTCGTCGCCAGGATCTCTTCGACCTGACGGGCCGTGCGGCCGAACGGGTCACGCTTGATGGCCACGACGATGCGCTGCCACACCGCCAGGTCGTCGTTCTCCAACGCGGCGCGGATGGCCGACGTCGACCAGAACTCGACGGGCTTCTCGCCGGGGGCCTGCGCCGGGAACGCGACGGTCGGTGCCCCGTTGGTGCCGGCTGCGGTAGAGGCACCGGGATCGTCGGCACCAGAAGGGGTGTCCCTCACTTCGGATGTCAACGTCACCTCGCCTCCTCCAACATGGCCACTGCCACCGCCAGACAACGCTGTTTGACGTCGGGCCAATCTGCCGTTTCCTGGTCGTCGAACGGGTGCGGGTCGGCCAACCTGCGGACCAACTGGGTGGCCACCCACTGGTTCTTCGACCGTTCTCCACAGTAATACCCGTCAATTCCGGCGAGAACCGCGGCCGCAGTCCGGATGTCCATGCATGACACCAGGTCGACGAAGTCGGCGTAGTCCTGGACGCTGTTGCGGGACATGATCAGGTAGCCCTTGAGCCGCAGCGTTTCGGCGCCCGTCGGGATCTCCAGCCGGTCGCCGGTGGGCAGCAGTACCGTCGTGGTCTCCACCGGGCTGCGGCGCTCGATGGCGGGGCCGTCGCTCTCGCTGAGCGACAGGGCGTCGAGCGCGACCGACAGCCGTCCGCCCCACATGGTGACCGGGTGCACGTCGGGGTTGTCCGACGCGGACCGGGACTGACCGTGCGAGCGGCGTCGCAGCAGTGCCAACCCGGTGCGCGACCCGTCCTTGCGGGCGGGTGCCGCCGCGATGCGGCGCGGCACGGCCCGCGGCACGTACTGCGGCTCGCCGGGCTCGCCGCCGCTGCACCCGCTGAACGCCAGCGGGTCGGAGACCGTAACCGTCTGTGCGGCAAGGTTTTGCAGCTTCGCCGCGGACTTGACGACGCTGCGCAGTTCGGAGCCGGAGGGGCCGAGGGCAGAGATGTCGTCGGGGATGATGACCAGGCTGCCGGTGTCGGTGGTGGGCAGCGGCTTCTCGAAATCCACCGACGGCAGCAGGCGGTCCAGCCACGCGGGCAGCCACCAGTTCCACTGGTCGAACATCGCCATCAGCGCGGGCACCAGGACCAGCCGCACGACCGTCGCGTCGACCGCGATGGCGACGGCGCACGCCACGCCCATCTGCGCCACCAGCGGCATGCCGGCGAATGCGAAACCGATGAAGACGGCGATCATGATCAGCGCGGCGCTGGTGATGGTCCGGGCGCTGGTGCTGACGCCGTACGCGACGGCGTCGCGGGTGTTGCCGGTCTGCAGGAAGCGTTCCCGGATGCGGGTCAGCAGGAAGATCTCGTAGTCCATGGACAGACCGAAGGTCATCGCCAGCACCAGCGGCGGAATGGTGGTGTCCAGCGATTCCAGGGGCTTGAACCCGAGCGCGCTGAACCAGCCCCACTCGAAGACGATCACCAGGCTGCCGTAGGCCGCGGCCACCGACAGCACCGTCATCAGGACGCCCTTGAGCGCCAGCACGACCGAGCGGATCGAGATCAGCAGCATCACGAACGCGATCAGCGACACGAAGACGAACACCAGAACCTCGGTGTTCGCGACGCGGTGGTCGAAGTCCATGATCAGCGCCGTCGGTCCGCCGACCGCGATCGCGACATTCGGGCCCGCGACGCCCGGCAGATGCTGCCGCAGCCACGTGATCGAGTCGCGGGCGACCAGATCCTCGGGATCGACCGCGAGCACGACCGAGAACAGGGCGCTGCGGTTGTCGTTGCTGAACACCGGCGGTGCCACCTGCGACACGTCGGGCGCCTGCGTCATGGTCTGGTGCAGCGCGTCGAGGGTCGCGGTGTTCTGCGGGTCGGAGGCCGTCGCGTCGGGGAACGTCGCCAGGACCCGGATCGGGCCGAGGGCACCCGGGCCCAGCGCTTCGGCCGCCGCGGCCACGCCGCCCCGGATTTCGTGGGTCGGCTGGAACTGCCGCAGCATGCTGTTGCCCAGCTGCATCCCGAACGACGGTGCCGCCAGAGCGATCAGGAAGACGGCGGCCAGCAGCGCCGACAGCCATGGACGCCGCATGGTGCGTTCGGTCCACTGGGTCCAGAACCGTGACTGCGTGACGTCCGGGCGGCGCGTGACGTGCAGCCACGACGAGCGTTTGGCGACCCGCTTGCCGAACGTGGCCAGCACCGCCGGGATCAGGGTGGTCGAGGTCAGCACCGCGACGGCGACGGCCAGGATGGCGCCGGTGGCCATCGACGACAGCACCGGCGTGCCGATCAGGTAGATGCCGGTGATCGAGGCGATCACCGTCAGCCCCGACAGCAGTACCGCGAGCCCGGACGTCGCCATCGACGCGTCGACGGCCTGTTCCGGGTCCCGGCCGGCACGGAGCTCCTCGCGGAAGCGCATGAGGATGAACAGCGAATAGTCGACGGCCAGCGCGATGCCGAACATCGACAGCGTCGTTGTCACGAAGACGCTCATGGTGACCCAGATGGACAGGAGGTAGACCACGCCCATCGTCACGATCACCGTGCAGGCGCCGAGCAGCATCGGCATGGCCGCGGCGGCGAGTGACCCGAACACCGCGAGCAGCACGATCAGCACGATCGGCAGGTTCCACTTCTCGGCCTCGGCGACGTCGTGCTTGGTGGTCTCACTGGCGGCCGCGCCGAGCGCACCCTGCCCGATGACGTACAGCCGGACCTTGCCGTCGGCGGTCTTACCGGGCTTGCCACCCTCGACGCCGACGGCCTTACGCAGCTTCTTGGCGATGTCGACGGCGCCGCTGTTGTTGAAGTCGAGCCGCAACGTCACGACGTAGGGTTTGCCGGCCTGCGGCTCGGCCTGTGTGGGGTCGGGCACGACCTTGACGTTGGAGAAGCCCGCGGCGATGCGTTTCAGCTCGTCGACGGCGGCGGTCATGTCTTCTTGCGACGCGTTGGCGTTCGGGGCCGCGACCAAGGCCAGCGGCGAGGCGCCCTCGTCGGGGAAGTGGTCCTCGAGCTCGTACTGGACGTGCAGGGACTGGGAGCCGGCGACTTCGAACCCGCCACCGCTGAGATTGCTGGACTGGGTCGCCGCGAGATACAGAGACGGCACCATGAGCAGCAGCCAGGTGGCGAAAACCGCCCAGCGCCAACGCCGAAGCAGACCGCTCAGCCGCATCATCAACTGCTGGATGGCGAACCTTCTTCCTGCGGTCGTCCCGGTTGCCACCGGAGTGTTTTTGATCGGCGTTGCGTGCGGCCGACCCTACCCCAGTATGGGGTAGGGTGACCGGCTCGCGAGCGCCGTTGAGGCGCCTGGCGGGAACCTTGATCCAACTGCAACCGGGCAATTTCGGGACCCGCCAGCAACCCTGGGTGTGACGGTTGGGGCGTCGCTCGGGCCGCAGCCAACCGGCCGGTGACCTGGATGTTTGCTGTGTGGATTGGGCAGTGACCCGGCGCCGATGGCAAGATGGCGGGAGCCCAATCCCGGATGCGGTCCGGCACGTCTTCAGGTGCCACCCCGGGAAAGCAGTGTTTGCCGAGTGTTTACACGGCCGTAGTTGGCCGGTAAACCCGTGAGGAGATTTGCCATGAAGACGACCAGTGTGACCGTTCGCCGTGGACTTGCCGGGGTGTTCGCTGTAACTGCGCTCGGCGGTGTCGTGGTGACGTCGTTCGGTGCCCCGTCGGCCGGTGCGGGCCAGGATCCGTGCGCGGCCAGCCAGGTCGCCAAGACCATCGGCATGGTGGCCACCTCGACCGGCACCTACCTGGATGCACACCCGGTCGCCAACCAGACCTTGACCACCATCTCGCAGCAGCAACCCGGCCCGCAGTCGTTGGCAGCGCTGAAGACCTACTTCGACGCCAACCCGCAGGAGGGTGCCGCGCTGCAGAACCTCCAGGCGCCGCTGGTGACGCTGTCCTCGCAGTGCAAGCTGCCGTTGACCTTGCCGCAGATGATGGGGCTGATGCAGTCGGCGCAGCAGAGCAGCGGCCTGCCGGCCACGCTGCCCGCGATGCCGAGCGTGCCCGGCGCCGTGCCGTTCACGCCCACCCTGCCCGGCGTGACGGTGCCGCCGGCCCAGGCGGTCTCGGCGGCGCAACCCGCCGCACGCTAGGCACAACAGGCGGTCAGCCAGCTCTTCTGCTTATCTTTGTGGGGCCGGTAGCCCCGTCGGGGTTCCGCTACCGGAGCTCTCGACGAAGGGGTTTGACCACATGATGCTCACCGCTCTGGCCAAGCGACGCGCTGTTGCCGGCTTCATCGGCGCCGGCGCGATCGCCGGCAGCGTGCTGTTCGGTGCCGCCCCGTCGGCCCTCGCCGACGATCTGCCGCCGAACTGCACCTCTGCGGACATAGCCGGCGTCAAGTCAGGCGTTGAGGCGTCGACCTCCGCCTACCTGTTCACCCACCCGGATGTGAACGACTTCTTCACCAGCCTGCGGGGCCTGTCGAAGGATCAGTCGCACGCCAAGGTCAAGCAGTACCTGGCCGCGAACCCGCAGACGAAGGCTGAGCTGCAGGGCATCCGGCAGCCGCTCAAGGACATCCGCGACCGCTGCGGTCTCCCCGGCCCTGCCGCCCGCTAACTAGGGATTTGTGCACGAAAATCCGCGGCCAGCGCGKATTTTCGTGCACAAATCACTTGCGGAATCGAGCCACGGCGCGCCAGCCGAGCAGCAGGATGGCCGTGACCGTCGAGGCGACGATCACAAAGCTGACCGCGACGCCCTGACCTGAGGCCTTGCGCAGCAGCATGCCGATCGCGACGGTGCTGACCCAGACCGCCAACCCGGTCGGGTTCAGCGCCGTCGGGCGGCGCCAGCCTCGCGACAGCGCCCAACCCGCCACGGTCCCGGTCAGGAACGGCCAGCTCGTCTGCGCCACCCCGGCCAGCGTGATGCCCTCGGCGTGACTGCGCCGGCCGATGGTGCAGAAGATCACCACGCACACCACGTCGGCGAGGAAAGCCATTGCGGCGCTGCGGTTTCCGGTGGCCTGCTCAGTTGTCATAGGTCATCACGTCCAGATTCAGTGGGCTGACATTGTTTTCGGTGCGGGCGGTGAAGCCGGGGCCCAGCCGGGCGGGGCCGCCGACTTCGAGGGCGTCGGCGGCCGCCATGTCGGCCAGTCGGCCGGTGAGTTTGAACGACCGGAAGACGAACGGTAGGCCGTCGGCGCGCAACGGATCGGGTGCGCTCATCACGTGGAAATGCAGGTGCGGCGCAGTGGAATTGCCGGTGTTGCCGACGTTTCCGAGGACTTGCGCGGTACCCAGGCGATCACCTGGCTTGACCTTGACGCTGCCGGTCTTCAGGTGCGCGTAGAACGCGAAGTTCCCATTCCCGAGGTCCTGGACGACGTGGTTGCCGCCGTACTGCGCCAGTGTGAGTCCGGTCGGGTCCACGCCGGGCACCTGTTCGGGCAGGCCGTCGAGCACGGCCACCACCGGGCCGTCGGCCACCGCGTGCACCTCGGAGCCGAAGTAGAGGTAGCTGTCCGTCTTCGCGCGGTCCCCGCTGAACAGTTGGCCGTCGGCCTGCAGCTGCACATAATCGATGGCGAATCGCTCTGCGGCCCAGAGCTTTCCGTCGATCGGGTTGAGGGCCATCCGGTGCGGCGTCATGTCGCAGCAGCTGTTGGCGTCGAGCCAGCCGGAGCCGCGCAGCGGCGGTTCGAGTTCGACGGGTTTGTGGTCGGACACCGTCACGGGCGCGACGTTCTCGGTCACCACCGGCGGCACGAGCGGCGGCATCGGCTTGGGCACCTTGACCACTACGCGGTGTGAAAGCTGTTGGGGTACCGCGCTTCCCGCGGTCAGGCTGACGTCCAGCCACACTATCGACCGCTGGCCGGGGCCCAGCTCGTTGGTGCTGACCCGGGTGCCCATGGTCCGGGTCCAGTAGCCGAGGCCGGCGCCGGACAGTTGCAGCAGGGGACCGGCCGGCCCCATGACGGCGACGGAGTCCACCGTCACGGGCTCGGGCGAGGTGTTGGTCAGCAGCAGTTCGTACGCCAGGTGCACGCGGCCGTCGGTGGCCGGAACGGGGACCGGTGCAGCCACGACGTCGGCCAGCACCGGCGTGACGATCGGCTCGGCCGAACTGGTGGAACTGCTTGGGGGAGTGGATGATTGAGCTGATTTCGGGACCGGTGCGCAGGAGGTCAGCGCGGCGACGAGCAGGAGCGCCGCCGCCCGGCTACCCGGTGTCATGCGGTGCCCCGGGCGCGTCGGGCGCTGGACCCGGTGCGGTGTCAGAGGAGCCGGGAGCATCTGGATCGAAGTCCTTCTCGGTGCGGAACAGGAAGAAGAACACCACCCAGCCGATCGCCGAGATGAAAATCCAGCTGACCAGTCGATAGATCAGCATCGTCGAGATGGCCGCCGCGAGCGTCATGCCGCTGGACACCAGGCCGGGCACCAGCACCGCCTCGACCACCAGCAGCCCACCGGGCATCAGGGGAATCGCCCCCACCGCGCGGGCCGCGGCGTACGCGACCGTCAGGCCGGCCAGCGACGGATGCCCGCCGGTGGCATAGGCCGCGCACGCCAGGCACGCGACGTCGGCGACCCAGTTGAACAGCGACCAACTGAACGCCACGGTCAAGGTCCGGCGGCTCAGGCTCACCGACTCCAGCTGGTTCAGGGTGCGGCGCCAGCCGTCCAGCCCGGTATCGGCGGGCTTGCCGCGCAACGAGTTGAACCACGACAGCAGCCGCACCCCGATGCCGTCGATCTGCTGCGGGTTGGCGGCGACGGTCTGGGCCAGCAGCAGCAGTGCCACGAAGCCGCCGACCGTGAAGATCAGCGACAGGGGGTTCTTGCTCGCGCCGAGCAGGACCGCGCCACCCAACCCCAGCAGGGCCAGGCCGACCACCTGCAGGGCCCCGGACATCACCAGCTGCCACGACGCCACCAACGGCGAGGCGCCCCACAGCCGCTGCTGGCGGTACACGAAGGTGGCCGAGAGCACCGGACCGCCGGGCAATGTCGTGGACAGCGCGTTGCCCGCGTAGAACGCGGCCTCGGACCGCCACTGCTTGACCTCGACGCCGGCCGAGCGGAGCAGGGTGCGCTGAATCTGCGCGAAGCTGTGCATGGAGGCCAGGGCCGCGACGGCCGCCGCGGCGACCCACCACCACTTCGCCGACAGCAGACTGCGCCACGCCTTGGCCAGTTGCTCCCACACCAGCACAACCTCGATGGTCAGCACGGCGACGGCGACGCCGATGAGAACCCAGCGCAGCCACCAGTACTTGCCGCGCGTCCGACCCGACTGCGGACGGGTGTCACCGCGACGGCACGCCATCCAGGAGCCGCGACGGCGAGCCGTCAGCGGACCTCCTGAAGCCTCGTGCGACACGCACACAGCGTATCCGGCGTGTCGTGGGCGGCTCGCCGTGTGCGGTAAGCATTGTGCAACAACGTCGCGGTGTCATCCCGCGGCGCTACGCTGGCGCCCATGTCACAAGCCGACGCAGCGGTCGATCCAGTGGTACGTAAGGCCGCAGCCTGGTCATGGCGGCTGTTGGCGATCTTCGGTGCGGTGCTCGCCGTGCTGTGGGTGGTCATCAAGCTCGAGGTCATCGTGGTGCCGGTGCTGCTGGCGACCCTGGCGGCGGCGTTCCTGTTGCCGGCCGTGGACCTGCTGACGCGGCGCGGACTGCCGCGCGGTGCGGCCGTCGCGGTGATGCTGCTGAGCTCCGTCGTGGTGATGGGCGGCATCCTGACGTTCGTCGTCTTCCAGTTCATCGACGGCGCCCCGGCGCTGGTCGAGCAGGTGGCCAAGAGCATCGACGGCGCCCGCAAATGGTTGACCGAAGGCCCGATCCTGCATCTGAGCAGCGATCAGATCAACAGCGTCGGGCAGACCGCCATCGACGCCCTGAAGAACAATCAGGCCAAGCTAACCAGCGGGGTCTTCTCCACCGCCGGTGCGCTCACCGAGATCATCACCGGGATGCTGCTGGTCCTGTTCACCCTGATCTTCCTGCTGCACGGCGGACGCGACATCTACGCCTTTGTCACCAGGATCTTCCCGGCCACGGTCCGGGACCGGGTGCGGGATGCCGGCCGGGCCGGGTTCGGCTCGCTGATCGGGTATGTCCGCGCGACGTTCGTGGTCGCTCTGGTCGATGCCGTCGGCATCGGCACCGGGTTGGCGATCATGGGGGTGCCCTTGGCCCTGCCGCTGGCATCCCTGGTGTTCCTGGGCGCGTTTGTCCCGCTGGTCGGCGCCGTGCTGACCGGTTTCGTGGCAGTGGTGGTGGCGCTGATCGCCAAGGGCTGGATCTACGCGTTGATCGCGCTCGGCCTGATCATCGCGGTGCAGCAGCTGGAGGCCCATGTGCTGCAGCCCATCGTGATGGGCCGCGCGGTGTCCGTGCACCCGCTCGCCGTCGTGCTGGCGATCGCCGGTGGCGGGGTCACCGCCGGCATCATCGGCGCACTGATCGCCGTGCCCATCGTCGCGTTCCTCAACAGCGCCATCCGGGTGCTGATCGCCAGCGATCCTGAGGCCACCGAGGCCGAGCTACTCGCCGAGGCCGGCGCGGTAGCCGCCGCGACGGTCTCGCAGGGGCCGACGCCGCCTGCTACAGACGGCCCTCGCGGCGCAGCAGATCCGCAGCGCTGACCCCGCCGCCGGTACCGCGACGCTGGGTCTCCCCGGTGTCGATCTTCTCGGTGGAATCCGGGGCATCGGCCGGCTGGGCGCGGAACGCCGTGGTCGGCTCGTTGCCCTGATCGGCAGGTGCGTCTGACGGAGTCTGGATCTGCGGCCCCGAGGCGCTGAGGTTGCCCCGCAGCTGGCCGAGCCACGACTCGATCTCCCGGTTGCCGCTGGCGCCCTGGCCCGGCTCTGCCGGCCGGACACCGCCCGGCGCGCGGAACGCCGTGGTGGCGGGATCGGAGGGCTGACCGAAGGCGGTGGTCGCCGGGTCGCCGATCGCCGCGGTCGGCGGCGTCGGGTCGTTCTGCGGGGTGACCGCGCGGGTCACGTTCGACACCACATTGCGGAAAGCGCCCTTGGCGGCGCTGAATCGCGTGGTCGCGGGCTCAGCGGGCTCAGTGGACTGAGCAAGCGAAGCCGGCGGGGCCGACGGCGGCACAGGCGGGGCCTGCGGGACCGGTGGCAGCGGGGGAGCGCTCGGCATCCGGTTGGTCGGTGCCTGACTCGGCGGCTGCGGCTGACCCGGGTTGATCCGGGTCGGGACGGCACGCTGGCCGGCAGCCGGATGCGTCGGATCGTGCGGCGCGCGGACCGGGGCCCCGGAGCCGACCAGGGCACGCGGGTCTTCGGGTTCGCGGACCGCGGGACGCTTGCGCTCGTCGGGCAACTCGGTCTCGCCGAGACCCAGCTTCTGCTGGACACGCTTCATCCACAGCGGCGCCCACCAGCAATCGTCGCCGAGCAGCTTCATGACGGCCGGCACCAGGAACATCCGGATCACGGTGGCGTCGAGCAGCAGCGCCATCAGCAGGCCGAACGCCAGGTACTTCATCATCACCAGGTCGGAGAACGCGAACGCGCCGACGACGACGGCCAGCACCAGCGCGGCGCCGGTGATCAGGCGACCCGTCGTCGCGGTACCGATCCGGATGGCCTCGGCGGTGGACATCCCGCGTTCGCGGGCCTCCACCATGCGGGACACCAGGAACACCTCGTAGTCGGTCGACAGACCCCAGATCACCGCGATGATCAGGCCGATCATTGGTGCCATCAGCGGCTGTGCGGTGTAGTTCATCAGCCCGGAACCGTGCCCGTTCTCGACGAACATCCAGGTCAGGATGCCCATTGTCGAGCCAAGGGTCAGGGCGCTCATCAGGGCGGCCTTGATGGGTAGCACCAGCGAGCCGAACGCCAGGAACATCAGCACGGTGGTGGTGACCACCAGGATCAACACCATCAACGGCAGCTTGTCGAACAGCGTGCTGATGCTGTCCTGCTCCAGCGCCGGCGTGCCGCCGACCATCACGTGGACGCCGTGCGGTTCCTGCAGGGTGCGCAGTTCGTGGATCTTCTCGGCGGCGTCGCCGCTGTTGATGAGGCCGTTGGACAGCACCCGGACGGACGGGTCCTTGGTGCCGCCTTCCTGGTACGTCCGTTCAGCCCACATCTTCGACTTGTCGTTGCCGTCCGGGGTCACGAACCCGCCGATGGTGCCGGCGTTGGCCCGCACCTGGGCGATCTGCTGGTCGGTGACGGGCTGCCCGTTGTCGCTCTTGATGACCAGGGTCAGGGCGTTGGTGCGGAAGCCGGGGAAGATCTGGTCGAACTCCTCCTGCGCGGTCCGGACCGAGTTGTCCGGCGGCAGGTACTTCTCGCTCATACCGGCGAGGGCCAGCTGTCCCAGCGGGATCACCAGCAGGATCATCCCGATGGTGATCGGCACGGCGAACGCCAACGGTCGTTTCATCACGACGTTGACCAACTTGCCCCAGAAGCCCTTCTCGACTTCTTCACGGGTCTTGGTCTTCTGCGTCTTCTCGGCGAACCAGTCGATGATCTTGCGCGAGAACGGCCAGTTCGCGAGGAACGGCACCTTCAACAGGGTGCGCACACCCAGCGCGTCGACGTTGGTGCCGAGGATGCCGAGGACGGCGGGCAGCACGGTGTTCGACAGGAAGGCGGCCAGCAGCACCGACGCGATGATCGCGTAGGTGATGGACCGCAGGAAGCCCAGCGGGATGAGCAGCAGCGGCAGCGACGACGCGACGATGATCACCGCGGAGAACGCGACGGTCCGGCCGGACGTCATGACGGAACGTCTGACCGCCGCTTCGACGTCATATCCCTCGGCCAGTTCTTCTCGGAACCGGCTCACTATGAACAGGCCGTAGTCGATGGCGATACCGAAGCCCATCATCGTCACGACGGGTTGGGCGAAGAAGTGCACCGGCCCGAACTCGGCGGTGAACCGCAGGATGCCGAGCGCGCCGCCGATGGTCAGACCACCGATGATCGCGGGCAGCGCAGCGGCGATCGCACCGCCGAAGACGAAGAACAGCACGACCGCGACCAGGGGCACGATCGCGAGCTCGGCGCGCTTCTGGTCGGTGCCGATGGTGCCGGTCAGCTCGCTC
This sequence comes from Mycolicibacterium sp. P4_G11, assembly GCF_056555145.1. Taxonomy (NCBI): domain Bacteria; kingdom Bacillati; phylum Actinomycetota; class Actinomycetes; order Mycobacteriales; family Mycobacteriaceae; genus Mycobacterium; species Mycolicibacterium sp. P4_G11. The sequence goes on from NZ_JBFUJW010000012.1 coordinate 111,780, forward strand.
GCGAGCGGCTCCAGGCCGGCCAGCTTGATGTTGCCGCCGTTGACTTTGTACAGGTCAGGGGCGACGGCCTGGTAGTTCTTCAGGATCGCGTCGTCGTTGTCGCCCTTGATCGGGACGGTGATGAAGGTGTGCCGCAGGTCCTGCGTCGTCATCTTCTTCAGGCCGTCGCCGGGGGCCTTCAGCCACCCGACCCAGGCCACGACCTTGTCCTTGTGGTCGGTGACGAAGGTGTCCAGCTCGGCGCTGACCTTCTTCTGCCACGCCGGGTCGGTGATCTTCTTGTCGTCGGGCGGCGTCAGGATTGCCACCACGAGGCTCGTCCGGTCGCGGCCGTAGACCTCGTCACCGAGGACCGACGCGGCGACGGACTCGCTGCCTTCGTTGTAGAAGCCACTCTGTGTGACATGCTCGCCGAGGCTGGACCCGTATACGGCGCCACCCAGGCACAGTGCGACCATGACACCGATCACTATGTATCGGAATCGGTACACCGTTCGACCCCACCAGGCGAACACGTCAGCTCCTCACGATTATCTGCATAAAGTCCTGCTCAAAGTTGTTGCCATTTTTGGCCACCGCACACGTCATCTGTAGTTGTTCCTAAACGCGCGAGCTCAGCAGCGCGGACAACGGCCGGAAGGGCTGCAGCCACGCGCCCTGATCAGGCAGCGAATCCAAGCCGATTCGCGGCAGCGGCTCCCGGAAGACACCAGGGATGTCTTCCAGGTCGACGAAGTCCAAGGTATCCGACGCTAACGCCCAACTGGCATGTTCGCGAAATCCGACCACGGTCGCGGGAGTGCCGTCATGGGCGATGTCTTCGAGCGGTTGCCGGAACGCCTGGCCGTCGGCTGAGGCCACATAGATGCCGGCCAGACCCTCGCTGCGGCGCAGCGCGATGTGCGCGAGCATGTCGCTGTCGACGTCGCTGCCCTCGTCGAGTTTGGGCTTGGCGAACACCGCGAAACCGACGTTGCGCAGCGCCTCCACCCACGGCCGCACGACATCGGCGCTACCAGGGGCGATGTTGGTGAAGACCGTCGCCTCGGGCTCCAGGGCCACCGGCGGCTGGTCCGGCCGCCTGCCGCTGGCGATCTCGTTGGTGCGGGCCAGCAGCCACCGGCCCAGCGCGTCGAATCGCGGTCGGTGAGCGGCGGTCGGCCGGCCGCCGAGGATCGACCCGAGGCCCATGTCGAGGTTCGGTGCGTCCCAGACCAGCAGCACCCGGTGCGGCCGGGGTCCCGGCGGCGGGGTGGGCGGGTAAGGCTTGACCTGTGGGATGGCCTCGGTGATCGTCACTCGGGCTTCTCCCAGATGAGTTCGGTGATGGGACTGCCCATCCGCATGCCCCGCGCCTCGTATTTGGTCGTGGGCCGCTGCACCGAGATGGGCAGGTCGGCGTCGACCGAGGTGCGCTTCAACGTCGGCTCGGCATCGCCCACCTCGGCGATCTGCACGGCGTAGTCGGCGTGGTCGGTGGCCGCGTGCAGGATGCCGCCCGGCTTGAGGCGGCTCGAGATCAGCGCCACGGTCTCCGCCTGCAGCAGCCGGCGCTTGTGGTGCCGGGCCTTGGGCCAGGGGTCGGGGAAGAACACGCGGACCGCCGTGAGGCTGCCCGGCGAGATCATGTGTTCCAGCACGTCGACGCCGTCGCCGCGGACGAATCTCACATTCGTCAGGCCGGCCCGGTCGACGCCGCCGAGCAGTTGGGCCATGCCCTTGCGGTAGACCTCGACCGCGATGACGTCCAGGTGCGGTTCTTCCTGCGCCATGGCCAGCGTCGAGATGCCGGTGCCGCTGCCGATCTCCAACACGACGGGTGCGGTGCGGCCGAACCAGGCGGCGGTATCGATCAGCGGTGCGGGTTCGCCGTCCTCGGACCGGGCGACTTTGCCCAGCTCAGGCCAGCGACGGTCCCACGTGCTCTGCTGTCCGGTGGACAGGCTCGACCGGCGGGACCGGAAGCTGGTCACGCGCCGGTGCTGGTGTGCGGGGGCCGCCGTGGTTTCGGAGACGGACTCGAAATCGGCCGCCGAGGCGCCGGCCGACGAGGCAGCGTCGTCCTCGCGCTGGGCATACATCCGTCCATCGTCTCTCATCTGGCTGTGAGAGCCCGCATCGTGGTGCAGATTGATACCCAACAGTTGCCTGAAAAACGGCGTCGGTCACACCTGCGCGGAGGTGCGACGATGGCATCGGGCGGGCATCTGGGGGGCGTGTTGTCAGGGGATGTTTGGCAGCGGTTCACCGCTGCGCTGGACGAGTTGGTGACGGACGTTCCGGGCCTGGCGCACGTCGCCTCCGGTCCCGATGCCGGTGATGCCGCCGGCCGGTACCGGGCGATTTGTGTGGCGATGAGTGAAATCGCCTTGGCTGCAACAGAATTGGATGACGACCGCGTGCGGCACTGGCTGGCGTCCGACGCGACGGCGGCACTGGTCACCGCGGCCGCAACGGCGGCGCTGGCAGCCGACGGCCTCGTCGTCGACCCGGCCATAGACGCCGACGCCCATCTGCGCCGGGCGCTGCACTGGCGCCGCTACAGCCGCCGTGCCGCCGACGACCTGCACCGTCGCTGCGCCGCCGACATCAGCCGGGGCTCGCTGCGGTTGCTCGCGCAGTCCGGCGCGTGGCCCGGGACGTCCCGGCTGGAACTGCAGCGGCTCCGGCTGGAGCTGGTCCGGGAGGCCCGCCGACGGTACGACGACGCGCGCGCCGACCTGCTCAGCCGGGTGCCGTCCGGCCGGGATGCGGCCGAGGGCTTCGAGGCCGACGCCCGCGACCGGCTGGCCACGGTCGCCGACGGGGTTCGCGAAGCCACCGCCGCCGCGCTGGGCAGCCCCGGCCCCGGGCGGCGATGGCCATCGCCCGAGGTCACGGGCCCGGTGCTGGCCCAGCGTGCCGACGAGATGTGGTTGGGCATCGTGCTGGGCGCGGGTTTCGGTCTGGGGGCGGCATTGGGGCTGGCCAGGATGGCGACCGGGGTGGCCGGGGTGCCCGACGGGATCGGCGGCGCACTGGGATTGGCCCTGGGCCTGGCGCTGACCATGACCGTCATCGGCGTCCGCGCACGGCTGCATCGTCGGGCGATGCTGGACCGCTGGGTCGGGACGGCTGTCGCGGCGGCACGGCAGGCGACCGAGGAGGAACTGGCGTACCGGTTACTGGAGGTCCAGGCGGGCCTGGCGTCCGCAGATCACAAAACGAGAAATTGAGCGATTTTGGAATTGCGCGGAGCGAGGCTCTCGCGCTACTGACCGGTAACCGTCCGCCACCCGCCCCGAATCGCGGTACCAGCGGATACAGGACTGCCGATTGAGCTTTCTGAATCGTTCTTGTGAGAGATCGGACAGCCGCCCGATTGTCCACTTGTATGTCACTCACGTTAACCTCTAAAGAGGTATAGCTGCGATTTGCGAGCAGGAGAATTTGATGACCTCAGCGACCATTCCCGGTCTCGACGCCGCTCCGACCACTCACGCCGGGCTGCTGGCCTGGGTGCGTGAAGTTGCGGAGCTGACTCAGCCAGACCGGGTCATGTTCGCCGACGGCTCGGCCGAGGAGTACGACCGCCTGGCCGCTCACCTCGTCGCGGCAGGCACCTTCCAGAAGCTGAACGACGAGAAGCAGCCGAATTCGTATCTCGCGCTGTCGGATCCGTCGGACGTCGCGCGCGTCGAGTCGCGGACCTTCATCTGCTCGGAGCGCGAAGAGGACGCCGGCCCCACCAACAACTGGATGGCCCCGGCCGAGATGCGCGGCATCATGACCGACCTCTACCGCGGCAGCATGCGCGGCCGCACCATGTGGGTCGTGCCCTTCTGCATGGGCCCGCTGGACGCCGAGGACCCCAAGCTCGGTGTCGAGATCACCGACTCGGAGTACGTCGTCGTCTCGATGCGCACGATGACCCGCATGGGCGCCAAGGCGCTGGCCAAGATCGGCGACGACGGCTTCTTCGTCAAGGCGCTGCACTCCATCGGTGCGCCGCTGGAGCCGGGCCAGCAGGACGTGCCGTGGCCCTGCAACGAGACGAAGTACATCACTCACTTCCCCGAGACCCGCGAGATCATGAGCTACGGCTCGGGCTACGGCGGCAACGCTCTGCTGGGCAAGAAGTGCTACTCGCTGCGCATCGCCTCGGCCATGGCGCACGACGAGGGCTGGCTCGCCGAGCACATGCTGATCCTCAAGCTGATCTCCCCGGAGAACAAGGCGTACTACGTCGCCGCTGCGTTCCCGTCGGCGTGCGGCAAGACCAACCTCGCGATGCTGCAGCCCACCATCCCGGGCTGGCGCGCCGAGACCGTCGGTGACGACATCGCCTGGATGCGCTTCGGCAAGGACGGCCAGCTGTACGCCGTCAACCCCGAGTTCGGCTTCTTCGGCGTCGCGCCGGGTACCAACTGGTCGTCGAACCCGAACGCCATGAAGACCATCGCCGCCGGCAACACCGTCTTCACCAACGTCGCCAAGACCGACGACGGTGACGTCTGGTGGGAGGGCCTGGAAGGCGAGCCCGAGCACCTGATCGACTGGAAGGGCCAGGACTGGATCCTCCGGGAGACCGAGACCAAGGCCGCGCACCCGAACTCGCGCTACTGCACCCCGATCTCGCAGTGCCCGTCGGTCGCCCCCGAGTGGGACGACCCGCAGGGTGTGCCGATCTCGGCGATCCTGTTCGGTGGCCGTCGCAAGACGACGGTGCCGCTGATCACGCAGGCCCGCGACTGGCAGCACGGTGTGTTCATCGGTGCCACCCTGGGCTCCGAGCAGACCGCGGCCGCCGAGGGCAAGGTCGGCACCGTGCGCCGCGACCCGATGGCCATGCTGCCGTTCCTGGGCTACCACGTCGGTGACTACTTCCAGCACTGGATCAACATCGGCAAGAACGCCGACGAGTCCAAGATGCCGAAGATCTTCTTCGTCAACTGGTTCCGCCGTGGCGACGACGGCCGCTTCCTGTGGCCGGGCTTCGGCGAGAACAGCCGGGTGCTGAAGTGGGCCATCGAGCGCATCGAGCACCAGGCCGAGGGCAAGAGCACCCCGATCGGCATCGTTCCCACCGCCGCTGACCTGGACCTGGAGGGTCTGGACGTGTCGGCCGCCGACGTCGACGAGGCGCTGGCCGTGCGTGTCGACGAGTGGCAGAACGAGCTGCCGCTGATCGAAGAGTGGTTCGAGTTCGTCGGAGAGAAGCTGCCGACCGGCATCAAGGACGAGTTCGACGCCCTCAAGCACCGCTTGGCTGAAGAGGCCTAAGGCTCTCCTCGTACTAACACACAACCCCCGTCTCCCAAGGAGATCGGGGGTTTTGTGTATTTGTGCCTGGTTCTGTGGCGACTGTGTGTCCAGAGACGTTGAGCCTGCGCTGAGGGTGCAAAAGGTCGAGTGGCGAGAGCCGCAGGCGCAGTGTCAACGCGATCCAGTGGCGAGGCCCTTCGCGCCCGTTCGTCGACCCCTCACCACATTCGATCTTGATTAGCCATACATTCAAGTTAGGGTGACCGAACTTGAAACATTCAGGACGCTGACCAGCAAATTCAGTACCGCAATCCACAGTAATTCGTAGCAACGCTAAGTTGCTGAGGCGATTTCTGGTGGGTACCGTCTGCGACGTGACCAGCATCCGATCAGCCAGCCCGACCGCGCGTCGGCCGCTTGTGCGATCCCTGCTGCTGGCCGCTGTGTTCGTCGCTCCGGCGGTGGCATTGCGCCTCACGGGCATGCATCCGAACCCCGTCGTCTCGCTGCTGGCCTACGGCGCGGCCGTCGTCGCCGCCAGCTTCGTGCTGGCCTGGGCGGCGGAAGCGGCGCAGGTCGACGTGTCCGGTGGCCTCGCCATCGCCGTGCTGGCCCTGATCGCGGTGCTGCCCGAGTACGCCGTCGACCTCTACTACGCCTACGTCGCCGGCCACAACGCCGAGTACGTGCAGTACGCCGCCGCCAACATGACCGGCTCCAACCGGCTGCTCATGGGTATCGGCTGGCCGGTCGTGGTGATCGTCGGGCTGTACGTCGCGCGGCGCATGTCGGCGGACAAGACCAGCAAATCGATGCTCGCGCTGGAACCCGGCAACCGGGTCGAGCTGGGCTTCCTGCTCATCGCCGGACTCGTCGCGTTCATCATCCCGACCACCGGCCGCATCCACCTGGTGCTCGGCGTCGCGATGCTGGCCTGGTTCGGCTTCTACCTGTACAAACTGACTCGCGGCGAGCCGGAAGAGCCCGAGCTCGTCGGTACGGCCGCGGCCATCGGTGCGCTGCCGGACTGGGCCCGCCGGATCACCGTCGTGACGCTGTTCGTCGTGTCCGGAGCGGTCATCCTGATGTGCGCGGAGCCGTTCGCGAACAGCCTGATCAACGCCGGTACCGAACTGGGCGTCGACCGGTTCCTGCTGGTGCAGTGGCTGGCGCCGCTGGCCTCGGAGGCGCCGGAGTTCATCATCGCGACGATCTTCGCCGCGCGGGGCAAGAGCACCGCCGCGATCGCCATGCTCATCTCGTCCAAGGTCAACCAGTGGACGCTGCTGATGGGCTCGCTGCCCATCGCCTACCTGGCTGGCGGCGGTGGTACCGAGCTGGTGCTCGACGGCCGGCAGATCGAAGAAGTGCTGCTGACTGCCACCCAGACCATGATGGGCGTCGCGCTCATCCTGTCGCTGCGCTTCCACCGGGCGACGGCATGGCTGCTGTTGGCGCTGTTCGTGGTGCAGTTCCCGATCACCTCGACCACCGGCCGGCTGGTGCTGTGCGGCATCTACGGTGCGCTGACGGTCGTGGGCTTGATCATCAACCGTCGCCATGTCGCCGCGACGCTGCGGGCGCCGTTCGCCTCGTCGGACGACGATGCCGGCGAGTTCACGATCGATGGCAGGGAACTGATTCCCGCCGGTCGCTGACGCCACTTGACAGGTGTCAATTCGCCTGTCGTAGAGTGCCGTCATGCAGATTCGCCAGCACGTGGGCAATGGAAAACCGGCCGTCATCCTGCACCCGTCAGGCACCGTGGTGACATTCGACGAACTCGAGGCCCGCGCCAACCGGCTGGCACACCACTTCCGCGCCAATGGACTCGTCGAAGGTGACGTCGTCGCCATCCTCATGGAGAACAACGAGCACATGCATGCCGCGATGTGGGCGGCGCGGCGCAGTGGCCTGTACTACGTGCCGATCAACATCCACCTGACGGCAGCCGAAGCCGCGTACATCATCGAGAACAGCGGAGCCACCGCCGTGATCAGCTCGGCGGCCCTGAGCGACACCTGCGCCGGCCTGGCCGAGCACCTCGACGGCGGACTGCCCAAGCTGCTCCTCATCGCCGGCGGCGAACTGCCGGGCTGGGACAGCTACCCGGAATGCGTTGCCTCCCAACCCGACACACCGATCGCCGACGAGATCGAAGGCGACCTGCTGCAGTACTCGTCGGGCACCACCGGCCGCCCCAAGGGCATCAAGCGGGAGCTGACGCACCTGCCGCCCGCCGAGGTGCCCGGGCTGATGAAGATGCTGATGAGCTTCTGGCTGCCCAAGGACGCCGTCTACCTCAGCCCGGCGCCGCTGTATCACACGGCTCCGTCGGTGTGGTCGATGCAGATTCAGGCCGAGGGCGTCACCACCGTCGTGATGGAGAAGTTCGACGCCGAGGGCTGTCTGGACGCCATCGCGCGCTACGGCATCACGCACGGCCAGTTCGTGCCCGTGATGTTCACCCGGATGCTGAAACTGCCGCAGTCCGTGCGGGATTCGTACGATCTGTCGTCGCTGAAGCGCGTCATGCACGCGGCCGCCCCGTGCCCGGTGGAGATCAAGAAGCAGATGATCGACTGGTGGGGACCCATCGTCGACGAGTACTACGCGTCGTCCGAAGCGATCGGCTCCACCCTGATCACCGCCGAGGACTGGCTGACGCATCCCGGGTCGGTCGGCAAGCCGATGCTGGGCGTCCTGCACATCCTCGACGAGGAGGGGAACGAGCAGCCGCAGGGCGTGCCCGGCGAAATCTACTTCGAGGGCGGGAACACCTTCGAGTACCTGGACGACGCCGAAAAGACCGCGGCTTCACGGGATCAGCACGGCTGGGCCACCGTCGGCGACATCGGCTACCTCGACGAGGACGGCTACCTCTACCTCACCGACCGGCGCCACCACATGATCATCAGTGGCGGCGTGAACATCTACCCGCAAGAAGCGGAGAACGTCCTGGTCACCCACCCCAAGGTGATGGACGCCGCGGTGTTCGGCATTCCGGACGCCGAGATGGGCCAGAGCGTGAAAGCGGTTGTGCAGACCGTGGATCCAGCGGACGCCACCCGCGAGTTCGGCGGCGAACTGCTGGCCTGGCTGCGGGACCGGCTGACGCACTACAAGTGCCCGCGATCCATCTCGTTCGAAGAGCAACTGCCGCGGACGGACACCGGCAAGTTGTACAAGCAATCGCTGATCGAAAAGTACTCTGTCTGACATGTCGGGCCAAACAGCCGCTGGTGGACCGTTTTTCGAGGACCTCAGCGTAGGTCAGGTCTTCGACTGGGCGCCGGGCATGACGCTCACGGCCGGCGCGGCGGCGGTACACCAGGCGATCCTCGGCGATCGTATGCGGCTGCCGCTGGACGCCGGATTGTCCGCGGCCGTCACCGGATCAGCGCGGGCCCTGGCGCATCCGGCGCTGGTCTGTGACGTCGCGATCGGTCAGTCCACGCTGGTGACCCAACGGGTCAAGGCGAATCTGTTCTACCGCGGCCTGCGGTTCCATCGCTTCCCGCATATCGGCGACACCATCACCACCCGCACCGAAGTAGTTGGCCTCAAACAGAATTCGGCCAAGCCGGGTAAGCCGCGCACCGGGTTGGCCGCGCTGCGGATGATCACCATCGACCAGGACGGCCGCACGGTGCTCGATTTCCACCGGTGCGCCATGCTGCCATTGCGCGACGACGCCGCCGACACCGGCCGCGCCGACGACCTCAGCACCATCGGCGCCGACGTGCCGGGCCTGCCGGACCCCGCCGCGGAGTGGAACGTCGACGCCTGGCGCTCCGCGGTGCCCGGCCCGCAGTTCGATCCGGCACTCGCCGGCCAGCTGCTGACCAGCACTGCCGATGTTGTCAGCAGCGCCCCGGAGCTGGCCCGGCTGACACTCAATATTGCTGCCACGCACCATGATTCGCGGGTGGCGGGCAGCCGCCTGGTGTACGGCGGGCACACCATCGGCCTCGCGCTGGCCCAGGCCACGCGGCTGTTGCCGAACATCGTCACCGTCCTCGGCTGGGAGTCCTGCGACCACACCGGACCTGTGCACGAGGGCGACACCCTCTACAGCGAGCTGCACATCGAGGCGGCCCACACGTCGTCGTCGGGCCGCGGCGGCACGCTGGATCTGCGGTCGGTGGTGTTCGCGGCCGCCACCGACGGCCCGGACCGGCAGGTACTGGACTGGCGGTTCAGCGTCCTGCAGTTCTGAGCATTGTCAGAATGGCGGCGTGAGCGCGTTGCGGTTGTCCGAGCTGGGCAGTGACCCGGAGTCGGTGCTGCGGCTCGTCCGGTTCTTCGACGATCTGGACGCCACCGGCGTCGACGCGGTGCTGGAGGCGGCGCGGGGCGTGGCCGGGTGTCCCGTCCACGTGCGCTGGGACGGTCCGGCGCCGGAGGTCTGGCTGGAGCGCGACGCCCCGGCCCACCCGCTCGACGGTGTCCTGCTCGACCGGGTGCGGCACACGCTGGGGGCCATCGGTGCCCGGGTGCCGCCGAGCTTCGGTGACCCGGCGCTCGTCGAGGTGGTGCTGTCGAGCCGGGAACGCCCGGAGGACCGGGCGCGGGCGATCAGGCTGCTGGGGCTCGACGAGTCCCGCGAGGTTCGCGTGCTCGCGGTGTCGGCGCAGTCGTCGCCGGAAGCGTTGCGGGTCATCACGTCGGCACTGACGTCGGTGTCGGTGCGGACCGCAGACCTGGGTACCGCGACGGCGGTGGTGTGCCAGGGCCGGACCGACACTCGCGCCCTGTCCGACGAGCTGGACCAGGCGATCGTCACCGCGTTCCCGGCGCCGCTGCCCGTCGGCGCCGACCGCGGGCCGTGGGTCGGGCTCGGCGCGGCCGGCGGCGTGTTCGCGGCACCGACATCATGGGGCCAGGCGCTGCGGGCGTTGCGGTTCGCATCGTCGACCGGCTTCGGCCGGCGCGCCGTCGCCTTCGAGCGGTTGAGCGCGCTGGAGTTGCTGGCCGAGCTGCCGCCCGACGCCACGCGCGGTAATCACGCGCTGACCCGGATCAACGAGATCGCCGCGACCCCCACCGGCCTCCTCCAGGTTGAGACGGCGGAGGCGTTCTGTGTGTTCGGGTCACTGAGGCGGACCGCCGAGGAACTGCACGTGCACCACAGCACGGTGGCCGCGCGACTGGCGCACATCGAATCCCAATTGGGCTGGGACATGGACGATCCGCTGGACCGGTTCTCGGCGACGCTGGTTCTGATGATCCGGCGGATCGCGCTGTCATCGGCCGAGTTGACGGACTGAATCCGAGCGGCGCCGCGTCGTCAGCCGTCGAACGGGACGATCATGAACGTCGCCGTCGACCGCGCCAGGACTCGCTCGGATGCGTCGACGATCGTGCATTCGCAACTCAGCAGTCGGCGGCCGACATTCACCACCTGAGCTTCCGCGACGAGCGGGCCGCCATGCGGCTGCCGGTAGTAACGGACGTGCATGTCGGTCGTCACCGGGATTTCTGATTCGAGGTCGAAGAAGCCTTCGAGGCAAAAGCCGGAAGCGGCGTCAGCGAGCGTCGCCAGCATCCCGCCGTGGACGCTGCCCGGTGCGAGCCCTTCCAGGTCCGGCGCGAGCGGCATCGACAGGATCGCGACGCCCTGCTCCTGCGACACCACGCTGAGCTGCATGTGTTGATGCACGGGGGATCGGCGCAGGTCTTCGGTCGCTTCGAGCGGATCGCGGATCGCGTGCGCCATGGCCGGCACCTCCTGTCGCCCCGGAAATTCGCATGCTATCGCCTTCAGCAACGACCAGCGACGTTTACGGATATCCGACGATCGTCGGAGAATTTGGGGCAACAACCCGACGTACGTCGGATGACCGGGGGTGGTCGGGTTCGTGATGATGGCCACACAAGCTGAACAGCCCACGCTCGGTGACAGACCCAAGGAGTACCCACATGGCCATCATCGACCCCACCAAGACCTGGGAACTCGTCGAAGAACGCCTGTCGCGCACCACCAACGAGCGCCATCGCCAGGTGCTGAGCATCGTGCTCGAGCACATGCTGGCCGAGGCGGTGCCGGACATGGACCGCCTGATGGCCACGTTGTCCCCGAACCCGGACTACCACTTCTGGTACGCCAACACCGACATGGGCCCCAAGACCACCGAGGGCGTGCGTGCCTACTACGAGGCGTTCGTGGCCAGCGGCGCCAATCACCTCGTCTTCGAGATCGATCGCCTCGCCGTGGACGATGATCTGGTGATGACCGAAGGCTGGATGAAGATGATCTACCCGGGTGCGGCCGCGCAGGCGATCGGCGTCGACGTCGAGGATCCGAACGGCGACTACCTGCTGGTGTTCCGGCAGCTCATCAACTGGCCGATCGACGTCGACGGCCTGATCATCGGCGAGGACGCCTACCAGACCGGCCCGGTCAGCGTCACCAAGCTGAGCCTCGAAGACCTGCCGCAGGAGTACATCGACCAGAAGGCCGCCGCCGCCAATGCCTGAGCCCCGCGAGGACATCGCGGCCCTGCTGCTCGACCGCCTCGGCGACGAGCGGTTGGGATTGCGCACCCGGAACCAGGACTGGACCTGGGACGAGGTGGTCCGTGAGTCCGCCGCCCGCGGCGCTTACGCCGCGGAGTTGCGGGCTGACGGCCCCTTCCACATCGGTGTCCTGCTGGACAACGTGCCCGACTTCATCTTCTGGCTGGGCGCTGCAGCCCTGTCGGGGGCGACGATCGTCGGCATCAACCCGACGCGCGGCAACGACGAACTGGCCGGCGAGGTCCGGCACGCGGACTGTCAGCTGATCGTCACCGATTCGGCTGGGCGGGAACGGCTTTCGGGCCTGGACCTCGGCCTGACGCCCGACCGTATCTTGGTCGTCGACGACCCGGCCTATCAGGACGCGATTTGTGCACGAAAATCCGCGGCAGGCGCGGAAAATCGTGCACAAATCAACGCCATCATGGCGTTGTGGGCCCCGGCTTTGGCCGTCGGCGCGACGGTCTGCCTGACCCCGAGCTTCTCGGCGTCGGGTTTCCTGCCGGACGTGCGGTACTTCGGCGCGACGTTCTTCACCTACGTGGGCAAGGCGCTCGGCTACCTGCTGGCCACGCCCGAACAGCCGGACGACGCCGACAATCAGCTGGGCCGCGGGTTCGGCACGGAGGCCTCCCCCGAGGACCAGGCCTACTTCAAGCGCCGCTTCGGCGCCGATCTCTATGAGGGCTACGGCTCGAGCGAGGGCGGCGGCGCCGTCGTACTCGACCCCGACCAGCCCGAGGGCGCCCTCGGCCGGCCGGCCCATCCGGGTGTCGCGATCGTCAACCCTGAAACCATGATCGAGTGCGTCCCAGCGGTTTTGGATCAGCACGGCCGCATCCTCAACCCCGACGACGCCGTCGGCGAGATCGTCGACAAGCTCGGCACCAAGAAGTTCGAGGGCTACTACAAGAACGACGCCGCCGACGCCGACCGCATCCGGGGCGGCTGGTACTGGACCGGCGATCTCGGCTACCTCGACGAGAACGGGTTCATCTACTTCGCCGGCCGGCGCGGTGACTGGATCCGGGTCGACGGCGAGAACACCTCGGCGCTGTCAATCGAGCGCGTGCTGCGGCGTCATCCCGAGGTGATCGCCGCGGGCGTGTACGCGGTGCCGGACTCCCGCTCGGGTGATCAGGTGATGGCGGCCATCGAGGTCGCCGACCCGATCCTGTTCGACGTCGACAAGTTCGTGAAGTACCTGAACGACCAGGATGACCTGGGTAAGAAGGGCACGCCGCGCTTCCTGCGGATCTCGGACTCGCTGCCGGTCACCGGCTCCAACAAGGTGCTCAAGCGCGAGCTGCAAGCGGACAAGTGGCACACCGAGGAACTGGTGTACCGCTGGGTGGGTAGGGGCGTACCGGATTACCGACCCATGACTGACGATGCGAAGCGCGCGTTGGACGATGAGTTCACGCAGTACGGACGGCAGCGATACCTATAGGGAGTTTGGGCATGACGGACTGGGACTCGACGGTTGACGTGCTGGTGGCGGGCTCTGGTGGCGGTGGCGTCACCGGTGCCTACACCGCCGCGCGTGAGGGACTCGAGGTGCTGCTGGTCGAGGCCACCGACAAGTTCGGTGGCACCACCGCCTACTCCGGTGGCGGCGGGGTGTGGTTCCCCTGCAACCCGGTGCTGCAGCGGGCCGGCACCGACGACACCATCGACGACGCGCTGGAGTACTACCACGCCGTCGTCGGTGATCGGACGCCGCGCGAGCTGCAGGACACCTATGTCCGCAGTGGTGCTCCGCTGATCGAGTACCTGGAAACCGATCCCAACATCAAGTTCGACATGCTGCCCTGGCCGGACTACTTCGGGAAGATGCCGAAGGCCCGGGCGGACGGTCAGCGGCACGTCGCGGCCCGCCCGCTGAAGATCGAAAAGGCGCCTGAGTTCAAGGAATTGGTGCGCGGCCCGCTGGACAACGACCGGCTCGGCGTCCCGCAGCCCGACGACTACTTCATCGGCGGCCGGGCGCTGATCGCCCGTTTCCTGGTGGCACTGAAGCAATACCCTTCGGCCGCAACGCAACTGGGCACCGCACTGGTGGAGCTGGTGACCGAGGACGGTGCCGTCGTGGGTGCCGTCGTCGAAACCGACGGGGTCCGTAAGGCGATCAGGACGCGCAAGGGTGTGCTGCTCGCGGCCGGCGGCTTCGAGGGCAATGACGAGCTCCGGCACAAGTACGGCGTGCCGGGTGAGGCGCGAGACACCATGGGGCCCTGGGGAAATCTCGGCCAGGCGCATGAGGCGGGCATCGCCGTCGGCGCCGACACCGACCTGATGGAGCAGGCCTGGTGGTCACCCGGCCTCACGCACCCGGACGGCCGCAGCGCATTCGCGCTGTGGTTCACCGGCGGCATCTTCGTCGACCAGGACGGCAAGCGGTTCGTCAACGAGTCCGCGCCGTACGACCGGATCGGCCGCGTCGCCGTGGACCGCTTGGCCAAGGGCGAGATGACGCTGCCGTTCTGGATGGTCTACGACGACACCGATGCGGGCGTGCCACCGATCAAGGCCACCAATGTCTCGATGGTGGAAACCGAGAAGTACGTCGACGCCGGGCTGTGGCACACCGCCGACACCCTGGAGGAGCTGGCCGCCAAGATCGGTGTGCCCGCCGAGCAGCTGGTCGCGACCGTCGCGCAGTTCAACGAATACGCCGACGCCGGTTCCGACCCGGACTTCGGCCGCGGCGACGAAGCCTACGATCGCGCCTTCTCCGGTGGCGCCTGCCCGATGGTCCGCATCGACAAGGCGCCGTTCCACGCCGCCAAGTTCGGCATCTCCGACCTCGGCACCAAGGGCGGTCTGCGCACCGACACCACCGGCCAGGTGCTCGACACCGCAGGCAACCCGATCACCGGCTTGTACGCGGCGGGCAACACCATGGCCGCCCCGAGCGGCTACGCGTACCCGGGCGGCGGCAACCCGATCGGCACCAGCATGGTGTTCTCCCATCTGGCTGTGCTCGACATGATCGGCGAAGCGGGGTAGACGAATGCAAGCGTGGCGGTTACACGGCGCGGCTGACGCCCGGCTCGACGAGATTCCCGAGCCCGACGTCACCGCCGGCAAGGTCAAGATCCGGGTTGCGTGCAGCGGCATCTGCGGCTCGGACCTGTCCCTGTACGAGACCGCGCCGGTGCCGGTGGACTGGCCGCATCCGCTCGTCGGGCAGCCCGGACCGCACGTCCTGGGCCATGAGTTCGCGGGCTACGTCACCGAGGTCGGTGACGGTGTCGACGGCATTCCGGTCGGCGCGCTCGTCGCCGTCCAACCGAGTTTCGAAGACGGCACCTGCGCCGCCTGCCTGCGTGGTGAACCGAACCTGTGCGAGCAGTTCGGCTTCCTCGGCGTCAACGGCGGCGGTGGCGGTTTCGCCGAGTACGTCGTCGCCGCGGCGGACAAGGTGTTCGTGCTGCCCGACGGCTTCACGCCCGAGACCGGCGCGCTGGTCGAGCCGCTGAGCGTCGCGCTGCACGCCGTGCGGCTCAGTGGCATCGGCGCCGGACAGACGGCGCTCGTCGTCGGCGGCGGACCCATCGGCCTCGGCCTGCTGCTGTGCCTGAAAGCGCAAGGCGCGCAACGCGTTATCGTCAGCGAGATGAGCACCGCCCGGCGTGAGCTGGCGGCGGCCCTCGGCGCCGACGTCGTGGATCCCCGCGCGACCGACCTCGGTGGCTTTGTCCACGAGCTGACCAAAGGCCAGGGCGTGGACGCTTCGTTCGACGCCGCGGGGGCGGGCCAGGCCACGTTCGACACCGCGGTCAACGCGCTCCGCAAGGGCGGCACGACCGTCGTCGTCGCGATGTACCACGCCGACGTGACGTTCAACCCGAGCCTCTTCATGATCACCGAGAAACGGGTTACGGGAAGTTTCGCCTATTCCCGGGACGACTTCCGTACGGTTATCGACATGATCGCCGACGGGCGACTGGACCCCGTGCCGCTCGTCACCAGCCGCATCAAGTTGGCCGACGCTCTTGAAAAAGGCATTCACGCCCTGCAGTCGACGGGCCGGGATACCGAAGTGAAAATCCTGGTCAACCAGGAGCAATTCGGAAGGGACGCAACATGACTGAGGCTGAAGTCAGGCACATCGACGCGGGCGTGGAGATGACGCGGTTTGCGCGCGGCTGGCACTGCATCGGATTGGCCGAGTCGTTCCGCGACGGCAAGCCGCACCCGATCGAGGCGTTCGGCACCAAGTTGGTGGTGTTCGCCGATTCGCAGGGCCAGCTCAAGGTGCTGGACGGCTACTGCCGGCACATGGGCGGAGACCTGTCGCAGGGCACCGTCAAGGGCGACGCGGTCGCGTGCCCGTTCCACGACTGGCGCTGGGGCGGCGACGGCAAGTGCCAGCTGGTGCCGTACGCCAAGCGCACCCCGCGGCTCGCTCGCACCCGCGCCTGGCAGAGCACCGAGGTCAATGGGCAGCTGCTGATCTGGCACGACCCCGAGGGCTCGACGCCCGCACCGGAGCTGACGCCGCCGACCATCGACGGCTACGAGGAAGGCCGATGGTCGCCGTGGCAGTGGAACTCGCTGCTGATCGAGGGCTCGCACTGCCGCGAGATCGTCGACAACAACGTCGACATGGCGCACTTCTTCTACATTCACCACGCCTACCCGACGTACTTCAAGAACGTCATCGAGGGCCACACCGCCAGCCAGTTCATGGAGTCCAAGCCGCGGCCGGACTACGCGACGCGCGAACTGTGGGACGGTACCTACCTGCGGTCGGAGGCCACGTATTTCGGGCCGGCGTACATGATCAATTGGCTGCACAATGACCTGGCCCCGGAGTTCACGGTGGAAATCGCGCTGATCAACTGCCACTACCCGGTAACGCATGATTCGTTCGTGCTGCAGTGGGGCGTCGCGGTGCAGAACAACCCGGCGTTGCCGGCGGAGAAGACCGAAAAGCTGGCCGCGACGCTGAGCCGCAGCTTCGGCGACGGCTTCATGCAAGACGTCGAGATCTGGAAGAACAAGACGCGCATCGAGAACCCGCTGCTGACCGAGGAAGACGGCCCGGTGTACCAGCACCGCCGCTGGTACGAGCAGTTCTACGTCGACGCCGCCGACGTCAAACCGGACATGGTCGCCCGGTTCGAGCAGGAAGTCGACACCACCCACGCCAACGACCTGTGGCACGAAGAGGTGGCCCAGAACCTGGCCAACCGCACACCGGTCGGCAAGGCGCACGCCACCCAATAGTCGCCGAATAGCACTGAGCCGCCCTCGATTTCGAGGGCGGCTCAGTGCTCAGCTGGGTATTGGGGCCTAGCGGGCCGGGTGTGCCTGCGGCACCTGCGGGCTCTGCACGATGGCGGCGAGCTGGCCCAGGTTCTGCAGCTTGTCCAGGTCCGGGGCGGACGGGACGGGGACTGCGGAGAACGTCGGCAGCACCGGGTCGGCCGGCTTGTCCTGCAGCATGCCGAGGGCCATGTAGCCGGCCACGCCCAGACCTGCCGCCGTCAGCACCACCACAGCGGTGGATCGCCGGAACAGCTGCCGCAGGGGGCCGATGTTTTCGGTCGTCTGATGGGTCAGGGTGGTCATTGCCGTGCCTCTTCTCGGTGAAGATCAGACCGTTGTGGTCGTTGGTCTGTTCAACAACCATGCGCCCCGAAATGCTTCCCCGCAAGGGTTTATTTGATCGGCTAATTTCTTGAAAACAGTGTTTGACCTGCGTAAACATCAATTAGATAGCATAAGCTAAGTAACGAAGATCACGCTCGCGCGACCACTGCGGCACGGGATCGGCAGTGCCGCAGTGGGGTTACGGCAGCTGTGTGACCGGCGTGGGCAGCCGACGAGTTAGCCGACGGGGCTAGCCGACGACGGCCGGGTTCAGCATCGGCCGCAGGAATTGCACCTGACTGGCAAAGAACGCGCGAGCCACCTGAGTCTTGGCGGCGACGCCGTCGAACCCGTGGTACGCGCCCGGCACCACTTCCAGTTCGCACGGGACACCCGCCGCGCGCAACCGCTCGGCATAGTCGATATCCTCGTCGTGGAAGACGTCCAAGGTCCCGACGCCGACCCAGGCCGGCGGCAGGCCGGACAGATCGGTCCGTCGGGCAGGGACGGCGACCGCGGGATCGGCACCGCCGAGGTAGGCGCGCCAGCCGAAGCGGTTCGACTTCTGGGTCCACAACCGGTGTCCGGGATGGTCCAGTCCGGGCCGGTCGCCCGACCGGTCGTCGATCATGGGGTACACCAAAAGCTGTGCCGCCAAAGCAATTTCACCGCGGTCATACGCCAGCTGAGCCAACGCCGCGCTCATGCCACCGCCGGCACTGGAGCCGCCGACCGCGACCCGGGCCGGATCCACGGCCGGCAGCTCGACCAGCCAGCGCAGCGCCGTGTAGCAGTCCTCCAGCCCGGCCGGATACGGATTGTCGGGCGCCAACCGGTACTTGACCGCCGCCACGGTGATGCCCAGTTCGTTCGCGAAACGCCGGCACAGCACGTCGTCCTGCGCCGGACTGCCGATCAGGTAGCCGCCACCGTGAATCCACAGCAGCGCGCCGCCACGGTCGGTGCCGGCAGGTGGCCGGTGCAGCCGAATCCCGACGCCCGACGGCAGCGTCAGCACCTCGGTGCCCTCCGGAGTCTGGCGTTCCAGCAGGTTGGACAGCCTTCGGACGAAGCGGAGGTTCCACGGCGTGATGGGGCTGCGCGGCATGAACCGTGCGGCACGTGCCAACTCGGGGTGGAACTCGACTGTTTGGGAGATGCCCGACATCTGACCGACATTACTGACCCGAGCCCGTTGTGGACACGCCTGTGTTCACACACAGGAAACCGGTTGGCCTGCGCGAGACTGCGCGTCGGTGTTCACTGAATCGCTATGACTGCCACGCCGCATACGCATGTCGAGCCACCCGGTCTGACGGCCGAAGACGCCGGCTACCACCACACCCTCAAGCCACGCCAGCTGCAGATGATCGCGATCGGCGGTGCCATCGGTACCGGCTTGTTCCTGGGCGCCGGTGGCCGGTTGCACAACGCGGGGCCGGGTCTGTTCCTGGTCTACCTGATCTGCGGCGCGTTCGTGTTCCTGATCCTGCGGGCGCTCGGCGAACTGGTGCTGCACCGGCCGTCGTCCGGGTCGTTCGTCTCGTACGCGCGTGAATTCCTCGGTGAGAAGGCGGCTTACGTCGCCGGCTGGATGTACTTCCTGAACTGGGCCATGACGTCGATCGTCGACTCGACCGCCATCGCCACCTACTTCCACTACTGGAAGGCGTTCGACGCCATCCCGCAGTGGCTGATCGCTTTGATCGCGCTGGCCATCGTGATGGGCATGAACCTGATCTCGGTGACCCTGTTCGGCGAGCTCGAATTCTGGGCGGCCCTGATCAAGGTCGTTGCGCTGGTGACCTTCCTGGTGGTCGGCACGGTGTTTCTGGCGGGCCGGTTCAAGGTCGACGGCCAGACCACCGGCTTCAGCGTCATCTCGGACAGCGGCGGGCTGTTCCCCACCGGGTTGCTGCCGCTGGTGGTGGTGACCTCGGGCGTCGTCTTCGCTTATGCCGCAGTCGAACTCGTCGGCACCGCGGCGGGCGAGACCGCCGAACCGCACAAGATCATGCCGCGGGCCATCAACTCGGTGATCTTCCGCATCGCACTGTTCTACTGCGGGTCGCTGGTGCTGCTCGGGCTGCTGCTGCCGTACACCGCCTACAAGGCCGGCGAGAGTCCCTTCGTCACGTTCTTCTCGAAGATCGGTTTCGAGGGTGCGGGCACCCTGATGAACGTCGTCGTACTCACCGCGGCGTTCTCCAGCCTGAACGCCGGGCTGTACTCGACCGGCCGCATCCTGCGCTCCATGGCGATGAACGGCAGCGCCCCGAAGTTCACCGGCGTCATGTCCAAACGTGGTGTGCCGTATGGCGGTATCTGTCTGACGGCCAGCATCGGGCTGCTCGGCGTCGTGCTCAACGGCGTGGTGCCCGCCCAGGCGTTCGAGATCGTGCTGAACATGGCCGCCCTCGGCATCATCGCGTCGTGGGCCACCATCGTGATCTGTCAGTTGCAGCTGTTCCGCTGGTCCGAGCGGGGTGAGATGGAGCGGCCGTCGTTCCGGATGTGGGGCGCGCCGTACACCGGGTACGCGACGCTGGTGTTCCTGGCCGCGGTGCTGGTGCTGATGGCGTTCGACAAACCGGTCGGCACCTGGACGGTGGGGACGCTGGTGATCATCATCCCGGCGCTGATCATCGGCTGGTACGCGGCGCGTGGCCGGGTCCTGGAGATCGCCAAGCAACGGCAGGGCTTCACCGGCCAGTTCCCGGTGGTCGCCAACCCGCCGCCGCCGGGCGAACGCCAGCCCTGACGCGGCAACCTGGTCCACCGCCCGCCGAATAGGGGTTTACTTGGCGGGTGGAGATCATGTCGCCAACCGATGCAATGTTCCTGCTCGGAGAATCCCGGGAGCATCCGATGCACGTCGGCGGCCTGCAGCTGTTCACCCCGCCAGAGGGCTCCGGGCCGGAGTTCATCCACGATCTGTATCGGGACATGTTGGCGCACACCAACTTCAACCCCACCTACCGCAAGCGCCCGGCACGGTTCTTGGGCGGCATCGCCAGCTTCGGCTGGACGTACGACGACGACATCGACGTCGACTACCACCTGCGCCGCTCGGCGCTGCCCTCCCCGGGACGAGTACGTGAACTGCTCGACCTCTGCGGGCGGCTGCACACCAGCCTGCTGGACCGGCACCGTCCGCTGTGGGAGACGTACCTGGTGGAAGGTCTCGAGGACGGCCGGTTCGCGATCTATTCGAAGGTGCACCACGCGCTGCTCGACGGGGTGTCCGCACTGCGGATGACGATGCGCACGCTGTCCGACGACCCGGCCGAGCCGGAGGTGCGGGTGCCGTGGGACCTGCCGTCCCGCAAGCGGGCGCCGAAGCAGAGCTCATCTCTGATCGGTTCTGCGGTGGGCGCCGTCGGCGCGGCGGCCGGTCTCGCGCCGTCGACGTTCCGGGTGGCGCGTGCCGTCTTGTTGGAACAGAACCTGACCCGGACGTTCAGCGCGCCGAAGACCATGTTCAACGTCAAGATCGGCGGCGCCCGACGGGTGGCGGCCCAGTCTTGGCCGATCGACCGCATCAAGGCCGTCAAGCAGGCCGCCGGCGGTGTCACCGTCAACGACGTCGTGCTGGCCATGTGCTCGGGGGCGCTGCGGGGCTACCTGCTCGAGCAGAGCGCCCTGCCCGACGCACCGCTGATCGCGATGGTCCCGGTGAGTCTGCGGTCCGAGGCCGACGCCGATGCCGGCGGCAACCAGGTGGGCGCGATCCTGTGCAACCTTGCCACCGACATCAAGGATCCGGCGACGCGGTTGCAGGCCATCTCCGATTCGATGCGCGGCAACAAGCAGGTGTTCGCCGGGCTGTCGAAGACGGAGTCGATGGCCCTGTCGGCGCTGCTACTGTCGCCGATCGCGCTGTCCACCGTGCCCGGTTTCGTCGACGCCACCCCGCCGCCGTTCAACATCGTCATCTCGAATGTGCCGGGACCACGGGTGCCGATGTACTGGAAGGGTGCGCGGCTCGACGGGAACTATCCGCTGTCGATCGCACTGGACGGGCAGGCGCTGAACATCACGCTGGTCAACAACGGCGACAACCTCGACTTCGGGCTCGTCGGCTGCCGGCACAGCGTGCCGCACCTGCAGCGGCTGCTCGGCCACCTGGAGGACTCCCTGGCCGACCTGGAGGCTGCTGTCCGCTAGCCGCCGAGCGTGAAGAAGATGGCGACTTTTCGCCTCGTTTTCGCCATCAAGCTCACGTTCGGCGAGTGGACTACAGCGGCGGCGGCGCCCAGGGCAGGGTGATCGGGGCGAAGCCCGGGATCTCGAGCACGTGCGACGGCGCCGCGGGCTCGGCCGGGGGTGCCGGCTCGGCAGGATGTGCCGGCTCAGCCGGGGGAGCCGGCGGCGGATGCGCCGGGTTGTCGACGGGTGAGGCCGGGGCTGCAGGTGGCGCCGTGGTTTCGGTGACGGAAGCGCTGGGCGCCTCGGCTGCCTGCGATGCCACCGACGACGAGGACGACGAGGACGACGGTGCCGCCGCAGTACTCGGAGCGACCGCCGGAGCCGCGACGGTGGTCGGGGCGCTGCTGGTCGGGGCGATGGTCGTGGCGGTGGTGACGGGCGCCTGCGCCATCGGGCGCGGGGCGACGGGAGCGGGTACTGCCGACGCGGCGCCGGGGGACTTCACGCTGCCGGTCAGGGGGCCGGGCGTCCGCGATGCCAGCGCGCACAGCGTCTGGTGGCTGCCGGCGGACCAGCTGGACGGGCCGATGGGTCGGTAGTTCAGGGTCAGGTCGCTGGCCGACAACGTCTTCGGCGCCAGGTACGCGGTGGTCATCGTGCTGCAGGTGGGGCGCAGCACCGCCTCCTGCTCGGCGTCCGATGGCGGCGGGCCGTCGTGGAAGTGCGCGCCGAGATCGACGGGCCCGACGGCCTCGACCGAATGCGGCTCGGCGCAGTCCACGGGCACCAGGCCAGTCTGACCGCCCTTCATGTCGGCCCCAAGACACGTGCCCGGTGGCCACACCCGCGACTGATCCTGCTCGGCGACCTGCCCGCGGAACGGCAGCTGCTGGCCGTTCGGGCCGGGTAGTTGCAGTCCGCACAACGCGATGTGACTGCCGGATCCGGAACCGCCAGAGCTCACCGAGCGCAGCAGGCCGTACGCGAACCGGCTGTTCGGGTCGAAGCGTGGTCCGAGGTACCGGCGTCCTGACACTGCGCAGGCGCCCTGATCGCCGTCGCCTTCAACAGAGTTGACGACCTCGAACAGGTGCGGGCTGCTGCACTGCACGAAGGCGGGCCGCTGGGGCGGTTCAGGTTGCCAGGTCAGGCAGCTGCCGGCGTGGGCACTGCGGAACACGGCGTCGGTGTGGTCGTCATCGGTCGCGCTGCCGGCGGACGGGCCGACGGCGGCCACGGTCACCACCCCGGCGATCAGCTGGGCACACAGCACCGCCGCCAGCAAAGCGCGGCGGGACACCCAGGACGTGACCGATAGCAAACTCATCGGTCCATAGCGTGACATATCTGACCGATCGGCGCAGCGTGGCGAAGCGATCTTCGCTAAGTCTCAACCGACTCGTGATGCGTAGCGACCTACTTGAGCAAAGGATCGCGGGGCAGGCCGAGAATTCGTTCGGCGATGGTGTTCCGGGTGATCTCCGAGGTGCCGCCCGCGATGGTCATGGCACGGTAGCCCAGGTAGGCCTGGGTGAGCGCCGGAGTTTGCCCGGTCACGGCCGCGGGGCCGGCGAGCTTCATCCCCAGCTCGGTCTGACGCTGCCCTTGCTCGGCGACCACGAGTTTTGTGACATTGCCCTCGGGTCCCGGGCCGGTGCCCGCGATGGCCCGGCTGATCCGCCGCAGATTCAGCAGCCGCAGGGTGTGTCCCTCGGCGATCACCGCGCCGGCGCGGTCGCGCAGCCCGGCGGCCAGCTCCGGCTGGGCAGCGTCCAACAGCGCGATGAGATCGTCCGCGGTGAAGCCGGATTGCGCACCGGATCCACCGCCGATCGACAGCCGCTCGTTGCCCAGCGTCGCCCGCGCCACCAGCCAGCCCTTGTTGACGTCGCCGACCACGTCGGCGTCCGGGACGAACACCTCGTCGAAGAACACTTCGTTGAAGTGCGCGTTGCCGGTCAGTCCCTTGAGGGGGTTGACGGTCACGCCGGGGGCTTTCATGTCGATCGCCATCATCGTCACGCCGGCGTGCTTGGGGGCGTCGGGATCGGTGCGCACGGTGGCCAGGCCCCACTGGCAGTACTGGGCCAGGCTGGTCCACACCTTCTGGCCGGTCACCAGCCAGCCGCCGTCGACCTTCTTGGCGCTGGTGCGCACCGCGGCCGCATCCGAGCCGGCCTCGGGCTCGGAGAACAACTGGCACCACATGATCTCGCCGCGCAGCACCGGATACACCCAGCGCTCGCGCTGATCGTCGGTGCCGGCCTGGGCGATGGTCAGCGTCACCCAGCCGGTGATGCCGAGGTCGGGACGCTCGACATCACGGAACTCCTCCTCGATGGCCAGCTGCTCCAGCACGCCGGCATCCCGGCCCCACGGCTTGGGCCAGTGCGGCACCAGATAACCGGAATCGACAAGAAAGTCCCGCTTCTTGTCCTCGGCCAGCGACTGCAGCGTCGCGACGGCGTCGCGGGCGGCGGTGCGGTATTCGGCCGCTTCCTCGGGGAGCGCGAACGACGCACCGTGGGCTCGGCCGGTGCGTTGCCCGTCGACCACATCGGCCAGGGGGTCGGCGCCGGCCCCGGTCAGCGTGGCCAGTGTGAGGGCACGGCGCAGGTACAGGTGCGCGTCGTGTTCCCAGGTGAAGCCGATGCCGCCGTGCAGCTGAATGTTGTTCTCGGCGTTGAAGACCTGGCTGTGGATCGCCTGGACAGCGGCGACGGCCGCGCCGAACCAGGCGTCATCCAGATCGTCGGCGCGCGCTGCGTCCCACGCGGCCGCGGTGGTGAGTTCTGCCGCCACCAGCATGTTGGCGGCATGGTGTTTGACGGCCTGGAAGGTGCCGATGGTGCGGCCGAATTGCTCACGCACCTTGGCGTATTCGACGGCCATCTCCAGCGCCGCCCAGCTGACCCCGACCGCCTCGGCGGCAGCGAGAATGCGAAAAGCAGTGTGCGCCTTGGTCGCAGCGCCGCGTAGTACCGCGGTCGCCTCGACCTGGTCCAGGGTCACCGAGCCGATGCTGCGCGTGGTGTCCGCCCCGTCCAGCGGTGTGACGGTGACGCCGGTGGCGTGGGCATCGACGACCACGACGTCATCGCCGGCGACCAGGACCAGCACGTCGGCATCCGGGGCGCCGAGCACGGTCGGGCTTTCCCCGAACACGGTGTGGCCGGCGATGTGAACGTGTCCGGACAAGCCCAGGGCGGCGGTGGTGCTGCCGTCGGCCAGCCCGGGCAGCAGTGCGGCGCGCAGCTCTTCGGTGGCGCATCGGTCGATGACGACGGCGGCGGCGACGGTCGGCAGGAACGGTCCGGGGCACAGCTCGCGGCCCTGTGCCTCCAGTACCACCGCCAGTTCGGGCAGTCCGAATCCGGAGCCGCCGTAGGCCTCGGGGATGGCCAGCCCCTGCCAACCCAGATCGGCTGCAGCCGTCCAGAATCCGGCCGGATGCGACGGCCCGCCCTCCAGCGTGGCGCGGGCCGCGGCCCGGCTGCCAAGCCGGTGCAACAGTCCGGTGGCCGAGTCCGCGAGGTCGTTGTGGTCGTCGGTGATCGCCAGCGCTGAGGTGCCCATGGCTTGACTGTAAGCACGACGGTACGTCTTCGAATAGCCCCTGATCAGCTGTGATGCACTTCACAAGTGAACAGTCTCCGAAATGTGACCACGAACTTGCCGTGGCCCCGAAAGCGCGTGGTCAGCGCGGTGTACGCTCGCGAAATGACGGCTCGACCGGACAATGACGTTCACAGCCCTTCACTGGCGACCAGGCTGCGCTGGTTCATGGCTGCCAAGCCCTCCGATCACCTGTTGGCGATGGCAACGGCCGCCGCCTCGTTGCCGGTGATCGGCAAGAGCCTCGAGCCGCTCGGCGGGGCGACCGCGATGACCCTGTGGGGCATGCGCCACGTGCCGAGCTTCTGGGCGTCGACCTCCAAGGCGCTGTTCACCCCGAGCGTCGCGGAGATTCGTCGGGCCGAGCGTGATTGCACCAACGAGGTGGTCCGGGCCGCGCTGACCGGGGTCGTGCCGCCCGCCGAACTCGACATCGAATGGCCTGCGCCCGAGCGCACGCCGCCGTTCTGGCGGGCCCGCGAACACCGGCGTCAGGTGCACCGCACCTCGGTGCGCTACGGCGACAACCCGTCGCAGCTCCTGGACGTCTGGCGCGCCGACGACCTGCCCAGCGAGCCGGCCCCGGTCCTGATCTACCTGCCCGGTGGGGCCTGGGTGCACGGCAGCCGGCTGCTGCAGGGCTACGCGCTGATGAGCCACCTGGCCCAACAGGGCTGGGTCTGTCTGTCCATCGACTACCGCGTGGCCCCGAACCACCGTTGGCCGCAACACATCACGGACGTCAAGACCGCGATCGCGTGGGCCCGGGCGAACGTCGACAAGTTCGGTGGTGACCGCGACTTCATCGCGATCTCCGGTGGCTCGGCCGGTGGGCACCTCGCCGCGCTGGCCGGCCTGACCGCCAACGATCCCGAACTGCAGGCCGACCTGCCTGAGGGCGCCGACACGTCGGTCGACGCCGTCGTCGGTATCTACGGCCGCTACGACTGGGAGGACCGGTCCACCAAGGAGCGCGAGGAGTTCGTCGACTTCCTCGAGCGCGTCGTGGTCCGGCGCCGGATCGACAAGCACCCGGAGATCTACCGTCAGGCCTCTCCGATCGCGCGGGTGCATCGAGATGCGCCGCCGTTCCTCGTGATCCACGGCAGCGGCGACAGCGTCATCCCGGTGGCGCAGGCGCGCGACTTCGTGCACGAGCTGCGCGCGGTGTCCGCGTCGACTGTCAGTTACATCGAATTGCCCGGTGCCGGACACGGTTTCGACATGACCGATGGTGCCCGCACGGCGTCGATGGCCACTGCCATAGGGTTGTTCCTCGACGAGGTTCACCGGAACCAGAACCAGCAGTGTGTCGAAGAGGTCGTCTAGACCGTTCGACTGGCCGAGGTCTGACCGAAGCGCAGGAGAGGTCGAGTGAAACGACTCAGTGGGTGGGACGCGTTCCTGCTGTATTCGGAAACGCCCAACGTGCACATGCACACCCTCAAGATTGCCGTAATCGACCTTGCCGGACTGGGTGATCGCACCTTCGGGATCGACGAATTCCGTCGTGTACTCCGGGAACGACTGCACAAGCTGGACCCGTTCGGCTATCAGCTCGTCGACATTCCGTTCAAGTTCCACCACCCGATGTGGCGCGAGCACGCCGAAGTCGATCTCGAGTACCACGTCCGGCCGTGGCGGGTGGCGGCACCGGGTGGCCGTCGCGAACTGGACGAGGCGATCGGCGAAATCGCCAGTACCGCACTGGATCGCAGCCGGCCGCTGTGGGAGATGTACCTCGTCGAAGGCTTGGCCAACGGGCGGGTGGCCGTGGTCGGCAAGATCCACCACGCGCTGGCGGACGGGGTGGCCTCGGCCAACCTGCTGGCCCTCGGCATGGACATCACCGAAGGGCCGCAGCGCGATCAGGACCTCTACATCGCCGATCCGGCCCCGTCCCGCGGCGAGCTGGTGCGGTCGGCCTTCGTCGATCACCTCCGGCAGATCGGCCGGATTCCGGGCGTGGTCAAGTACACCGCCGACGGCATGGCACGGGTGCGCAAGAGCACCCGCAAGCTGTCACCGGAACTGACCCGGCCGTTCACCCCGCCGGCGAGTTTCATGAACCACGTGCTCACGCCCCAACGGCGTTTTGCCACAGCCACTTTGGCGCTTGCCGACGTCAAGGAGACCAGCAAGAAGCTGGGCGTCACCATCAACGACCTGGTGCTGGCCATGTCGTCGGGCGCGCTGCGCGAGCTGCTGCTGAAGTACGACGGCAAGGCCGACCACCCGCTGCTGGCGTCGGTGCCGATGAGCTACGACTTCTCACCGGATCGCATCTCCGGCAATCGATTCAGCGGCGTGCTGATCGGGCTGCCGGTCGACGTGGATGACGCCGAGCAGCGCGTCAGGCAGGCCCGGGAAGCCGCCATGCTGGCCAAGGAGAGTCACCAGTTGGTCGGCCCGGAACTGGTGGCCCGGTGGGCCGCCTACATGCCGCCGGCGCCGATGGAGTCGATGTTCCGCCGGCTGTCCAACATGGACGGCCAGAACAAGGTGCTGAACCTCAACATCTCCAACGTGCCGGGGCCCCGGGAACGCGGCAAGGTGGGTGGCGCCACTGTCACCGAGATCTACTCGGTCGGCCCGCTCACCGCGGGCAGCGGCCTGAACATCACCGTGTGGAGCTACGTCGACCAGCTCAACATCTCGGTGCTGGCCGACGGCGCGACCACCGACGACCCGCATGAAGTGACCGCGGGCATGATGGAGGACTTCAAGAAAATCCGAAGGGCCGCAGGGCTTTCCGAGGAGCTGACGGTCGTCGAGACCGCGATGGCGCAGTAGGGGCCGCGGTACTCGCCACCCGGACCTGGCGCCGCGACTTCACCAGCGGCTAACCGACACCCTCAGAGTCACCCTCGGCGTCAACGACCCTCGCCTTCTCGGCGCGCACCCACTCCAGGAACCGGGTGATCGCCTCGGCGGCGTAGCGGCCGTGCGCCGAGCCGAAGATGTCGAATGCGTGCTGTGCGTGCGGGATCTCGGCGTACGCCACCGGCGCCGGTGATCGCTCTCGCAGCGCGGCGACGAAGTCCCGTCCCTCCTGCACGTGGATCAGTGTGTCGTCGGTGCCGTGCAGCACGAAGAACGGCGGGGCGTCGGGACCTATCCGCTTGATGGGCGAGGCGTCCAGGAAGACCTGGGGATCGGTGGAGAACCGCTTCTTGATGATCAAGTGCTGCAGGGCGTGCATCATCTCCGGACGCCCGGGGCCGTCGAAGCTGAACCAGTCGTAGCGGCCGTACACGGGCACCGCGGCCACCACCGAGGTGTCGGCATCCTCAAAGCCGGGCTGCCACTGGGGATCTCCGGGAGTCAACGCGGCCAGCGAGGACAGGTGACCGCCCGCCGAGCCTCCGCTGATCGCGACGAAGTCGGGGTCGCCGCCGTAGTCGGCGATGTTCTCCTTGATCCAGGCGAGGGCCTGCTTCACGTCGATGATGTGTGCCGGCCACTGGTGTTTCGGGCTGACGCGGTAGCCGATGGACACGCAGATCCAGCCGCGGTCGGCAAGGGTGCCCATCAGCGGGTAGGCCTGCGGCCGACGGTCGCCGAGCATCCACCCACCGCCCGGAACCTGCAGCAGTACAGGGGCTTTGCCGTCGAGCGGCAGGTCGGGGCGGCGCCAGATGTCGGCCAGGTTGGCGCGGTGCGGACCGTACTTGACGGTCTTCTTGTTGTACCTGCGGCGCGACAGCATGGTGCGCGCGATACCGGGCAGGCGCGGGACGCCCGGATCGGCCGGGTTGCCCGGACCGATCACGTCGCGCAGTGGCTCTTCGAACGTCGGCCGGGAACTGCGGCTGCGGCCGACGATCAATCCCAGGATGGCCCAGGTGATCACATTGAGCACCAACGCGATTCGGCCGCTGGTACCGGAGAACGCGCCGCGCCGACCCCGGCGGATCGTGGACAGCACCGAGGAACTGAGCACGAATCCGGCCGCTTCACTGGATGGCCAGCCGTACGCGAAGGTGAGGATGCCGGGGTTCCCGGCGCGGGCCAGTGGGCGAGCCGCGTTGGTGGCGTTGACGAGGCCGAGGACGGCCCGCAGCAGGGTCACCGATTTACGCGCCATTGGCCAGCGCCTTCAGTTCGCGGCGGTCGATCTTGCCGGTACTGTTGCGCGGCAATTCGGCGAGCACCGTAATCGACCGTGGCACTTTGTAATTGGCCAGGTTGTCGCGCACGTGCTGCTTGAGGGATTCCTCGGTGGCGGTCGCGCCATCGGTCAGCACGACGAACGCCGCGAGGCGCTGGCCGTACTGCTCGTCGTCGACACCCAGCACGGTGGCTTCGGCCACGTCCGGGTGGGTGGACAGCGTCTTCTCCACCTCGATCGGGTACACGTTCTCACCGCCCGAGACGATCATCTCGTCGTCGCGGCCCACCACGAACAAGCGGCCGGCGACGTCGAGGTATCCCAGGTCGCCCGAGGACATGTAGTCCTGGTGGAAATCCTTTGTGGCGCCGGAGGTGTAGCCGTCGAACTGGGTCGAGTTGCGTACGTAGATGGTGCCCACCTCGCCCGCCGGCAACTCCTGGAAATCGGCGTCCAGGATCTTGATCTCGGTGCCCTCGGCGGGCCGGCCGGCGGTGTCGGGGGCGGCGCGCAGGTCGGCCGGTGTCGCGGTGGCGATCATCCCGGCCTCGGTGGCGTTGTAGTTGTTGTAGATGACGTCGCCGAACTGGTCCATGAACGAGGTGACGACGTCGGGGCGCATGCGCGAGCCGGAGGCCGCGGCGAACCGCAGCGAGCGGCCGCTGTAGCGGTTGCGGATGTGATCAGGCAGTTCCATGATGCGGTCGAACATCACTGGGACAACACACAATCCGGTCGCCTGGTACTTGTCGACCAGGGCCAGGGTGGCCTGCGGGTCGAACTTGCGGCGAGTGACGACGGTGCAGGCCATCGACGCCGCGAACACCAATTGTGAGAAGCCCCAGGCGTGGAACATCGGAGCGACGACCACGGTGGTCTCCTCGGTACGCCACGGCGTGCGGTCCAGAATCGCCTTCAACGCGTCCAGGCCGCCACCGGAATGCTTGGCGCCCTTGGGAGTTCCGGTGGTCCCGGAGGTCAGCAGGATCACCCGGCTCTTCTCGCCGGTGCGTCGCGGCTGCAGCCCCAGGTGGTCGATGATCAGGGACTCGACGGTCAGTGGGTGGTCCTCGGTGTCGGTCCACGCCACGATGCGGGTGACGGGAGGCCGGCCCGTCCGACCTTGATCCTGCAAGGCGCGGTCCACCGTCGCGGTGAACTCTTCGTCGTAGATGATGACGTCGACGTTCTCGCGGTCCACGACCTCGGCCATGGCGGGCCCGGCGAAGGAAGTGTTCAGTAGCAACACATCTGCGCCGATGCGGTTGGCCGCGATCAGTGCGTCGACGAAGCCGCGGTGGTTGCGTGCCATGATGCCCACGACCTTGGCCGAGGGCAGCAGCTGCAGGGCGGCGGCGAACGCGTCGCCGCGCTTGTCGAGCTCGCTGAAGGTCAGTGTGCCCAATTCGTCGATCAGGCCCGGACGGTTACCGCAGCGCTGCGCGGAACTGGCGAAACCTGATGTGACGCTCATGTTTTCGCGTGCCATGGCGCCGGCGATCCGGACGTACTTGTCCGGCCGCAGTGGGGCGATGACGCCGGCCCGGACCATGGTGTTGACCAGGCCGGCGGTGGCGGCCAGCTTGTCGGTGATACCCACGGGCGGTCAGCCTAGTACCGGGAAGCGCCGCTCTTCGGCGAGTTCGTCGAGAGCGTCCTGCATGACCTTGCGGACGCGTGCGTCGACCGCGTCGATGTCGGGCTCTTCACCGAACTCGGCCTCGATGTTGATGGGCGGCAGCACCTGCATGACGATCTTCGACGGCAGCGGCACATTGAACGGCAGCACGGCGGACAACCCGAACGGCAGGCCGACGGACAGCGGCACCACCTTGGCGCGGGCGGCGCGCGCGATGGGGCCGAGGGCCTTGGCGATGCGCTCACCGCGGGTCAGGAACAGCTGGGTCTCCTGGCCGCCGATGCCGACCATCGGCACGATCGGCACGCCGGCATTGATCGCGGCCTTCACGTAACCCTTGCGGCCGTCGAAGTCGATCTTGTTGGCGTCGGTCGACGGCCGGTAGACGTCGTAGTCGCCGCCGGGGAACACGACGACGAGGCCGCCGGAGCGCAGCGCTTCGTCGGCGTTCTCGTGGCTGGCCAGGATGTAGCCGGTCTTCTTGAAGAAGTCCGCGGTCGGGCCGACCATCAGCATGGCGTGGCTGAGGGTGTAGACGGGACGGTCGTAGCCGTACTTCTCGTAGAAGTGCGACGAGAAGATCGGCACGTCCATGGGCAGCATGCCGCCGGAGTGGTTGCTCACCACCAGCGCGCCACCCAGCGGAATGTTCTCCAGTCCGCGGACCTCGGATCGGTGATAGACCTTCAGCAGCGGTCGGAGAATCCCCATGACCTTCTCGGTCAGGTCCGGGTCGAATTTGGTGATTTCGGGCAGCTTGACCACGGTTTCTCCTCTGACTGCGGCAAAAACTAGAACATGTTCTAATTTTTGATTATTCACTGGTTGACCGCCGGACGCCAATCCCCTGTGGCTAGCATCACCGTCGTGACCGAAGAAGCCACCAGCGAAGATGCCGTCCTCGTCGAACAGCGCGACCGCATACTGATCATCACCATCAATCGGCCCCAGGCCAAGAACGCTGTCAACTCAGCGGTCAGTAAGGGCCTGGCCGCAGCCGCGGACCGCCTTGACGAAGACCCGGGACTGTCCGTGGCCGTGCTGACGGGAGCCGGCGGCTCGTTCTGTGCCGGCATGGATCTGAAGGCTTTCGCCAAGGGCGAGAACATCCTCTCGGACCGTGGCCTCGGCTTCACGCAGCGTCCGCCGGCCAAGCCGCTGATCGCCGCGGTCGAAGGTTACGCGCTGGCAGGCGGCACCGAGCTGGCCCTGTCGGCAGACCTGATCGTCGCCTCCAACGCGGCGGCATTCGGTATCCCCGAGGTAAAGCGCGGCCTGGTCGCCGGTGCCGGCGGCTTGCTGCGCCTGCCGCGGCGCATCCCGTACGCCATCGCCATGGAACTCGCGCTCACCGGCGAGAACCTGACCGCAGCGCGGGCGCACGAGCTGGGCCTGGTCAACGAACTGACCGAGCCGGGTGCCGCACTGGATGCCGCCCTCGCGCTGGCCGAGCGGATCACCGCGAACGGCCCGCTCGCGGTCGCTGCGACCAAGCGGATCATCGTCGAGTCGTCCGACTGGTCCGACGCCGAGAAGTGGGACAAGCAGGGCGCCATCCTGGGACCGGTCTTCATGTCGAAGGACGCGCGCGAGGGCGCGGTGGCCTTCGCCGAGAAGCGCGCTCCGCAGTGGACCGGTAGCTGACCGGCCCTACTTGGGTTTCTTCTCCGACCGCTGCACCGGGCACTGCTGCTCAACCCAGTTGTTGAGGGTGCGGCTGAACTGAGTGCGGTCGGGATCGCTGGAGTGCAGGCCGTTGGTCTTGACGAAATGTGTCACGGCGGCCTGCACATCGGCGGGCGGGTGGAAGCCGTTGATGGTGTCCCCGGCCGTCTTGGCGTCGTCGGGGGACGCGCCGGACATCAGGTTCACCACCGCGCCGGTGAGTTGCAGGCAGGTCCCGCCGTCGAGCTGACGGCTGGTGGGGGACGGCGGCGCTTCGGCTGCTGGGGTACTCGGGGCGGCAGCGGTGCTCGGCGCCGGAGCGCTCGACGACGAGGTGGTCGGCTGCGGTGGCTGCTTGTCGCCCGAACATCCGGCCAGCAGCAGAGCGGCTGCCAGTACTGCGGCCTGACGGCCATTGAATCGCCGCGACGTCACGATCTCCCGGTAGGACATGTGTTTGTTCTACCGGGAAGATCGTTTGTGCCGGCTGCTGGGGTCGAACAATGGTCAGACTGCGGCGACGAAGTCGCTGCTGTAGAACTCGGCCGGGGACTGCGAATGCGGCGCGGGCAGATCAACCTGGAGCCACACACCGGTGGTGCCGGGAGCCACGTTGAGCTGCACGGTGGAGCTGCCGTTGCCGAAGCCGTCGGTGCTCAGCGTGCCGGTGCCGATGCTCGGGTCGCCGGCCAGGCAACCGAGCGGGGCATGCGGGGCCGGGATCAGCCGGACCACGTACCGCGCGTCGCGCGCGCCGTCGAGCATGTCGATATGGGCGACGGCGGTGCGGCCGTCGGAGGTGATCTCAGCCGTCGGCGCGGCCGGAAAACGGAACTTCATGTAGTTGATCGGCTGCCGGTCGCAGGTGTACGACCGCGACATGAGGGTCATGCGGTGGGTGCCGGCGGCCTGGGCGGGCGCGGCGACCGCGGTCGCCGCGGGCAGGGTCTTTCGGCGCGGATATTGACCTAGGTCACAACGACTTTCAGAAGCGGCCCACCGTCACATCCCACGGATCGGTCGTCGCGGTGCGGGCCGCGAGCCTGCGGGCGTGCCAACTGGTGCTGCCGAACTCGTCGGCCCAACTACGGGCCCGCAGGGTCGCTCGCCACAACGGATGTTCCGCGGTGGTGCCGATGGCGCCGTGCAACTGGTGGGCGATGGTCGTCACCGGGGCGACGGCCCGGCCGACGGCGATCTTGGCCACGGTCGTGGCGTAGCCGGTGCGATCGTCACCGAAGCCGTACTGCGCGGCTGCGGTGACAGCCAGAGTGGTTGCCGCCCTGGCCCGTTCGATCTCGCCGAGCAACGAGGCCAGTGAGTGCTGCACCGCCTGGAAGGCGGCGAGCGGCCGGCCGAACTGCACCCGTGTTTCGGTGTGCGCGACGGTCAGCTCGGCGGCGGCATCGAGTGCGCCGACGATCTGGACGCTGCGGCACCAGGCGCCGCGGACGGTCAATTCGTCGGCGACCGTCAGCGGCAGCTGTACGACATCACTTGCCGCGGTGTCGAATTCGATGGTGGCCCGGGGCTCCCCGGCGAGATTGTGTCCACCGTTGATGGGCGTCGGTGAGTCGCGCAGTGCGACGTACAGGGCGTCCGGTCCGCGTTTGGTCACCAGCACCGGCCCGCACTGCGGCCAGGTGGCGACCTGATCGACCGCCAGGGTCAGGGGCCCGGAATCCGGCACCGCGAGACCGGCCTCTGCCGCCAACCACGTTGCCAGCACGTCGGTTTCGGCGATCGGCACCGCAGCGGCGTGCCGCGCCAAGGTGCCCAGCACGACGGCCGTCGCGGCGGGACCGGCGTCGGCGTCGCTGCTCAACCGGGTGAGGCCGGAGGTCTCGGCGGTGCGCCACAGGGCGTCGTCGAAGGTCAGCGGCAGGGTGCGGGCGGGCTGTGCGGACTGCCCGATCTGGTCGGCCAGTTCGCGCAGTTCGGCCAACTCATCCGAATGCTGTTTGGCGGCAGCCTGTTTGGTCCAGTTCTTGGCGACGATGCCGCGCAGCACCTCATTGGTGCCGCCGCGCAGGGTGAACAGCGGCGCATGCACCCGAGCGGTGTCCAGCATCGCCTGCAGCCGCGGACGGTCGGGACCGTCGTACCGGTCCAGCAGCTCCGCGGCGATCTCCACGGAGTCCTGCTCGAATCGGGTACCCAGGTCTTTGACCAGCGCGGCGGGGACGGCGGCGTCCTGGCCGGCGGTCAACGCGCGGGCGACCGAGATGGAGAGCTGACGCAGCGAGATCATCCGTGTCAGCAGATCGCCGATGTCCGCACGGGGGTCGTCCCGCAGCGCCTCGATGAGTGCGAAAAGCAATGTGGCCGTGGACAGGAAGCGCTCCGGTCCGCTGCGCTCGAAACCCAGTTCCGAGGTCACCTGGTGCCAGCCCGCGCCGACGGTGCCGAGCAGATCGGCGTCGGTCAGCGCGACGTCGTCGAACAGCACCTCGTTGAAATGGTGTTCGCCGTTCATCTGGACGATCGGCTCGATGGTGACGCCCGGGGCGTCGGTGGGCACGATGAACTGGCTGAATCCCGCGTGCCGATGCTTGGGGTCCAGGGGGCTGGTGCGGGCCAGCACCACGATCTGGTGTGCCAGGTGTGCGCCGCTGGTCCACACCTTGCTGCCGTTCAGCAGCCAGCCGGCGTTGGTGCGGGTGGCCTTCGTGGCGACCGCGGCGAGGTCGGAACCGGCCTCGTGCTCGCTCATGCCGATCGCGGAATACAAAGTACCGGAAGCGATTCGGGGGAGCAGTCGGCGCCGCTGATCTTCGCTGCCGTAAGTCAGCAGGGCCGGTGCCACCTGCCGGTCGGCGATCCAGTGCGCGGCCACCGGTGCGCCGTGGGCGAGCAGTTCTTCCGTGACCACGTATCGGTGCATGTGGCTGCGGCCGTGGCCGCCGTACTCGACCGGGATGGTGAGGCCGACGAAGCCGGCTGCCGCCAGCCGCATGCTGAAGTCGGCGTCCCACTTCGACAGCCAGCAGTCGACGCCGGGTTCCCAGCCGAACTCCTTTGCGTCCTGGGCCAGGAACCGGCGCAGGTCCGCACGCAGTTCGGACAGGTCGCCGTCGTCGGCGCGGAGGGCGTCGAAATCGTCCATCCGGCAACAGTAATCGGGGCGCCTCGGATTGTCGGTGCCTCGCGGCATACTCGGAGCGATGGCGACCATTTACTACACCGCATCGAGCTTGGACGGCTTCATCGTCGATTCTGCCGGCAGCCTGGACTGGCTGCTCTCGCGTGACATCGACGTCGACGGACCGTTCGGCTACAAAGCCTTCGAGCAGTCGGTGGGTGCCCTGGTCCTGGGGTCGACGACGTACCGGTGGATCGTCGAGAACGAACCAGGTGACTGGCCGTACCCCCAACCGACGTGGGTGCTCACGTCGCGGCCGGACGTCGTCGTCGAGGGGCACCCCGTGTGCCCGGTCAGCGGCGATGTCGCGCAGCTGCATCCGGCGCTGGTCGAGACGGCCGGCGAGCGTGACGTCTGGATCGTCGGCGGCGGGGACGTCGCAGCGCAGTTCGTGACGGCCGGCCTGGTCGACGAACTGGTGGTGTCCTATGCGCCGTGTTCCCTGGGTGCCGGCGCACCCGTATTGCCGGTGCGCTCGGAATGGCGCTTGCTCGAGTCCGCGGTCAACGGGGACTTCGTCTGTGCACGCTGGGCTCGCGCGGACGGCTAGCTGCCGGCGGTGGGCAGGCCGTTGTTCTTGACGAAAGCCTTTGCCTTGATGAGGAATTCGAGTTGAGTAGCGACGTCGTGCAGCGGAGCGACGCTCTGCGACGACCGGCTCAACACCACCGCGCCTTCCAGCGCGGCCAGGCAGGTGACAGCCAGGGCCGACGCGTCGGAATCGCTGAATCCCTCGGCGGTGAAGGAGTGTCCGAGCGCGGTGCGCCACCGGTCGAAGATCTCGGCGGCGATGGGGGTCAATGTCGGCGCTTCGTCGCCCGACCCGACCGCGGCGGCGACCACCGGGCACCCCGCGGTGAAGTCGCTGTCGGCCAGAATCTGGTCCCAGAAGGTGACGAATCCGCGCACGAGTGCGATGCCGCCGTACGCCGCGGAGCCGTCGATGTGGGCGGCGATCGCGTCGCCGGCGAACTGCAGTGCTTCGATCAGCAGCTGGCTGCGGCCCTCGGGAAAGTGGTGGTAGACCGACCCGCGCGGTGCGCCGCTGCGGACCAGTACCTCGTCGATGGTCAGGCCGGCGGCGCCGCGCTCACGCAGTACGGCGGCGGCGCTGCGCACCATCCGTTCCCGGGTGGCGCCGCGCTTGTTGACCGTCTTGATGGCAGGCGCTGCCGCGCTCAATGCGTGACCCGGTTCCGAAACTGCGTCATCCGGTCCTGTACCCCGCGAGCTGCTTCACGCAGCCGTTCGTTGGCGCCCAGGACGGTATGCGTGAAGCGATGGCCTTTCACGTTGACCTCGACCACCCACATGCTGCCCTCCTCGATATGGGGCTCAGCATAAAACGCCCAACACATCGGACCAAAGAATGTATTCCAGGTCACAGCTGTCCGGGATTTCGGGCGCTGCGGGGTCTGCGTTTCCTCCAAACTATGGTTAATTACATAATTGTGTGATCGGGAGTTCACTGCTCGCATGACGACCGATCTCGATCCGCAGACCGTCACGCTCGAACGGGCATGTTGTGGTGATGGACCTGGGCCGGCCTGAGAAGCGCAACGCCTTCGACCGCACCATGTCCGCTTCGCCCAGATCGAGGTGCTGCGGGCGACCCTTGACTTCAACCTCGGTTGAGGTTCT
This sequence comes from Mycolicibacterium sp. P4_G11, assembly GCF_056555145.1. NCBI lineage: Bacteria > Bacillati > Actinomycetota > Actinomycetes > Mycobacteriales > Mycobacteriaceae > Mycobacterium > Mycolicibacterium sp. P4_G11. The sequence continues at coordinate 149,106 of NZ_JBFUJW010000012.1, forward strand.
AGCGTCGTCGAAGGGGGCGAACCGCGGGACTTGGCTGGGTCCGTGCGGCTGACATCAAATTCGGTGCGCCTGGCGCACACGCCACCCGACGCGGTTCGCAGTGCGTCGTTTCTATATGTCGGCTGACAGTGAGGGAAAGATGAAGATTGTTGCGCTGGAGGAGCACTACGTGACCGCGGAAGTTGTCGCGGCATGGGACCGGGTCGACGCCCGGTGGCGAGACCCGATGGTGGACTTGGCCCCCACGCCCGAGATCGGTCGCCGGCTGGCATTCCTCGATGAGGAGCGCCTGGCGATCATGGACGGCGCGGGCGTCGACGTCCAGGTGCTGTCGCTCACGACACCCGGCTTGTTCGACCTGGAACCGGCCGAGGCGGCCGCACTGCAGATCGCGGTCAACGATCAAGTCGCCGAAGCGGTGAAGTGCAACCCTGCGCGCCTACAGGGATTTGCAACCCTGGCTCCGCAACGGCCGGAAGACGCTGCAGCGGAACTCGAACGCGCAGTCCGGCATCTCGGATTCCACGGAGCACTGGTGTTCAGCCGAGTGCGTGACGAACCGATTGATCACCAGCGATTTTGGCCGGTCTTCGAAGCCGCTGAAGCGCTGCAGGCGCCGCTGTACCTGCATCCGCAGAGCCCGCCGGCCGCGGTTCGCCAGGCGTGCTACAGCGGCTTCGGAAACCCGGTCGATCTCGCTCTGTCCACCTACGGCATCGGTTGGCATTACGACGCCGGCCTGCAATTCCTGCGACTCGTGTTGGCCGGTGTCTTCGACCGGTTCCCCAATTTGCAGGTGATCCTGGGGCACTGGGGTGAAATGTTGCCGTTCTTCCTGGATCGCGTAGACAACATCGCCGCGACAGCGGGGCTTCAGCGCAGCATCACCGAGTACGTGACGAACAACGCCTTCCTCACACCGGGAGGAGTATTCAGTCAGCGGTATCTGGGTTGGGCACTCGACGTGGTCGGCAGCGACCGCATCATGTTCGCGGCCGACTACCCATACGTCCCCACCGACGGCGGCGTCGCGCGCGCATTTCTCGACGAGGCCGACCTTTCTGAGCAGACTCGACACGACATTGCGTCGGGTACCTGGGACCGGCTGTGTGCGCAGATACGTCGGTGAAGCGCCCGGCAGCGCACCGTCAACATCTCTGAAACGTCAACGGGCGCCGGGTCTTTGCAGACCCGGCGCCCGCTCGGCGGCACGGTTGCCGGACTCAGCCGGCGTTCTCCAGCGCGACGAGCGCGGCGGCCACGGCGAAGTACTTGTTGGCACCGAGCTGGCGCACGGTCTTGATGTTGAACGCCGCGGCGAGGTGCTCGGCGTCGGAATCACTGACCCCGGCGAGCGCGGCGGGCGATGCGTCGAGGATGTCATTGAGGGACTTGTCCTCGTAGGCCTTGTCGAGCGACTTCTCGAGATCTACAGAAACTGCCATGGGTTGCCTCCCAGATTGTTTGCCAACGACCTTCGAACGGGCGTGACGGTATCAGCGATTACTGGGGTTCGCCTGGGATAAAACACCCGTGCTGAAAAGCCGAATGGCCACCCGGCCGAGTCCCCCGAGGGGTGAAGGACAACGGCGCGGGCGGCCATCCGGACGAAGGCGGAATTACGCCGGGGTGTAGCCGAACGGCATGAGCACGCTCTTGGCCTGGCAGTAGGCCTCGATGCCCTCGGGGCCGTTCTCGCGGCCGATGCCCGAGTTCTTGTAGCCGCCGAACGGAGCGCCCGGATCGAACGCGTACATGTTGACCGCGTAGGTGCCGGTGCGAATCTGTGCGGCGATCTTCATGGCCTTGGGCACGTCGGTGGTGTAGACGCTGCCGGCCAGGCCGTAGTCGGAGTCGTTGGCGATCCGGATGGCTTCCTCTTCGGTGTCGAAGGGGATGATCGCCAGCACCGGGCCGAAGATCTCTTCCTGGGCGATGGTCATCGAGTTGTCGACGTCGGCGAACACCGTCGGCTGCACGAACCACCCGGAATCCAGGCCCTCGGGACGGCCGCCGCCGGTGGCGATGCGCGCGCCCTCTTCGACACCCTTCTTGATGTAGCTCTCGACCCGCTCGCGCTGCTTCTCGCTGATCAGCGGGCCGATCATGGCGGCCGGGTTGTCGGGCAGGCCGACCTGCATGGCGGCCGCGCCCGCGGCCACCTTCTCGACGACCTCGTCGTACCGCGACCGCGGGGCCAGGATGCGGGTCTGGCCGACGCAGGCCTGGCCGGTGTTCATCAGGCCGGAGAACAGCAGCATCGGGAGGGTGGAGTCCAGATCGGCATCCTCGAGGATGATCGCCGCGGACTTGCCGCCCAGTTCCAGGGTGCAGGGCTTGAGCCGCTCGGCGGCGACCTTGCCGATCTCCTTGCCGACAGCCGAGCTGCCGGTGAAGGTGAACTTGTCGATCTCCGGGTTGGCGGTCAGCGCGCGCCCGGTGTCCGGGCCACCCGGCACGACGGACAGCACGCCCTCGGGCAGGCCGGCCTCGGCGAAGGCCTGGGCCATGGCGAACACCGACAGGGGCGTCTCGGCGGCGGGCTTGAGCACGACGGTGCAGCCGGCCAGCAGCGCCGGGCCCAGCTTGTTGGCGGCCAGGAAGAACGGCACGTTCCACGCGGCGACGGCGGCGACGACGCCGATGGGCTCGCGGGTCACCAGCGTCTGGCCGTAGATGCCGTCGCGGATGTCGCTCCACTGGAACTTGTCGGCAGCGCCGGCGTAGTAGTTGAACGACGACATCGCCGCGCCGTACTGCATCATGTCGACGATGCTCGGCGGCTGGCCGGTCTCGGCGGAGAGCAGGAACTTCAGCTCGTCAGCGCGCTCGGTCATGATGCGCGACGCCTCGGCGATCACCGCGGCGCGCTCGGCCGGCGTCATCTTGGGCCAGGGGCCCTCGTCGAACGCCTTGCGGGCGGCGGCACACGCGGCATCCACGTCGGCCTTGGCGGCCAGCGGCACCTTGCCGACGAGCTCGCCGGTGGCCGGGGAGTGCACCTCGATGACGTCCGACGTCGAGGGTGCGGTCCACTGACCGCCGATGAACAGCTGGTCCCACTCGGTTTTGAATGCCGTGCTCTGTGTCATGGGCGTCACATTACCCAGTTTTCAGCGAAACGAGAACATGTTCCAATTAGGTCGCTCAGCTGGGCTTGAGCACCAACACCAGGTTACTCGTCAAGAACTCCTGTAACACCGGTACAGAAGTCGCACGCCAGGCCCATTGGGGGTGGTAGCGGGGGAATGCGGCGACCAGCGCTCCGGTGCTGCGTGCCCACTCCAGTCCAGCTGCCGCCGATACCGCGAACAACGACGACCCGTAGTCGTTCTTCGGCCGGTGACCGTGTTTGCGGGTGTACATCTCCGCGGCCCGCCGGCCACCGAGGTAGTGCGTCAGCCCCATCTCGTGGCCGCCGAAGGGGCCCAGCCACACCGTGTACGACAAGATCACCAGCCCGCCCGGCCGCGTGACCCGCAGCATCTCCCGGCCCATCAGCCAGGGTTCGCGGACATGTTCGGCGACGTTCGACGACAGGCAGACGTCGACACTGCCGTCGGCGAAGGGCAGCGCCATGCCCGACGCGCGCACGAAGGTGCCGGCGCCGTCCGGTTGGGCGGCGGGGCCGGCGTGCATCTCCCGCGGGTCAGGCTCGACGCCGATGTACGTCATTCCGGCGCCGGAGAATTCGGTGGCGAAGTAGCCGGGACCGCCGCCGACGTCGAGCACGGTTGCGCCCTCGGGTGCGGTTCCGTTGAGGTCGCGCCACAGACCGTCCACCAGAGCGACGGTGTCTCGGGCGAGGGCGCCGTAGAAGCGGGCCGGGTCGCTCTGCTCGAATCGGAACTCACCGAGCAGTCGGATCGAGCGGGCGAGGGTGGCTCGCCTGCGGGTGGTGACCAGTCCTTTGGCTGCCCAGCGATTCACTCCGCAACCCTACTGACCGGTACCCTGCATTCGATGCCAGACCACCCCCAGCAGCCTGCTGGATCTCCTGACGAGATCCGGTCGGTGCTGCTGCTCTGCTGGCGCGACACGGGCCACCCCCAGGGCGGCGGCAGCGAGACGTATCTGCAGCGCATCGGCGCCCAGCTGGCCGAGTCCGGAGTGCGAGTGACGCTGCGGACCGCCCGGTATCGCGGGGCATCGCGCACCGAGGTCGTCGACGGCGTCCGGATCAGTCGCGGCGGCGGCCGCCTTTCCGTGTACATCTGGGCCGGGTTGGCCATGGTGCTGGCGCGGGTCGGCGTGGGTCCGCTGCGTGGCGTGCGGCCCGACGTGGTGATCGATTCACAGAACGGCATTCCGTTTTTGGCCCGGCTGGCCTACGGCCGGCGGGCCATGGTGCTGGTGCACCACTGCCACCGCGACCAGTGGCCGGTTGCCGGACGGTTGATGAGCAAGTTTGGCTGGTTCGTGGAATCGCGGCTCTCGCCCCGGCTGCATCGGGACAACCAATACGTGACGGTGTCGCTGCCGTCGGCCCGGGACTTGGTGGATCTGGGGGTCGACGCTTCGCGGATCGCCGTCGTCCGCAACGGGGTCGACCTCGCTCCCGCGGCGTCCCTGGCGCTGCCTCGGGCCGCCGAGCCCCGCATCGTGGTGCTGTCGCGACTGGTGCCGCACAAGCAGATCGAGGACGTGCTCGACGCGGTCGCCCTGCTGGCGCCGGTGGTGCCGGGGCTGCGCCTCGACGTCGTCGGTGGCGGCTGGTGGGACGAGCGGCTGGTCGCGCACGCGCGCAGGCTCGGCATCAGCTCCGCGGTGACCTTCCACGGCCACGTTGACGAGATCACCAAACACGAAGTGCTGCAACAAGCTTGGGTGCACGCACTGCCGTCGCGCAAGGAAGGCTGGGCGCTGGCCGTCATCGAGGCCGCGCAGCACGGCGTGCCGACGGTCGGCTACCGGTCGTCGGGTGGCCTGACCGACTCCATCGTCGACGGTGTGACGGGCCTGCTGGTCGACGACCACCGCGGCCTGGTCACCGCGCTCGAGACCCTGTTGACCGACGATGTCCTGCGCGCCCAACTGGGCGTCAAGGCTCAGGTCCGGGCCGCCGAATTCTCGTGGCCGCAAAGCGCTTCCGCGATGCTGACGGTTGCCGAAGCGGTCCGGGACGGCCAGTTCGTCAACGGGATCGTCTGACGGTTCACCGCTGCCGCGACGACGCGGCAGGCGGGCAGCAAGCCCGCTTTCAGAAATTCTTCGCAACGACGATTCAAATCCGTCGTTTTGCTGTTGGACGCGACCATGACGCATAAACTGACGCCAAGGTCAAATTTAATAGCAATGAGGGCCGCTCGCGGATTTCCGGCTTTCGGGTGTCCCTCCTGATTAGCGGATCCAGGCAACTGGGCCCGGTGATGTAGTGCGTTCGAACTCCGTTCTCATTCAATGTAATTGGATATCCCCGCTCCATCGATGTACCACCGGGTCTGAGGAGTTGAACATGTGGAGTTGCCGATGACGCTCTCGACATTCGGACTCACGCGCATCTCGAATTCCCGCGTGGTGTGGCAGCCGTACTACGCGCGTCGGGTGCTGATCACCGACGCCGTGACGATCGTCCTCGCCATGTTGTTCGCGCAATGGGCCCGATTCGGCGGAGCGGGCTACGGCCCGTCGGCCTCCATGCTCTACACCGCGTACTCGCTGGTGCTGGCGTGCCTGTGGCTGGGCGTCCTGACCTTGCACCGCGCCCGTTCCGCCTCGATCCTCGGCTGCGGCATCGAAGAGTACCGCCGTGTTGTCGCCGCATCCTTCTGGACGTTCGGGGTGATCGCGATCGTGGCCTTGCTCGCGCGGCTCGAGATCGCGCGCGGCTACCTGGCCATCGCATTCCCGTTGGGCACGATCGGACTGTTGATCGGGCGCAAGGTGTGGCGGCGCCGGGTTCGTGCGCGCCGGCAGGCGGGCGATTGCCTGACATCCGTTCTCGCCATTGGTGATCGGGACGCGATCGCCGTGCTGGCCACCGAACTCATGAACGATCCCGGCGACGGTTACGTGGTGGTCGGCGCGGGTATCCCGGGCGATCCGGACGCGCGCGGTGACGTCATCAGGATCGGCGATCGGGTGATCCCGATCTTCGGCGACGAGAACGACGCCCTCGGCGCGCTCGGCGACCGATGCGCCGCTGACACCGTGGCACTGACCGACGCAGAACATTTCGGGGTGGCCGGAATCCAGCGGCTCACCTGGCGTCTCGAGGCCTCCGACGTCGACCTGGTGGTGTCGCCCGGCCTGCTCGACGTGGCGGGAGCGCGACTCGCGATGCGGCCGGTGGCCGGCATGCCGCTGCTGCACGTGGAGAAGCCGCAGTACCAGGGCGCCAAGAGTTTCCTGAAGAAAGCGTTCGACTTCGGGTTTGCGCTGGCGGCGCTGATCGGGACCGCGCCGCTGCTGCTGCTCGCGGCGGTCGCCATCAAGATGACGAGTCGTGGCCCGGTGTTCTACCGGTCGGAACGCATCGGCCTGGACGGTGAGCCGTTCACCATGATCAAGTTCCGCAGCATGGTCGTCGACGCGGAAGACCGTCTCGGCGACCTGCTTCCGTCCAACGAGATGGCCGGCGGCGTCATGTTCAAGATGCGGGAGGACCCGCGGGTCACGTTGGTCGGAAAGGTCTTGCGCCGCTACAGCATCGATGAGCTGCCGCAATTCATCAACGTGCTCAAGCAGGACATGAGCGTGGTCGGTCCGCGGCCGCCGCTGCGTCGGGAGGTCGAGTCCTACAACGGGGACATCAGGCGCAAGCTCCTCGTCAAGCCGGGAGTGACGGGGCTGTGGCAGATCAGCGGGCGGTCGAACCTCACCTGGGACAAGGCTGTGCGCCTTGATCTTTCGTACGTCGACAACTGGTCGATGGTCACCGACGTCGGGATCATCCTGAAGACGATCAGTGTGGTGGCTCGCGGCGAAGGGGCGTACTGAGTCCCCGCCACCGCGCAATGCCCATCGCGGCCAACCCGCCGATCAGCATCCCCAGCCACACCAGGTGCGCGGCGATCAGCAGTGGCCGACCCGAAGCGGCGGGCGTCGACCCACCTACCCGATACAGCGTGATGTCGTTGTCCCGGTAGGCAATTGGTAGCGACAATGTGGGAGCCGCGCCCTCCACGACCACCCAACCGACCCCGGCCGCGGCCAACTGGTGCACGTCGGCGCCGCGCAGCAGCAGGTCCTGTACCCGCCGTGCCCGCGCACCTTCGCCGGGCACGGTCCGTCCCCCGATCACCAGGTCCCCGGTCGCCAGCACATCGGCGGAAACCCAGCGGGGCAGCGGGTCCAGCACCGGCGTCGGCCCGGCCCACGGGAACTGGCGGATGACGTCGGGCGGTAGTACCGCGACGGGCTTGGGGTCCGAGTTGATCTGCGCTGCCACCGAATACCAGCCGGCCGGATACTGCACCGACCGCAACTGACTGCCGACGCCCCAGGCCAGGTCCGGCAGTGCGGCCAACACCACCACACAGCACCCTGCGGCAGCGAAAGCTGGTGGTAGCCAACGCCGAAGCGCCGTCACCGCGGCGGCACCGGCCAGCGCATAGCCGGGCATCGCGAGGGCCACCCACTTCTGCCCGTCACGCAGCACGCCGGTGCTGGGAACGGTTCGGATGAGCCAGTCGAGGAACGCCGATCCCGCGTCCGTCGCCAGCAGCGCGGGCACCACCACCGCGACGACCGCGAGCACCAGCAGCGGCCGGGCCGCCGCCACGGACCACGCCTTCCGCGCACCGAGGGCCACCACAGCCAGCAGCGCCACTGTCCCGGCCACGGCGAACAGCGTCGTCCGGGACACCGGCACCGCACCGGCGTTCCAGATGCCACCGAGCCCGGCCAGACTGCCGAGCGTGCCGAGGCCAGGCTCCGCCCGCGCCGCGAACGCCGGCACCCCGGCGCTGGCCACCGGCAGCACCGAGCGGGCCACCACCGTCGCCACCAACCAGGGCAGCGCGGCACCGATCGACGCCGCCAGCGCCACCCCGACGCCGCGCCACGTCCGCGAACACACCAGGGCCACGACCAGCGCCAGCAGCAACCCGGTCGGTGTCAGCCCGGCCAGCGCGATCCAAAACACGAGGTGCGGTAGTCGGAACCGCAGCGCCGAGACCGCGACCCAGGGCAGGCAGCCGTAGCCGACCAGCAGACTCCAATGCCCCTGCAACAACCGCTCGGCGACGTAGGGGTTCCACACCGCGATGGTGACGGCCACCAACTGGCCGCCGAGACCCACGTCGAGAACCGCAGCGGCCAACCGCGCCGCACCCCAGCCGGCGAACCACAGGCCGAGGATCAGCAGCGCCTTGACCAGCACGCCGCCGTCGACGACGCCGGAGAAGACGGCCAGGAAGAAGTCCTGCGGCAAGGCCCGCGGCGCAGCCTCGGACAAGCCCAGGGCCGCATCGGACAGGTAGGACCGCGGTGTGGAAACCGCGTCACGCAGCAGCAGATAACCAGGCGCCAGCAGGGGCGCGGTGACAGCGAGCGTCAGCCCCAGCGCGTACAGCGCCGGCAGGGCACGACGAAAAGCGATCAGATCCGGTCCGGTGGCAGATCGGTCGGCCGCTGAGTGGGCAGCTTCTCGGTCATGGCCTCGGCGGCGGGCATCGGGCCGGAATCGGTATCGCGCCGGCCGAAGAAGCCGTGCCCGGCAGCGTCCAGGCCGGGATCGATCAACGCGGCTTGCGACCGCAGGCTGTACGCGGCCAGTAGCGCGCCGCCGACCAGGAAGACCAGCCCCAGGCCACCGAAGGTGATGGGCAGGATGCGGTTCCACAGGGCCAGCTTGTCGCGCTCGTCGTGGGCGGCGGCGACCTGCGACTCGACCGTCTGCTCGTTCGAGGTGACGGTGAAGTCGGCGAACGTCACCTCAGGCTTGAGGGCGTCGCGCGAGTAGTAGTGGAAGCCGCGGTCCTTCTCTTTGACGATGGTGCCGGAGACCGGGTCCACCCAGAAGGTGCGGGCAGCGGCGTAGTAGCGCTGCATGGTGATCGGGTCGGTGGGCTCGGCGGACGGCACGCCCCACAGCTCGGCCCGGGCGGTCACCGAGCCGTCTTCGTCCTTGTCGTACAGCGACGAGAACTTGATCGGCTCGACCAGCTTGCCGTCGGCGTCGAAGCCGACGTTCTGGGTGAACTTGTAGACCGACAGCCCGTTGACGTCTTCTTCGCCCTCGTAGTTGGCGTCGTACGCCTTCTGCGCGATCGGGTCGAACACCTGGTAGGTCTTCTTCTCCGTGCTGAACGGGAAGCGGTAGCTCAGTCCGGTGTGGGGCAGCGCGACGTTGGTCGGCGGGTTCGGGTCCTCGATGGTGCGCGGCTTCTGCACCGAGCCGGCCGCACCCGTCACCGCGGCGGCGGTGGTGCGGTTGAGCGTCACGGTGTCGACGAGCGCCAGCAGGAGGCCGTTGTCCTGCTGCTTGTCGGTGCGGCGGACGGTGTTGCCGACCTGCAGCGTCACGACGTCGGCGTTCGCCGGGTTCTCAACGCTGAGCTGGCGCTGCAACACCACGGGAACGTTCTTGTTGACGACGAACTTCTCGCCCAGCAGCGACGCCGGGTCCAGAGCGGTGCCGGTGCCGTTGCTGACCAGAGTGGTGTCGATGTCGAGCGGAATCTTGGCGATCTTGCCCGACGTATAAGTAGTCAACAGCAGAGCAGCAATCAGCAGGGCCGCGCCGAGCCCCATCAAGACGCATGCTGCGATTCGCAACCCCACAGCGCGGTTCAACCCGTGCTCCTCACTTTGTCTGCCAGCCACACAGCAACCCGACTGACCCTAACAGCCCTTACTAAGGCACACCCTCATAGTGGTGTCGGGGTGGAAGTGAGATTCGCCGCCGAGTACGGGCACCCGGCACACTGGGTTCGTGGGCGACGAAGGACACGACACCGCGGACATCGCTCGGGTGAGCGGCACCCGCAGTTTCCTGCCCGCTGTCGAGGGCCTGCGGGCCTGCGCCGCCATGGGCGTCGTGCTGACTCACGTGGCGTTCCAGACCGCCAACAGCAGCGGCTGGTACGGCCGGTTGTTCACCCGTTTCGACCTGGCGGTCGCGGTGTTCTTCGCGCTGTCGGGGTTCCTGCTGTGGCGGGGGCACGCGGCCGCCGCGCGAGGGCTGCGGCACCGGCCGCCGACGGGCCACTACCTGCGGTCCCGCGTGGTCCGGATCATGCCGGGTTATGTGGTGGCCGTCGTGGTGATCCTGGCGCTGTTGCCTGACGCCCACGCCGATCTCACGGTGTGGCTGTCGAACCTCACGCTGACCCAGGTCTACGTGCCCCTGACGCTGACCGCCGGGCTGACCCAGATGTGGAGCCTGGCCGTCGAGGTCAGCTTCTATCTGGTGCTGCCCGTGCTGGCGCTGCTGGCCCGCCGACTGCCGGTGGACTGGCGGGTGCCGGCCATCGCGGTGCTCGGGGTGGCGAGCTTCGCCTGGCCCGCGCTGCCGTGGCACCTGCCGTTCGGCGTCAACCAGATGAACTGGCTGCCGGCGCTGTTCTCCTGGTTCGCCGCGGGCATGCTGCTGGCGGAGCTGACGGTCATGCCCGTCGGCCGGATGCACCAGCTGGCCCGGCGGCGGTGGGTCATGGCCGCCATTGCCGGGGTGGCGTTCGTCATCGCGGCGACGCCGCTGGCCGGCAACATCGGGCTCGCGCCGGGCACCGTCAGCCAAGTCGTGGTCAAGACCGCGATGGGCGCCGTCGTCGCCGGGGCGTTGTTGGCGCCGCTGGTGCTGGACGCGCCTGGAACCCCGCACCGGATCCTGGGCAGCACCGTGATGGTGACGTTGGGCCGGTGGTCCTACGGTCTGTTCATCTGGCACCTGGCGGCGCTGGCCATGGTGTTCCCGGTGATCGGCGAGTTCCCGTTCAACGGCCACATGCCGATCGTGCTGATCCTGACCTGGGTTTTCGGGTTCGCGATTGCCGCAGTCAGCTACGGGCTGATCGAGTCGCCCTGCCGGGAGCTGCTGCGCCGCTGGGAGTCCCGGCATGCCCCGTCGCCGCGGGACAGCTCGATCACGGACGTGCCGGAGCCTGCTGCGGTGGGTTAGCCGGCGCATCCCACAGTGACGCCGCGAGTGCGGCCACCGAGATGAGCGCCAGGAACTGCACCCACGGCGAATGCCCGACGTAGCCGTCCACCGACCGCCACGGGTACGCACTGAGCACCGCCCCCGCGCCGATCAGGCCGCTCGCCGAGGCGATGACGGTCCACCCGTCCAGCCACTGCTCGCGCGAGCGCAGCAGGTACCGGATGCCGATGGCCGCCGCGACGGTCACCAGGCCGGCCCATCCGGCCACCAGGAATCCGAACCCGGCCAGGGCCACGCCGACGACTGCGGGACGCGGCTGCCAGGTCTGTGTCGGTTCGTCATCGACGGGCCGACGCATCGGTAGCAGCGCCAACAGCGCCAGCAGTGGGAGCAGGGCGAGCCCGCCGAACAGGCCGATGCGGTAGGGGGTGTTGAGCGCGAACGTCAGCGTGACGATGCCGCCGGTACCGGCCGGCAGCACCCAGCCCTGCTGCCAGCCGTTGATGGTCACCGGGGTGAGGATGGCGCCGTTGGCAGTGTGGGCGGTCCAGCCCGGGTTCACGCTCTCGGGGACGACGAGCACGCGCTGCACCGGCGACGGGGTCACCTGTACTTCGCGGTGATCGGACGTCCACTTCTTCAACTGCGCGGGAGTCGTTGGGGCGCTGTGGATGTGGGCCGCGAGCGGGCCGGTCAGCCGGGCGCCGATGACGGTGAAGTCGGGACCCGGGTTGATCAGGAACTCCTGTTGCCCGGCGGGCAGTTGCAGCGGCGCGGACTGGCATGGCTGGGCCGCGATGGGCTCACCGTCGAGCAGCGCGCCGACGGTGGTGTGTATCGAGGTCTGCAGGAACTGGCCGGCGATGGCGACGATCGGGCCGCGGCCACACGGCACCGTGATGGCCCGACGCCGGTTCGCGGCCGCGTCGGCGGGAGCGATCGGTGTGCCGCGCTCGTCGAGGGCGGTGACCTCGGCCAGGCCGGGCGGCTTCACCTGGTCGAATCCCAGTGCGGTGCGGTCGATCAGGTCGTGCCAATCCAGGATCGACAGCTTGATGGTGTCGGTTTTCGCGGGGGCGAGCTTGATGGTCTGTGGCCCGTCGCCGATCCGTCGCACCTGCGGCCCATTGCCCAGGTCCACCGCGACGACGGTCGGGTGGGCCGGCAACTCGGAGGCGCTCGGCACCAGGCGCAGGGCGCTGACAGTCGTCGGGGCCGGCAGGTGCACGGTCAGGTTCGCGCCGTCGCGGAACTGCACGATGCTCTGCGGGGCCACCCAGGCGGTGCGCGGGTCGCCGTCGGTGGCGGCGTAGGCCGAACCTGCGACGTCGATCACGTCGGCGTCGCCGGTGGCCCGGGTGGTGCCCGGCTGGCTGACCAGATCGGCCAGGTGCGGACCCTGCCGCGCCTGCACCCACACCGTCGGCACGACGGCCATCGGCGCCGGCACGGTGAGGGTGCGGCTCATGTTCACGGGCTCTTCGGGCGACTGGGCCATGGTGGCGGCGCACCGGACCCCGTTCGGTCCCTCGGCGCAGCCGGGCCGGCCCAGCTGGTCGTTACCCAAATCCCATTGCGCCACAGCCGATCCGGCGGGAGGTCCGGGCACGTCGACGGTGTGTCGCAGGCTCACCGCATGGGCGAAGCCGGACGCGTCGTACTGGGTCACGGAGAAGTCGGTGATGCCGAACTGCACGCCCGGTGAACCGTCGTCGGTGCCGATCGCGGTGAACCGGACCCACGAGGTCTCGCCGTAGGGCAGGGCGGCGACCAGCGGCTTGCCGGGCTGGTCGAAGCGAATTGTGCTGGTGCCGTTGGCTGTTGCCACTTCGACGCGGCGCACCTGGGCGCCGACGGCGGTCGCACTGGGCGTCAGGGTGACGGTCGCGTTGGTCACCGGATGGTCGAAGTCGACCTGAAGCCATTGCCCCACAGCGGTTTGCAGCGAGTTGGACACCCAGCTGGTCGAAGAGTCGCCGTCGATGGTGGCGGCCGCCCCGGCTGCCGTGGACACGTTGGGCAGCGCGGTGGAATCGGACGACGAACTCGAGGTGGTGATCCGTCCGCCCGGCCACTGGCCGTACGCGGGAGTGGCGCCGGGGCTGGGGTAATCCATGACGCGGTTGTAGGTGCGGCGCGGATCGTCGGGGGCCCGCACGGCCGATGAATGGTCATCGACGCGCCCATAGTCGGTCTCCCGGACCAGCGGGGTGTCGGTGACGGTCACCTCGGGCACCGGGAGTCCGGCTCGTTGCGCATCGGAGGTCAAGATCATGGGGCCCAACGGGTTTCGGCCCATCAGGCGGCGACGCTCGTCGATGCGCAGCAGTGATTCGGGTCCGCCGTCGATGCGGGCCATGGTGTCGGCGTCGGCCAGGTACGGCTGGGTGCTGGCGGCGCCGGTCACCCGGTAAATCTCGACCGCGGGGTAGCGGGGCCGCAGGCCGCTGTCGGAGACGAAGCCCTCCAGCAGGCCGGGCCCGACCGGGTCGCCGAACTGGGCCACCTTCGTCAGGCCGCGGGACCCCTCGATGGCCCGGTGTACCAGCAGCGGCCGGGCGGACCGGGAGTTGTCGGGGTCCAGGTCATTGCGCACGACGACGAACGAGATGCCTTGGCGGGCAAGGGTGTCGGCCAATCCGGCGGATGGTCGTCCGGTGGCGAACAGGCGCTGCACGGAATCCAGGGCGCGGATGGTCGCGGGCGGGGTCAGCGGAATCGAATCGCGCACGCCCCAGGCGCCGCGCTCCAGTACCTGCAGCGGCTCGTCGTGCGTGTTGCCCCACACCTGGTTGGCGAACGGCGCGCCCGGCGCGACCAGCACCCGGCCCGGCGTCTCGGCGTTGTGCGCGTCGAGCCAGTCCGCGGTCTGGTGCCAGTACTGCGGGATCGCGCGGTAGGTACCGGGCGCGGCGAGGCGGCCCGTCCATGCCAGTGAGGTCCCGGCGGCCAGCGCCGTCAGCAGCACCACCGCGACAGCCATCCGCTTGTCCCGCTCGAGGTGGGCGAACGCGTTGATCCACTCCCGGCGCGGTGCGGTGCCCGGCAGTGGAATCCGGCCCAGCACGTGGGCCAGGCCCAGCGCCAGCGGCAAGCGCAGGATGGGTTCGAGCTTGTGCACGTTGCGCAGCGGGGTGCCGCCGGCGTCGAGGAAGGCCCGTACCTGGTGCGCGATCGGGGAGCCCAGCCCGCCCGCGTACGCGACCGCGAGCAGCAGTAGGCCGATCAGCAGCATCGAGATGAGCCGGCCCCGGGCCGGCATGCTGCGCATCGCCAGGCCGGCCAGGCCGCCGGCCGCGACCAGCGTCGTGGCCAGCACCGCCACCGAGCCGGTGACCAACGACGAACCGGCCGTCGCGTTGGTCGCGACGAACGCCGTCCAGCCGTAGGTGCCGCGCAGCACCTCGGTCAGCGACAGCCACTGGGTCGTGACGCCCGACGATTCGATGAAGTCCAGGAACGGCGGGCTGATCCGGCCGAGCAGCAGCAGCGCCACCGCCCACCACAGGATGGCCAGCAGCGTGCAGCCGAACCACCACGCCGTGAAGCGCCACCAGCGGCGGTTGGGCCGGTGCGCCGCCCACCAGATGATCGCGGCCAGACAGCCGGTCAGGGTGGCGACGGCGTTCACCGCGCCCATCAGTGCGACGGCGGCCGCCGAGCGGGCCGCGAGCTGCCGGATTCGCGGGTCGCCGCGCAGCGCCAGGATCACCGGCAGCAGCACCCACGGCGCCAGCATCATGGGCAGCGTCTCGGACGAGATGGCGCCCAGCGTCGTCAGCGCGCGCGGCGACAAGGCGAACGCCACAGCGGCAAGCACCCGAGAGGATCGGCTGCCGATGCCCAGCGCCTCGGCGACCCTGATGACCCCCCAGAAGCCGACGACCAGCAGTAATGCCCACCACAGTCGTTGGATCACCCAGCCGGGCAGGCCGATGACGTCACCGGCGAGGAAGAACGCGCCGTGCGGGAAGAGGTAGCCGTAGGCCTGGTTCTGCGACTGGCCGAAGGGGAGGTCGCTGCTCCACAGGTTGGCTGCCCGCGCCAGGAAGCGCGCAGGGTTGGCGGTGAGATCGAGTTTGGTGTCGGGCGAGACCCGGCCCGGTGACTGGGCGAACGTCAGGACCAGTGCGGCCGCGCTGACGACCCATAGGCAGCGCCGGGAGAGCGGCGCTGCGGGATCAGCTGCGGTTGCCGTATTCGACCCGGTTGAGCACCGATGACGCTGGATCGCCCGATTGCAGCGTCGGCTTGGTGTCCTGCTCCAGCATCAGCGTGGTGCCGAAGACCGCTGCGGCGCCGAGCAACAGACCGACCACGATGCTGGCTCCGGCGGGCACGAGGAAGCGGTCCATGGCGCCCAAACTAGCATGACGACCTGCCCGCTTCCGTGTTCGCCAGCCCGCTACCAGGTCATCGCGGGACCCGGGCGCCGCTGTCGCGCGGCTAGGCTCGGTGCCCATGTCCTTGCCCCGAACCCTTGGCGCGCTCGCACTGGTGTCTGGATTGGTAGCCGGTTGCTCGTCGTCGTCCGACCACCCCGCCGCGTCCAGCACGTCCAGCCAGGCCAAGAGCACAGCCGCGTCGAGCAAGCCGATGGACGCGCCCGCCCCGACCGCCCCGCCGTGTGATCCGCACGCTCTGCTGAGCACCCTGACGCTGCGGCAGAAGCTGGCCCAGTTGCTCATGGTGGGCGTCAAGGACGCTGCCGATGCCCGTGCCGCCGTGACGGAACAGCAGGTCGGCGGCATCTTCATCGGTAGCTGGACGGACCTGTCCATGCTGTCGGACGGCAGCATCCCGGCACTGCAGGCCGCGTCCGGTGCGCTGCCGCTGGCGGTCAGCATCGATGAAGAGGGCGGCCGGGTGTCCCGGCTGAAGAAGCTGATCGGCCCGCAGGAATCGGCGCGGGTGCTGGCGACGACCAAGACGCCTGCCGAAGTCCAGGCCATCGCGCGGGACCGCGGGCAGCAGATGAAGGACAAGTTCGGCATCACCGTCGACTTCGCGCCCGACGCCGACGTCACCGAAGAGCCCGACGACGAGGTGATCGGCGACCGCTCCTTCGGTTCGGACCCGCAGAAGGTGACCGAGTACGCCGGCGCGTATGCCGCGGGTCTGCGCGAGGCGGGACTCGTTCCGGTGCTCAAGCACTTCCCCGGTCACGGACACGGCTCGGGCGACTCGCACACCGGTGGCGTGAAGACCCCGCCGCTGGCGGCGCTGAAGGACAACGACCTGGTGCCGTACCGGACGTTGACGACGCAGCAGCCCGTCGCGGTGATGGTCGGCCACCTGCAGGTGCCCGGACTGACGCTCGGCGACGACCCGGCCAGCCTGAGCAAGCCCGCCTACGACCTGCTGCGCAGCGGCGAGTACGGCGGCCCGCCGTTCGACGGTGTGGTGTTCACCGACGATCTGACCGGCATGGCGGCCATCACGCAGCATTTCGGCGTCGCCGACGCGGCGCTCAAGGCGCTCCAGGCCGGCGCCGATGTCGCCCTGTGGATCACCACCGACGGCATTCCCGACGTGCTGGACAAGCTGGAAGCGGCCGCGCAGGCCGGGCAGCTGGACCAGGCTCAGGTCGACAAGTCGGTCCTTCGGGTGGCGGCCATGAAGGGGCCGGGCGCCAAATGCGTGAAGTGAGCTGCGCGTTGCCCAGCCCGAATTGCCGCGCTCCTCAACGCGGCTCGTTCCTCACCGCTTGATCGTCGTCCGGCTACCCTGTTCCGATGGCAGGAGGAACGAAGCGGCTGCCGCGGGCCGTCCGCGAACAGCAGATGCTCGACGCTGCCGTGCAGATGTTCTCGGTGAACGGCTATCACGAGACCTCGATGGACGCGATCGCCGCGCAAGCCGAGATTTCCAAGCCGATGCTGTACCTCTATTACGGCTCGAAGGAAGAGCTGTTCGCCGCGTGCCTGGATCGGGAGCTGACGCGCTTCGTCGACACCGTCCGGGCCGACATCAACTTCGCGCAGAGCCCACGCGACCTGCTGCGCAACGCGGTGCTGTCGTTCATGACGTACATCGACCGCAACCGGGCGTCCTGGATCGTGCTCTACACGCAGGCCACCAGCTCGCAGGCCTTCGCCCACACGGTGCGCGAGGGCCGCGAGAAGATCATCGACCTGGTGGCCCGGCTGCTCAGTGCTGGTACGCGAAACCCGGAGCCGGACAGCGACTTCGAGATGATGGCCGTGGCCCTGGTGGGCGCGGGTGAGGCCATCGCGTCACGCGTCAGCGCCGGCGACACCGATGTCAACGACGCCACCGAGCTGATGATCAACCTCTTCTGGCGCGGCCTGAAGGGCAAGCGCGCCGAGCCGTAGTCGCCAGGGCGGTGACCCTATCGGCGCTGGTATGGTCCGCTTGAGCCAGTCGAACCCAACGCGGTTGGGTCAGGGAATCCGGTGTGAACCCGGAACTGACGCGCAGCGGTGAGGGGGACAGGCGGAGCAACGGCCACTGGCCCCACGGGGGCTGGGAAGGCGCTCCGGCTGGATGATCCCGAGTCCGAAGACCTGCTGGCTCGGGCTCTCGTGGCCTGGCGGCGCGAGGACCCCCACGGATGGACTCCGCGACCAGAGTCCCGGATCGGAAGGCCCCGCCGTGTTTGTCCGCACCATTGTGCTTGTCTCACTGGTTGTTTCGCTCATCTGCTCCTGCGGCGGTCCGCCGGCCGTGGAGTCCCCTGCTGCCGGCACCGGCGGCTATCCCGTCACGCTCGAGAACTGCGGACGTCAGGTGACGGTGAAATCGCCGCCGCAGCGTGCGGTTTCGATCAACCAGCCGGCCAGCGAACTGCTGCTGTCGCTCGGCCTCGCCGATCGCATGGCCGGCACCGCATCATGGAGCGACGCCGTGCGCTCCGACCTCGCCGCCGACAACGCCAAAGTGCCTGTGCTGAGCCGGGATTTCCCGTCGTTCGAGCGGGTGCTGAAGGAGAAGCCCGACTTCGTCTACGCGACGTTCGACTGGTCGTTCACCGACCAGGGCGTGGCCCCACGAGATCGCTTCGAGCGCCTCGGTGTGCCGACGTACCAGTCGTCGAGCGAGTGCGGTGGTCAGGATGCCGCACAGCAGCGCGCGTTGACGCTCGACGACATGTACGCCGAAATCGGGGACATCGCAAAGATATTCGGTGTGCCCGAGCGCGGCGACAAACTGGTCTCGTCGCTGCGTGCGCGGATGGCGACCGCGACCAGCGGACTCGACGCAGACGGCGTCTCCCTGATGTGGTGGTACGCCGGTACCAGAACCCCGTACATCGCGGGCTGCTGCGGGGCGCCCGGCATCATCACGACCGCGGTCGGGGCGCGCAACGCGTTCGCCGACAGCCGGCAGCTGTGGCCGGAAATTTCGTGGGAGGCGATCCTGCAACGCGACCCTGACGTGCTCGTCCTCGCCGACCTCACCCGAGGCGACGACGGCGACAGCGTCGCCGCCAAGATCAAGTTCCTCGAAACCGATCCGGCCGCAAGCAAGTTGAAGGCCGTGCGCGAACGGCGGTGGATCGTGTTGCCGGGCAGTGCGATGGACCCGTCACTGCGCAACGTCGGCGCAGTCGAGACCGCCGCGGCCGGGCTGCGCTCGTTCGGGCTGGGCGGGAAGTCCTGACGGCGGTGCGCACCGCCGGGATGGTGATGTTCGGCCTGACCGGGCTGGCGCTGTCGATCGCGGCGGCCATGATCATCGGGCCTGCCGACCTCGGGATCGGCGACGTGTATGCGGTCGTCGCGCAACATCTTTGGGGCCGCTCGGCGGACATCGCACCGATCGATGACGGCATCGTCTGGGAACTGCGCCTGCCACGGGCGTTGTTGGCTGCCATCTGTGGGGCGGGCCTGGGTATCTGCGGGGCGATCCTGCAGTCGTTGATGCGCAACCCACTGGCCGACCCGTTCATGCTGGGCATCTCCTCCGGCGCGTCCACGGGAGCGGTGCTGGTCGTTGTGGTGGGTATCGGTGGCGCGCTGACGCTGTCGGGCGGCGCGTTCGTGGGTGCGGTGATCGCCTTCGTGGTCGTGCTGGCCCTCGCGGCGGCCGCCGGCGGCGGACCGGACCGGGTGGTGCTCGCCGGAGTCGCTGGTACCCAGCTCTTTTCGGCGACGACGGCGATGGTGGTGTTCTCGTCGGCCGACGCGCAACAAACCCGTGGGGTGCTGTTCTGGTTGCTGGGGTCGCTGGGCGGCGCGAGCTGGCATCAGGTGGCGATGTGCGGCCTCGTCTGCGCGGCCTGCCTCGGTGTCTGTTGGCTGCAGTCGGATGCGTTGGACGCGTTCGCCTTCGGTCGTGACGCGGCCGCTGCGCTGGGCGTCTCGGTGCGGCGGGTCCGGATCATCCTGCTGCTGACGACGGCGCTGCTGACGGCCGTGTTGGTGAGTGCCGCGGGCGCAATCGGTTTCGTCGGGCTGGTGTTACCGCACGCGGCGCGGATGATCGTCGGGCCGTCGCACCGCCGACTGCTGCCGGTCACCGCCATCGCCGGCGCCATCTTTCTGGTCTGGGTCGACGCTGCGGCCCGCACGGTGTTCGCGCCGCAGGAACTGCCCGTCGGTGTGGTGACCGCACTCGTCGGCGTGCCGATCTTCATGTGGATTCTGGCCCGCCGCAGGAGGATTCGGTGACGAGGCCGCTTGCTGCGGAATCCGTCAGCTGGTCGGCCGGCGGACGGCTCGTCATCGACGGGGTGTCGGTGGTGGTGGCCGACGGCGAGACGCTGGGCCTGCTCGGGCCCAATGGCGCCGGCAAGTCGTCCCTGCTGCGGCTGCTCGCCGGACTACGGCGCGCCGACGGTGGGGCTGTGCTGCTCGACGGTCGTCCGCTCGCCGACATCCGGCGGCGGGCCGTCGCGCAGCGTATTGCCGTGGTCGAGCAGCAGGTCAGCACCGACCTGGACCTGACCGTCGAGCAGATCGTCCGGCTGGGTCGAATTCCGCACCGCGGCATCTGGTCTGGCAATGCCGACGCGGACGATCGCGCCGTCGAGCGGGCGCTTGAGCAGACCGAGACGACGGCCATGCGCGACCGGGATTGGCGGACGCTGTCGGGCGGGGAGCAGCAACGGGTGCAGATCGCCCGGGCGCTCGCGCAGGAGCCCCGCGAGCTGCTGCTCGACGAACCCACCAACCATCTCGACATCCGGCACCAGTTCGAGCTGTTGGCGCTCATCCGGGCGCTGCCGGTGACGGCGGTGGTGACGCTGCACGACCTCACCCTCGCGGCATTGTTCTGCGACCGGCTCGTCGTGCTCGATCAGGGCCGTGTCGTCGCGGCCGGAACTCCCGCCGAAGTCCTGACCGCCGAACTGATCTCGTCGGTCTACGGCGTCGCTGCCCGCGTCACGCCCGACGGAGCCGGCGCAGGCCGTCCCACCATTCAGCTCCTCCCGCCGGGACCCGAAATTGCCGACCGGTAGCACCACTTCGGGCACCTAGTCTGGACATGTGCACAAACGCGCATGGCGCATCCTGCTGGTCGTCGCTGCCCTGGTGATGGTGGGCGTCGCCGGGCTGGCCGGGTATCGCGGCTACCGCGAGCACGTCGCCCGGCCGGACTTCCCCGCCGTCGACACCTCGCAGCTGAGCCCCGGGCGCGCAGCCGTCGTGCACATCCTGGCCCAGGAGTACGCGGCCCAATCGAGCATGTCCAAGTACTCGGAGGGCAACGACGAGCCCTGGTGCGCGGACTTCACCAGCTGGGTGATGCGGGAATCTGGAAAACCCTTCACCAATCCCAATTCCGGGCACTGGCGCATCCCGGGCGTCATGACGCTCACTGACTACCTGCACTCCGAGGGGCGCTGGGAGTCACCGGACTATTCGCCACTGCCCGGCGACATGGTGCTGTACGACAAGCCGAGCCCGAAGGGTCAGCACGTCAACATCGTGCTCATCAACGACAACGGCACGCTCACCACGGTCGGCGGGGGCGAGGGCACCAACGTGGGCCTGTCGACGTACAAGATCGCCGACGATCCGGGCATCCGCGGCTTCGGCCGCTACGAATGACCCGCTTGAATTCTGCGCCGAACGTGAAGTCGATGGCGAGATTTCACTGGGATCTCGCCATCAACTTCACGTTGGAAACGGCAGAAGCATCGGCTCCAAATCGCAAGTGCCACAGGAGAGCCGACGCGCCCGGGCGTGCGACGAGAGCTACAGCTCAGTGACCGTCGCCGTCAGGTGCGGGTAGCCCTTCGACAGGTTGCGC
This sequence comes from Mycolicibacterium sp. P4_G11, assembly GCF_056555145.1. NCBI lineage: Bacteria > Bacillati > Actinomycetota > Actinomycetes > Mycobacteriales > Mycobacteriaceae > Mycobacterium > Mycolicibacterium sp. P4_G11. The sequence continues at coordinate 170,371 of NZ_JBFUJW010000012.1, forward strand.
AGCGCCAGCTCCCAGCCGCCGTCGATGGGTTCGACGTACAGCCCGACCTTCGCCGGCAGCAGCACGGGCTTGCCGAACTTGACGGAATACCGAACCGCATCCGGTAGCTGGCCCTCGACGTTGGCCAGTACCGCTGCGGCGCTGAACATTCCGTGCGCGATCGCGGTCGGGAAGCCGAACAGCTTGGCGCCGATGGAGCTGGTGTGGATCGGGTTGTGGTCGCCGCCGACGTCGGCGTAGTGCCGAATCTGACCCGGCGTGATGCTGATGACCGCGTTGGGCGGCGGCAGCTTCGGCTGCTTGACCGGCTCCGGCTTCGGGCCACCCGACAGGCTGGTGCGCTGCTGGTGCAGGAACGTGGTGACCTGGTTCCACACCAGGTCGTTGCCGACCTTGATGTCGGTCACGATGTCGACCAGCAGGCCCTTGCGGTGCTCGCGCAGGTTCTCCGCCCGCACCGCCACGTCCAGTTTGTCGGTCACCTTGATGGGCCGGTACTGGGTGATGTGGTTCTCGATATGCACCGAACCCATTGCGGCGAAAGGGAAGTCGAACCCGGTGACCAGCGACATCATGGTCGGGAAGGTCAACGCGAACGGGTAGGTGAGCGGCACGGTGTCGCCGAACCGCAGGCCGGTCACCGCGGCGTACTCGGCCACGTTGGTCGGGTCGATGGTCAGACCCGACACCTTGACCGTCCGCACCGGCAGGGTGGAACCCCGCGACACGAACGGCAGCGCACCAGCCACCGCCCGTGCCATGTTCAGAAGACCGTTGGGCTGCGACATGTCAGGCACCCAACAGAGCCTGGCCGCAGACCCGAATCGTGTTGCCGGTGACGGCATTCGACGCGGGGCTGGCGAAGTACGCGATCAGCTCGGCGACGTCGACCGGCAGGCCGCCCTGGAACAGCGAGTTGAGGCGACGGCCGACCTCGCGGGTGGCCAGCGGGATGGCGTCGGTCATCTTGGTCTCGATGAAGCCCGGTGCGACGGCGTTGATGGTGACGCCCTTTTCGCCGAACACCTCTGCATACGCGTCGGTCATGCCGATCATGCCGGCCTTGGTGGCGGCGTAGTTGGTCTGGCCGCGGTTACCGGCGATACCGGCCATCGAGGACAGGCCGACGATCCGGCCGCCGTCACCGATGGCGCCGTTCTCCACCAGGCCCTGCGCAAGGCGTTGCGGCGCAAGCAGGTTCACGGCGATGACCGAGTCCCAGCGGGCATCGTCCATGTTGGCGAGCAGCTTGTCGCGGGTGATGCCGGCGTTGTTGACCAGCACGTCGGCCTTGCCGCCGTGGTGCTCGGTCAGGTGCGCGACGATCTGGGCGACGGCGTCGTCGGCTGTCACGTCCAGGGTCAGCGCGGTGCCACCGACTGCGGCGGCGGTCTCGGTGAGCGCGTCGGCCGCCTGCGGGACGTCGATGGCGACGACGGCAGCGCCGTCCCGCGCGAACACCCGGGCGATCTCGGCGCCGATGCCGCGGGCGGCGCCGGTCACCAGCGCGACCTTGCCGGCCAGCGGCTTGTCCCAGTCGGCCGGGGCGACGGAGTCGGCGGCGCCGACGTAGAACACCTGGCCGTCGACGTAGGCCGACTTGCCCGACAGCAGGAAGCGGACGGTCGACTCGATGCCGGAGGCGGCCGGCGAGGCGCCCGCCGACAGGTAGACCAGGCCGATGGTGGCGCCGCGCTGCAGCTCCTTGCCGAGCGAACGGGTGAAGCCTTCGAGGGCGCGCTGGGCGATGCGCTCGTCGATGCTGTCGGTCTCATCGGGCGTGGTGCCGACGACGACGACGCGGCTGTTGGCGGCCAGGTTGCGCAGCACCGGGGTGAAGAACTCGTGGAGCTGCTTGAGCTGCTCGGGCTTGGTGATGCCGGTGGCGTCGAACAGCAGGCCACCGAACGAGTCGGCCCAGCGGCCGCCCACGTTGTTGCCGACCAGGTCGTAGTCGTCGGCCAGCGCCGCGCGCAGCGGCTCGGCGACGCGGCCTGCGCCGCCGATCAGCAGCGGACCGGCCAGGGCGGGCTCGCCGGCCTTGTAGCGGCGCAGCGGCTGGGGCTGCGGCACGCCGAGTTGCTTGGCCAGGAAGGAACCCGGACCGGAGGTGAGGACTTGGGAGAGGACGTCAGCCATTGCAAGCCTTTCTGCGGACGTATTTGCCAGAGACGGAAGCGTCTTGTCACAGACGAACTTACTCCAGAGTAAGAACGGTGGGTAATATAGGCGTCAAGAGACATCTTGCCTCAGTCATCCAACGTCAACGAACTGGAGAAATACCGTGGCCGAGACCAACAGCCGCCGCCGCGTGGCAGTCCTGGGTGGTAACCGCATTCCCTTCGCACGATCCGACGGTGCGTACGCGAACGCCTCCAACCAGGACATGTTCACCGCTGCACTGGACGGTCTGATCGACCGCTTCAACCTCAAGGGTGAGAAGCTCGACATGGTGATCGGCGGCGCCGTCCTCAAGCACAGCCGTGATTTCAATCTCATGCGTGAGTGTGTGCTGGGCACGTCGCTGTCGCCGTACACCCCGGCGTTCGATCTGCAGCAGGCCTGCGGCACCGGTCTGCAGTCGGCCATCGCGGCCGCTGACGGTATCGCTGCCGGCCGCTACGAGGTGGCCGCGGCCGGTGGTGTGGATACCGCTTCGGACGCGCCCATCGCCCTCGGCAACGACCTGCGCCGGGTGCTGCTGAGCCTGCGCCGGGCCAAGTCGAACGTCGACCGTCTCAAGCTCGTCGGCAAGCTGCCGTCGGCCGTCGGCGTCGAGATTCCCGTCAACAGCGAGGCCCGCACCGGGCTGTCGATGGGCGAGCACGCCGCCATGACCGCCAAGGAAATGGGCGTCAAGCGCACCGACCAGGACGCCCTGGCCGCCGCCAGCCACCAGAACATGGCCGCCGCCTACGACCGCGGCTTCTTCGACGACCTGGTCAGCCCGTTCCTGGGCCTGTACCGCGACAACAACCTGCGTGCCGACTCGTCGACCGAGAAGCTGGCCAAGCTCAAGCCTGTCTTCGGTGTGAAGCTGGGTGACGCCACCATGACCGCGGGCAACTCGACCCCGCTGACCGACGGCGCCTCGGTGGCGCTGCTGTCCACCGATGAGTGGGCGGCCGAGCACAACATCCCGGTGCTGGCCTACTTCGTCGACTCCGAGACCGCCGCCGTCGACTACGTCAACGGCAAGGACGGCCTGCTCATGGCCCCGACCTACGCCGTGCCGCGCCTGCTGGCCCGCAACGGCCTGACGCTGCAGGACTTCGACTTCTACGAGATCCACGAGGCCTTCGCCTCCGTGGTGCTGGCCACGCTCGCGGCCTGGGAGTCGCCGGACTACTGCAAGGGCCGCCTGGGCCTGGACGCTCCGCTGGGTGCCATCGACCGGTCCAAGCTCAACGTCAACGGCTCGTCGCTGGCGGCGGGTCACCCGTTCGCCGCGACCGGCGGCCGCATCGTGGCCCAGCTGGCCAAGCAACTCGCCGAGAAGAAGAAGGAGACCGGCAAGCCGGTTCGTGGCCTGGTTTCCATCTGCGCCGCAGGTGGACAGGGCGTCACCGCGATTCTCGAGGCGTAATTCTCGGGGCGTGTAACGCCCCGAGAAGCCTCAGCGATACCCCAAGTGCCTCGTGTTTCCGTCTGACCCCCGACCTGACGGAGACACGGGGCACTCTCGTGTTCGGGGTCGGGTCAGCCCGCGGAGGTTGGTATGCGCTCCGCGCGCTCCTCTGTCGAATGTGCAGCTTTTGGTGGCCAGACTCGAGATCTGGCGCGAAAAGCTGCACATTCGGCATAGCCCCGCGGATCGGGTAGGCGACCTGTGCCGCCCACCCCAACCCCCGAACGTTCAGAGCAACGCCGCCAACACCGGCACGTGGCTGATGGCGAGGTCCTTGGCCGAGGTGGTCAGCGTCACCGGACCCATTGCCCGGAGCTTCGCCAACTCGTCCGAGTCGGCGAGTTCCTCCCGGTAGCGGGCCGCGAAATCCTCGTACTGATCCAGATGCGCGTGGTACCACTTGCGCAGCTCATTCGACGGCGCGACGTGCGGCATCCAGGTGCCGACCCTGGGGTCTTCCTTGTGAATTCCCCTGGGCCACAACCGGTCCACGGTCACCCGGGGCGGCTGGGCTGGATCAATCGGGTCGTACACCCGAGCAGTGTCGATCATTTCGGGTCCTTGTGAATGGCGGCCGGGGCAGGCGGCGGGGTGAACAGGCTGCCTCCGACGCTGCCACGCAGTGTCCGCACCGCGACCAGCCCCCAGGTGCACAGCAGGAAGGCGTACGCCAGGACCGCGGCGACCCGGAACGCCGGCAGGCCGGTGTGTGCGGCGAGTTGCGACGTGCCGGTGACGAAGGTGCCGACGGGGAACGTCAGGCTCCACCAGGTCAGCGCGAAGGGCATACCGCGCCGCATGGTCCGCACCGTCAGGGCGCTGGCCAGGCTGATCCACAGCACCGCGAAACCCCACACCGGAACGCCGAACAGCACCGCGAAGATGTTCATGCCCGACGCCAGCTCCGGGCTGACGGCCAAGGTCGCCGCTGTTCCGAGCAGTCCCGCGGCGGTGATGCCCTGCCCCAGCGGACCCAGCACGATCCACAACGTGGGGACCCGCGCCGATCCCGAGGTGCCGTAGTGCGCCAGCCGGCTCCAGATCATCGTGATGATGATCAGTGCGGCGACCAGCGACAGCCCGAACATCGCGAAACAGCCGTAGAACATCGTGGTTCTGCCCGTGCCCGGTGGCAGATACTGCAGCAGCAGGGCGCCGGACGCCGCCGACACCATCGGCGGCACGACGGGCATCAGCCAGCCACCGAACGCGGCGTCCGGCCCGACTTCCAGCTGCGTGAACATCAGGAACGGGATGGTCATCGCGGTGAACAGGCCGCCGATGGTGCCGGCGGTCCACAGGATCCAGTCCAGGTCGACGGCCAGGCGCGTGCCGATCAGGTCTTTCCCGAGCAGCAGGGCGCCGAGGCCGACGGTCATCAGCGCCATCGGTGCCGCGCCGTAGAAGTGCGTCATCTGTGGGTTGCGGACCTGACCGCGCGCCACCTTGGGGTGGCGCACCCACTGCACCGACACCGCGACGATCAGCAGCACCAGCAGGGCGGTGGCGATCACCCACACGCCTTCGGCGAAGCCCCGCAGCCCCGGCAGGTGCACCGGCAGGGACGCCGCTGCGGTGGCGACGATGCCCGTGCCCATCACCGACGCGAACCAGTTGGGTCCGAAATATTGCAGTCGGGCGGTCTCTGGTGCATCGGTGCTCATGGTTCGATACTCACAGGTGACGTAACCCGGACTCAAGGAGCATCCCGTGCAGATCAGCATTTTCGGTTCGTTGAGTGGTCTCAAATCTCCCGTCGATGACACCGTCGCGTACCTGAATCAGCTGCGCGACGAGGGTTTTCGCCGGGCCTGGTTCGCCCAGATGCCTTATGAACCAGACCTTCTCACGGTGCTGACGGTCGGGCTGCGCGAGGTCGACGGCATCGAGGTCGGCACCGGCGTGCTGCCCATCCAGAATCAGCATCCGATGCTGCTGGCTCAGCGCGCGCTGACCATCAGCCAGATGTCGGGTGGACGGCTGCTGCTCGGGCTCGGCATGACGCACCAGGCCGTCACCGAAGGCATGTGGGGCATCCCGTGGGACAAGCCGGTGCGCCGGCTCAACGAATACCTCGACGGACTGCTGCCGCTGCTGAACGGCGAGAAGGCCGGCGCCACCGGCGAGACCGTCACCACCCGCGGTGCGCTGATGATCCCCGGGGCACCGACGCCGCCGGTGTACATCGCCGCGCTCGGGCCGAAGCTGCTGCAGATCGCCGGACGACGTTCGGCGGGCACCGTCACCTGGATGACGGGGCCGAAAACCCTTGCCGGACATGTCGGTCCGACCTTGCGCCAGGCGGCCGCGGACGCCGGCCGCGCCGATGCCGTCCGAGTGGTCGCCGCTATCCCGGTGTCCGTGACCGACGACGTCGACGGCGCCCGCAAGCAGGCCGCCGAGCAGTTCGCGATCTACGGGCACCTGCCGTCGTACCGGGCCATGCTCGACCGCGAGGGCTATGCCGGTCCGGAGGACATCGCGATCATCGGCGACGAGCAGACGGTGCGCGACCGGCTCGCCGAAATCGAGGCCGCCGGCGTCGACGAATACGTCGGCGTGACCTTCGATCCGTCCGCCGAGGGCCGGGCCCGCACTCGCGCGGTGCTCAAAAAACTGGAATCCTGAGCAGGTTTGGCAAGGCTTCATTGGCTGGCGAATCGGCGCGAGCCCGCATAGCGTTGCAGGAATGGCGATCTCGTCCCATGATGCCGAACCCCATGCGGGTTCGGTTGCCTCGAAACTGAACTGGTTGCGTGCCGGCGTGCTCGGCGCCAACGACGGCATCGTGTCGACCGCCGGCATCGTCGTCGGTGTCGCGGCAGCGACGGCGGAGCGCGGGCCGATACTCACCGCCGGTATGGCCGGATTGGTGGCCGGTGCGGTGTCGATGGCCTTGGGCGAGTACGTGTCCGTGAGTTCCCAGCGTGACACTGAACGGGCCCTCCTGGCCAAGGAGAAGCGCGAGCTCAAGGAAGACCCCGCGGCTGAACTCGACGAACTGGCCGGCCTGTTGGAGGGTAGAGGGCTGTCGATGTCGACGGCCCGCACCGCAGCCGAGGAACTCACCGATCACAACGCGTTCGCGGCGCATGCGGCCGTCGAATTGGGCATCACGCCAGGCGATTTAGCCAACCCATGGGCGGCTGCGTTCTCGTCGGCGGTGTCGTTCACCGTCGGAGCATTGTTGCCCTTGATCGCGATCCTGCTGCCCCCGACGGCGCTCCGCGTACCGGTGACCATGTTCGCGGTGCTCCTGGCGTTGGCGATCACCGGGGTGGTGTCGGCTCGGCTTGGTGGGGCTCCGGTCGGAAAGGCCGTGGCACGCAACGTGATAGGCGGCGCCCTGGCGCTGGGCGCCACCTATGCCGTCGGCCACCTGGTCGGCACGTTCGTCTGACGTTCGACAGCTACGCCCGCGCTCCTGGCTCGCCGAGGAACGTGGCGATCACCGGCGCCAACTCGGTGGCGTTGGTGATGAGATCGACGTGCCCGCCGGAATGCAGATGCAGCTGCGAGTGCGGCATCAGGAAATTCATGATCCGCGCGTTGGCCACCGGGATGATCGGGTCGTCGGTGCCGGCCACGATCAGGGTTTCCTGACGGACCGCGGGCAGCGCGTGGATGCTCGTCCACACCGCGCCGGCCAACAACTGGTGCAGGTAACCGATCTTCGAACCGGCGTGCAGCTGCTGCAGGAACAGCTTGGCGATGTCGTCGCCGTGCTGGCGGACGGTGCCGCCATAGAGTTCTCCGGCGATCGAGGCCGCATACCCGGCATTCGAGAACCGTTTCGGCGTGACCATTTTCGCCAGGACCCTCGGGTGTCCGGGGATCATCACGGCGCCGGTTCCGGTCGCCACCAACACCAGCCGCCGGCAGCGCCTCGGGTTCTGGAACGCGAACTGCTGGGCCAGCGCCCCGCCCCAGGACAGGCCGAGGATGTCGACGACCGTGAACCCCAGCTTGTTGAGCAGGCGGCCCAGCACCCAGGCCAGGTAGGGAAAGCCATAGGGCGCGAACGACGTTGGTGACCCGCCGGTCCCGGGCACGTCGAACCGGATCACCGTGGTGCCGGGGAGGTGCTCGACGAAGGGGTCGAGCACCTCGAGGCTGGCGCCGATACCGTTGCACAGCACCAGTGGAACCGCGTTGGGGTCAGTGCCTCGGTCGACCCGGACCCGCAGCCGCTGGCCCCCGACCGACACGTACCGCTCCGTCGTGGTCATTTCTGCAGCACGTAGGTGCCGGGCGCCGGACCGGTGGCGACGAAGCCCCCGGCGCCCAGCGTCGTCGGTGCGTCGACGTCGTCGCCGCTGCGCTCGGCCAGCCATGCGACGTAGTCGGGCCACCAAGAGTCACTGGACTTTTCGGCTTCGGTCAGCCATTCCTCGGGCGTCCCGTCCTGCACCTGGGCAATCCGGTACGACGCCTTCGGGTTGCCCGGCGGATTGACCAGCGCCGCGATGTGGCCACTGGTGGACAGCACGTAACGGTTGTCCTTGCTGCCCAACAACTTCGCGCTGCGGTAGGTCGCCTGCCACGGTGAGATGTGGTCGGCGATGCCGCCGATGACGTACGCGTCGCAGGTGATCTTCGACAGGTCGATGGGCGTGCCGAGCATGCTGATCGCGCCCGGGGTGACCAGCGAATTGTTCAGGCCCATCAACACCATGTCGCGGTGCAGCGCGGCCGCCATGCGGGTGGTGTCGGCGTTCCAGAACAGCACGTCGAACGCTGCCGGGCTGCGGCCCTGCACGTAGTTGTTCACCCAGTATCGCCAGACCAGATCGGTTGGTCGCAGCCAGGCGAACATCTCAGCCATGGCCTTGCCGTCCAGATAACCCTTGCGGGCCGAGGTGGCGATCGCAGCCTGGGCGGCGCGATCACTCATTGCGGCAGAAGCGAATCCGGCCCGATCCTGATCCAGCACCGTCACCGCGAGGGTGAGGCTCGCGACCTTGTCGCCGTCACCGGTCTCGGCCAGATGGGCGGCGGTCATGGCGGTGATGATGCCGCCGGAGCAGCTCGCCATCAGGTGGGTGCCGGCCGCGCCGGTGATGGTCCGCACCGCGTCGATGGCCTCGATGATCGCCGCGCCGTAGGCATTGATGTCCCAATCCTTGTGCCGGGCTTGCGGATTGCGCCACGATATCGCGAACACCTGCTGGCCCTGCTGCACGAAGTACTCGATCATGCTGCGTCCGGGCGCGATGTCCATGATGTAGTACTTGTTGATCACCGGCGGCACCATCAGCAGCGGCACGGTGTGCACCGTCGGGGTCTGGGGTGCGTACTGGATCAGCTCGAACATGCGGGTCTGCAGCACCACCGCACCTTTGGTGACGGCCACCGTCTCGCCGACGGTGTAGGCGTCCGGCTCGACCATGGCCGGCACCCGCGGTGACGACATGATGTCGCGGGCAAAGGCTTTCAGTCCGCGGACGGCGCTGAGCCCGCCGGTGTCGATCATTGCCTTCCAGCCCAGCGGGCTGATCAGTGGGTTGTTGGTGGGGGCCAGGCCTTCGATGGCATTGTCGAAGACGAACCGCATCCGCGCTTCGTCGCGCCAGTCCAGGTCGGCGTCGGAGAACAGCTTTTCGGCGGTGTCCGATGCGGCCAGGTAACCCTGCATGATGCGGTGCAGCACCGGATTCTGTTGCCACGCAGGGTCGCTGAATCGCTTGTCGGCACGCTGCGGGGCCCGGTCGCAGTCGCCATTGGCGATGCTGCCGAGCTCACGTGCCAGTTCCTTGCCGCGGTCGAGCACGGTGCCGGGCTGCTTGGCCAGGCTGACGGCCATCCGGGCCCAGGCCTGGTCGGGCAGCATCCGGCGCGCGAACGGTTTGGTGGCGCTGGTCAGCAGCAGGTCCAGTGGTGCGGCGAGTTCGTCGGGGTGCAGGGTTGCCATGTCAATTGTCGCTTTCCGTTGTGGGGATGGTGATTTCGCGACGGAGGAGCTTGCCGGTCGGGCCCTTGGGCAGGTCGTCGAGGAACCAGATGCGTCGCGGGTACTTGTAGGCCGCCACCTGGCTCTTGACGAACTCGCGGAGTTCGTCGGCGGCGACCTCGATGCCAGGTTTGAGGCTGACGGCGGCGCCGACCTCCTCGCCGAGCGAGTCGTGCGGGATGCCCACCACAGCCGCCTCGGCGACCGCCGGGTGGGTGTAGAGCACCTCTTCGATCTCGCGGGGGTAGACGTTGAAACCGCCGCGGATGATGAGCGCCTTCTTGCGGTCGACGATGTAGTAGTAGCCGTCCTCGTCGGTCCGCGCGATGTCACCGGTGGCGAACCAGCCGTCGGCGTTGATCGCTTCGGCCGTGGCGTCGGGCAGGTTCCAGTAGCCCTTCATCACGTTGTGGCCGCGGATCTGGATTTCACCGGGTTCGCCCTGCGCCACCTCGGCGCCGTCGTTGTCGACCACGCGCATCTCGATGCCCTCGACGGGTGTGCCGATCGAGCCGGGCTTGCGCGGGCGGTCCGGGTGGTTGAACGCCGCCACGGGCGAGGTCTCGGACAGCCCGTAGCCCTCCAGCACCGGGCAGTCGAAGGTCTTTTCGAAGTCCTGCAGCACCTGGACCGGAATCGCTGCGCCGCCCGAGACGGCCACCCGCAGCGTGTCCGTCGACGCCGAACCGGCCGCTGCCAACAGCGCCGAGTACATCGTCGGGACGCCTTCGAAGATCGTCACGCCGTCCCGCTCGATGAGCTCGAGTGTCTTGGCCGGATCGAAGCGGGGCAGCAGGCTCAGGGTCGCCCCGGCCAGCACCGCCGAGTTGAGGCCGCACGTCAGGCCGAACACGTGGAACAGCGGCAGGCAGCCCATCACCACGTCGTCGAGCCCGATGTTCATCAGGGTCCGCACGCAGACGTCGGCGTTGCGGCCCAGGCCGCCGTGGGTGAGCTCGGCGCCCTTGGGCTTGCCCGTCGTGCCGGAGGTGTGCAGGACGACGGCGGTGTCGTCGTCGGCGCGCTCGACCGGCGCGGCTTGTGCGGGCAGGTCCGCGATCAGTGCCGCCAACCCGGCGTCGTCGACCACCCAGCAGCCCGCACCCGCGGCCTCGGCACCCGCCTGCGCTTCACCGGCGAAGGCCGGCGGTGCGAACAGCGCCTTGGCTGTCGTGTTCGACAGGTAGAACTCGATCTCCGGGGCCTTGAGCAGCGGGTTCATCGGCACCGCGACGGCGCCGGCGTACAGGATCCCGTAGAACGCCGCGGCGAAGGCCGGCCCGTTCGGCAGCATGACGCCGACGCGGTCACCGGGCTCGATGCCGGCCTGCTGCAGCAGCGTGGCTACGCGGGCGGCGGCGTTGTCGAACTCGGCGTACGTGTACGTCTGGTCGTCGCAGCGGAGGGCGACGTGGTCGGGACGACGGGTTCGGCTCGCGACGAGGTTCTGGCTCAGGTTGGTCATGCATTCAAGCGTGATTCCAGGCGGCCCCAGAGGCGATGGTGGCGGGAACAACAGTGGCCACCGCTGAATGTGGCCGACCACAATCGGCACCTCACCTAAGGTTGGCTGATGGCCGGGGTCGACGAGGACATGCTGGAACTCAGCCGGATCATGCTCACGCGGGTGGAGGCTCTCGGTGAGCAACTGGCCGACCGCATCTACAGCCGGATCGACGGCTACCGGGCGACGCCGTCAGCCCGCGACAATGTGCGCGAAAGTTGTGTCGCCAACATGACTTTCGTGTTCCACACCCTCTGTAATGACGGCGAGGCGGACCTGTCGCCGGCCGAGGCGACCGGCCGGCAGCGGGCCGTCGAGGGCATTCCGCTGGCGGCGGTGATGACGGCCTACCGCATTGGTTTCCGGTACATGTGGGAGAGCAGCGTCGCGGCCGCACGGGAGGCGGGCATCCCGACCGAGTCCATCCTGGAGGCCAGCGCGCGCATCTTCCTCAGCCAGGACGAGTTCACCCAAGCGATGACCGGCACCTACCGGGAACAGCTCACCAGCCAGATCGTGGACCGGGAAGAGGAGCGTTCGGCTCTGGTGGAGGCGGTGCTGCTCGGCCGCATCACCGACAACCAAAGCCTGTGGGAGGCAGCCGATCTGCTGGGCCTCCCGACAACGGGCCCGTATGTGGTTGCGGCAGCCGAGATTCCGGCGATCGGCAAGCTGGGGTTGCCCGAGATCACGAGCAAGCTCGCGGCCCGCGACATCCGGTCGGCCTGGCGCCTGCTGCCCGATCTGCAGGTCGGTGTCGTGCACCTGCGGCAGGACGCGACGTACGGCGTGCTGGTCGAGGTGCTGCGCAAGATCGCGACGGCGCGGGTCGGCTTGAGCCCGGCGTTCACGAGTCTGGCGGCGACCGGCGAGGGCCTGCGGCTGGCCCGGCTGGCGGTGACGGGTAAGCCGGGGCGCGACGGTTGGGTGAGTGCGTTCGACGACGCCCCGCTGGCGTTCGCCGCCGTCAGCGCGCCGGAGGTGATGAACCGCATCGAGGAGTCGGTTTTGGGCGGGCTCCGTGAGCTGCCGGCCGAGGAGCGGGCCATCCTCTCCCAGACGTTTCAGGCCTGGCTCGACGCCGGCGGCTCGGCCAACGAGGCGGCGGCCGCAATCTTCTGCCACCCCAACACCATTCGGCACCGGCTGCACCGCATCGAGGAGCGGACGGGACGGTCCCTGTCCCGCCCTCGCGACGTCGCCGAGCTGTGCCTGGCCTTCGAGATCAGCCAGCGCCTCCCCGACTAGCCGTTGACCCTGCGCCCACGCACACCGCTACTCGCACAAATCCGCCCGCAGCGCGGAGTGAACACAAAAGAAAACGGCCCCCGCCGAAGCGGGGGCCGTTCACTTTGACACGGATCAGAAGGACGCTTCGTCCAGCTCCATGGTCTCGTTGTCGATGGACTCGATGACGGTGCGGGTGCTGGTGAGCAGCGGCAGCATGTTCTTCGCGAAGAACGATGCGGACGCGATCTTGCCCTCGTAGAACGCGCGGTCCTCGCCGGTGGCGCCGTTGTCCAGCGCCTTGATGGCGACAGCAGCCTGCTTGAGCAGCAGCCAGCCGATGACCAGGTCGCCGACCGAGAGCAGGAAGCGGACCGAGCCCAGACCAACCTTGTAGATGGCCTTCGGGTCTTCCTGAGCGGCCATCAGGTAGCCGGTCAGGGTGGCGGCCATGCCCTGGACGTCGCCCAAGGCGGTGGCCAGCAGCTCGCGCTCGGCCTTCAGGCGGCCGTTGCCGTCCTGGTTCTTGATCAGCGACTCGATCTCGCCGGCGACGAATGCCAGGGCCTGGCCCTTGTCGCGGATGATCTTGCGGAAGAAGAAGTCCTGCGCCTGGATGGCGGTGGTGCCTTCGTACAGCGAGTCGATCTTGGCGTCACGGATGTACTGCTCGACCGGGTAGTCCTGCAGGAAGCCGGAACCACCGAAGGTCTGCAGCGACTCGGTCAGCTTCTCGTAGGCCCGCTCCGAACCAACGCCCTTGACGATCGGGAGCATCAGGTCGTTGACCTTGAAGGCCAGCTCGGCGTCCACACCGTGGACGGCCTTGGCGACCTCGGGGTCCTGGAACGACGCGGTGTACAGGTACACGGCGCGCAGGCCCTCGGCGTAGGACTTCTGGGTCAGCAGCGCCCGGCGAACGTCCGGGTGGTGCATGATCGAGACGCGCGGGGCCGTCTTGTCCATCATCTGGGTCAGGTCGGCGCCCTGGATGCGGGTCTTGGCGTACTCGAGAGCGTTCAGGTAGCCGGTCGACAGGGTCGCGATGGCCTTGGTGCCGACCATCATGCGGGCCTGCTCGATGACGTCGAACATCTGCGCAATGCCGTTGTGCACCTCACCGACGAGCCAACCGACGGCGGGGGTGCCGTGCTGGCCGAGCGTCAGCTCACAGGTGGCCGAAACCTTCAGACCCATCTTGTGCTCGACGTTGGTGACGAAGGCACCGTTGCGCTCGCCGGGCTCACCGGTCTCGGGGTCGAAGTGGAACTTCGGCACGAAGAACAGCGACAGACCCTTGGTGCCCGGTCCGGCGCCCTCGGGGCGGGCCAGCACCAGGTGCATGATGTTTTCGAACAGGTCGTCCGAGTCGGCCGAGGTGATGAATCGCTTCACACCGTCGATGTGCCAGGTGCCGTCGGCCTGCTGGGTGGCCTTGGTGCGGCCGGCGCCAACGTCAGAGCCGGCGTCGGGCTCGGTCAGCACCATGGTGGCGCCCCAGCCGCGCTCGGCAGCGAGGACGGCCCACTTCTTCTGCTCGTCGGTGCCGTTGTTGTAGAAGATTTCGCACATGCCCGAGCCCATGGCGTACATGTAGGCGGCCGGGTTGGCGCCGAGGACGTGCTCGATGAGCGCCCACTGCAGCGCGCGGGGCATCGGCATGCCGCCGAGCTCTTCCTTCAGACCGACCTTGTCCCAGCCGCCGTCGAGCAGTGCGCGCATCGACTTCTTGAAGGGCGCGGGCAGGGTGACGGTGTGGGTCGCGGGGTCGAAGACCGGCGGGTTGCGGTCGCCGTCGGCGAACGAATCGGCGATCGGGCCCTCGGCGAGGCGCGCGATCTCGTTGAGCATTTCCCCGGCGGTGTCGGCGTCCAGGTCGGCGAACTTGCCTTCACCCATCGCCTTGTCTACGCCGAAGACCTCGAACAGGTTGAACACCTGGTCACGGACGTTGCTCTTGTAGTGGCCCACGATTTCTCCTCGATGAGATGGACTGTAGGGGTTGGGTACTCAGGGCTAAGTTACCCACCAGTAACTGGGGCTAACTATACCGCCGGGTAACTTCATCGCAAAGCAGTCAAGAGCAAATTTTTCGCAGCTAACCAACCCAGTGGTTGAACGGGGTGGTTTGGTGGCCGGTTTATGGCCACTGACCTGCAGTTTAGTCCGAATGTGATGTCCGCCACCGGAAACTTCCGGAACTGAGGATGACGTGTCAGTTGGGGCCAATGGGGGCCGTGTTGTGGCGTCTTCGCGGTGCATGCGAAGGCTTGCGTCCACTGTGATCGCAGCCCCGGATCGGCGCGGTCTGACGGCAATCCTGGGGGGTCGCTGTGAGGCGGGTCACCATGCCGTGGTTATGTGAGGTATGCGTCGGGTAGCGGTGTGGGGTACAGGCAACATGGGGGCCACGGCGATCCGCTCGGCGGTCGCGTTCCCGGGGCTCGAGTTGACGTCGGTCATCACCTCGAGTGCGGACAAGGCCGGTCGCGACGCGGCGACGTTCGCCAACCTGGACACCCTGACCGGCAAGGTCGCCACCACCGACATCGACGCGGCCCTGGCTGACTGCGACGCGGTGGCCTATATGTCTTCCGGAGATATCCGCCCGGAGGAGGCCATCGCCGAGATCGAGCGCTGTCTGCGGGCGGGCAAGCATGTCGTGACGCCGTCGCTGTACTCCCTGTATGACCCGGCCTCGGCGCCGGCTGAGTGGGTTGAGCGACTCTCTGACGCCGCTGAGGCGGGCAACGCCTCATTGCTGGTGTCGGGGGTCGATCCCGGGTGGGGCAACGACGCGCTCGCCGTGACGGCGGCCGGCTTGTGCACCCGGATCAAGACCATCAGGTGCCAGGAGATCTTCGACTACTCGACCTACAACCAGCCCGAAGCGGTGCGGGTGCGCTGCGGTTTCGGCGGCTCGATGGATGAGACGCCGCTGATGCTGATCCCGACCATCCCCACCATGGTGTGGGGCGGCAACGTCCGGCTCATCGGCCGCGGGCTCGGCATCGAGATCGACGACATCACCGAGACCTGTGAGCGGCTACCGCTGACCGAGGCCGTCGAGAACGTCATGGGCCGATTCGAAGCCGGCACCCAGGGCGCCTTCCGGCTGGAGGTCATCGGGTGGTCGCAAGGTGTGCAGCGCGTGATCATCGAACACATCACCCGTATCGACCCGTCGTGTGCGCCGGACTGGCCGCAGCCCGACGAGGGCGTGGGCGACCACCGGGTGATCATCGACGGCGATCCACAGCTGACCATCGTGGTGCGCGCCGACGTGCCTGGCGGTACCCGGGCCGACGGCGGCAACACCACCGCGGCCAACCGGCTGCTCGGCGCGATCGAGTGGCTTGCCACCCAGAAGCCGGGCATCTACGACGGGCTGGACGTGCCGCTGCACGCGCCGCTGCCGGCCGAGGTCGAAGCGACCCGCTGGGCCTGACCGGCCTAGGGGCGCAGGGTGAGGACGGGCGGCAGTAGCGCGGCGATCTGCTCGCCGACTGCCTCGAAGGTGTCGAGGTCCTGGCCGATCGGATCAGCGATTTCCACGGGTTGATGTTCGGGCAGGTGGAGGCGTAGTGGCGCGAGGTCGGCCACCGTGTGTGCGCCGTACGTCGCAGTCAGCAGGGAGGCTGCGCCGAGGGTGAAGGTCTTTCGAAACTGACGCGGCGCGAGTTCGAGTACGGCAGTGCGCTGTGCCGCGGTCATCGTCAGAACAAGGTCCGCATCGGCGGCGATTCGCGGAGTCAGCTGTCGCGCAGCGAAGTTCGCGGGGTCGCCGCCGAGTCCGATCAAGACCTCAGCAGCGAATCGATGGACCGGATGTCCGATCACTGCGTGGATTCCCGCGCTGGACGCGGCGAAGTTGGGGATGCCCATCTGTTCGGCCGAAGCGGTCGAAAGTCGTTCTGCGGTGGGCGATCTGCAGATATTACCGGTGCAGACGAACAGGATGCGCAAGGAACCTCCCAGAAGAGTCTTAACGCAAACGTCAATAATCCAGTGTGCACGGTCCTGACGTGCCACGATAAGCCCGTGAAGGGCATCATCCTAGCGGGCGGGTCGGGCACGAGGCTGCACCCGATCACCCTAGGTGTGTCCAAACAGTTGATCCCGGTCTACGACAAGCCGATGATCTACTACCCGCTTTCGACACTCCTGCTGGCGCATATCCGGGACATACTCGTGATCACCACGCCCTTCGATGCGCCCAGCTTTAAACGATTGTTGGGCGATGGTTCGCGGTTCGGAGCATCGATCACATACGCCCAGCAGCCATCGCCCGAAGGGCTTGCGCAGGCGTTCTCCATCGGCGCCGACTTCATCGGGTCCGGGAAAGTCGCGTTGATACTGGGCGACAATCTGTTGTATGGCCCGGGGTTGGGCACTCAACTCCAGTGCTTCACGGAGATCGACGGCGGCGCGATTTTCGCCTATCGGGTCGCCGAGCCCAGTCAGTATGGCGTCATCGAATTCGATGAAGACGGTATGGCCGTATCGCTGGAAGAAAAGCCCAAGATTGCCAAGAGCAACTATGCGGTTCCTGGCCTGTATTTCTATGACCACAATGTTGTCGATATTGCGCGGGATCTGCGGCCGAGTGACCGCGGGGAGTACGAGATCACCGACGTCAACCGTCGGTACCTGGAACAGGGCCGGTTGCATGTGCAGGTGCTGCCTCGCGGAACGGTGTGGCTCGACACCGGCACGGTCGACAGTATGACGGACGCTGCTGACTTCGTCCGCACCATGGAACGGCGCAGCGGATTGAAAATCGGTGTGCCAGAGGAGATCGCATGGCGACAGGGATTTCTCACCGATGACGAGCTCCGGGAGTGCGCCGAGTGTCAGGTGAAGTCCGGCTACGGCTGGTATCTGCTTGACCTGTTGGACCGGGAATCGAGCCGGCCGCGTTCCGCGGTGAGTGCCCTAGGGCGTTGATCTGAGGCCCGAGGGTGTCGACGTGCGTGCGCCTCTTTCGCTGATCCCTCGCCCTTGGCGGAGGGGCGAATGACATTGCTTCCTGAATGGCTTCGTTACGATCCAAGCCGTTATCCACTCGGCTACAACCCCGGACTTGACGGCCTGCGAGGGACGGCGACGCTTTGCGTTCTGGCGGCACACCTCGATATCAGTTGGTGCCCAGGCGCTTTCCTGTACATGGACATGTTCTTCGTGATGAGCGCCTATCTGATAACTTCGTTGCTGCTGAAGCGGTGGACAAAGACGGGAAGCGTCGGATTCGGCACCTTCTACCTCCGGCGCGTCCTTCGACTGTTTCCGGCCAACTACGCCATGATTCTGACCTTTGTCGTGGTCGCGTACCTGGTCCTCGACAACTTCCGCGGCCAGTTGAAGCAGGCAGCCGTCGCGGCCACCTACATCTCGAACTGGACCAGAGCCTTCGAGGTTCCGATACCCGGCTTCCTCGGTCACACGTGGTCGCTGGCGGTGGAAGAGCAGTTCTATCTGATATGGCCCGTCGTCCTGACGCTGCTGTTGAGGACCGTCGGACTTCGGATGCGGCTAGTCGCGCTAATAGTGCTGCTGGCGTTCGGATTTGCGGGCTGGCGCAGCTGGCTCGCTGCCCACGGAGCATCCATCGACCGGCTGTACAACGGAACCGACATGCGCGGCGACGCCCTTCTGATCGGCTGCGCGTTGGGTGTCGCAATGGCCATTCCCCGGGTGCACCAAAGTGCCGCCCTTCAGCGCACCGCGAAGCTCTTGGCAGTGCCCTCCGTTGTCGCACTGGCTGTCGGTGGATTCGCAATGGATCAGCAGAACCGGGCTATGTATGGCGGGATTTCATTGTTCTTCACCTTGGCTTCGGCATGCTTGATCACTGCACTCGTACTTCCAGAGCAGACGATTCCCCATTACATTTTCCGCTCGCCGCCCTTGGTTTTCCTGGGACGAATCTGCTACGGGCTATATATCTGGCATTACCCGATATATATGGTGATCCTCTTTGGGTTTGGAATTGCTAACCCGCTGTCGCTGGGGATGATTGGGGTTCCCCTGACGTTTGCGGCTGCGCTCTTGTCCTGGCGGTTCATCGAAAGCCCGTTCCTGAAGGCGAAGGACCGACTGTCGCTCGAAGGCGCGAAACGCCCAGCGCACCAACATTGATCCACTTGATCAAAGGTCATGGGGACGACCGAAACCGGCACGGTCAGCGCAGCCTCGTTGAAGGTGCTCGCCGAGCCGATCGGTGACTGCAGGTGCGACGGTCGGAGCCTTCCGTCCGGATGCGCCGGCATCGCTGTGCACTCCGTGACAGCGGGCACTTCCGAGTGGTCTGTCGGCACCCCGGGGCTCCCCCTGGCCCCACTGATCTCATTGGCATCAGACCGGGGCGACGCATTGGGATGTTGATCGCAACGACGTGCTCCTGGAGCGTGCCGAAGGGGGTGGTCAACTCGGGCTACTGCGGGTCAACATTCGACCAGGTTTTGTTGCAACGCTGCGGATGGTCGGGGTAACCAGACTCATTGCTGAAGCTACCTGTGGCTATGGCGGGAAAGTCGGGTCAGGTCCTGTCGACCTCCGGGATCGTCGGTCTCAAATCCACATTTACCAGTAGGTATCAGCTGTGTAGTGGCATCAATCGCCAGTGCAGCCGTCATCCCGGAAAGCATGCGGCTGAGTGCTGCAAATGTCTATGAAATTGCCACGAACCCCAGGAATCTTTGCTATTGACGCTGTGGTAAAAAACTTTGGCGAATCGCCCTCCTGCGCGGATGGAGCCGCATAGCATTTTCGGCAGAAGCACACCAGAGTCCGTGTGCGCTAAGGACCTGCTAACACGCGAGGTTTCATGTCCGATCCGGTAGAAGAGCGAGCGACGGTCCGCATACTCGGGACGCACGGCGTGCCGGCCGAGTACGGCGGATTCGAGACTGCAGCAGAGAACGTCGGACGTTACCTCGTCAGTCGCGGCTGGCGCGTAATTGTGTACTGCCAGACGGCTCATCAACAGCCTGTTTATGAGGATGTTTGGAATGGCATCGAACGGGTCAACATCTCGGTGCCCAATATGAGGTGTACGGGCACTGCGAAGTTCGACTGGCTATCGATTCGGCATGCACTCAAACATTCGGACGTCTGCCTCACTTTCGGATATAACACAGGAGTTTTCAATATCTTGCTCCGGCTTCGCGGTATACCGAGCATCGTCAACATGGATGGCATCGAGTGGTCACGCAAACGCTGGGGCATCTTCTGGCAGAGTGTCCTCTATATCAACGAGCGTCTCGCCGCATGGTTTGCAAACGAACTTATCGCCGACCACCCTGAGCTCAAAACCTATCTGCGGACTCGGGCTCCAGAACGCAAGATCACGACGATCACGTACGGAGCGCATCGGGTCGACGACGCACCGACGGGTCCGATTCGGGCTCTCGGCTTGGAGCCCAGGAAGTATCTGACACTCGTTGCGCGGCCGCTCCCCGAAAATTCGATTCTTGAACTTGTGCAAGCATTTTCGGCCAAGGCGCGGGGCGTCACGCTCGCCGTTCTGGGCGACTACAACGGTGACGCTGACTCCTATCATCGAGCGGTACTAGAGGCTGCCAGCGAGGAAGTCGAATTTCTAGGGGCCATCTACGACCCATCCGTCGTTCAAGCACTGCGTTACCACTCACTCGGTTACCTACACGGTCATACCGTAGGCGGCACAAATCCGTCCCTTGTTGAAGCACTGGCCGCAGGAAACCCCGTTATCGCGCACGACAACAAGTACAACACCTGGGTAGCGGGCAGTGCCGGTCTGTATTTCAGTTCGCCGGCTGAGGCGGAAAAGTGCATCGATGAACTCCTCACAAATCCTGAGCTCGCGGCGACATTGAGTCGCAGCGCATTAGCGCGCTTTGACAGCGAGTTCACGTGGCACCACGTTGCCTCGCAATACGAGGCACTGCTGCTCAGTAGCATGCGCCCCCGTGAGTCGCGAACTGGATTGAGAAGGAGGGAAATTCAGTGGTCAACGTAGGGGTGGTTGGTCTAGGGAAAATGGGGCTATCCCATTTTTCGATCATCAATGCGCACCAAGATGCCAAAGTAGTTGGTCTTTGTGATTCAAGCGGATATATCCTCGATATCCTCACAAAATATACGGGAGTCAATACGTACTCCAATCTCGAAGAGATGCTCGATCGCGCAGATGTAGAGGCCGTGGTGATCGCAACTCCGTCGAAATACCATGCACCGATGGTGCGCACCTGTCTTGAGCGCGGTCTTCACGTCTTCTGCGAGAAGCCATTCTGCCTCGACCCGGCTGACTCGGTTGCCCTTGCTCAATTGGCGAGTGACAAACGACTCGTCACACAGGTCGGATATCACAACCGTCACCTCGCAACATTTCGCGAAGTTAAACGACTCCTTGAGTTAGGGGCATTGGGAACGGTCACCCACGCCCTAGCCGAGGCCTACGGGCCAGTGGTTCTGAAGCCCAAAGGTGGTACTTGGCGCAGTAAGAAAGAGGAGGGCGGCGGTGCTCTATATGACTATGCTGCGCATCCGGCGGATATATTGACCTGGTACTTCGGGCGACCAGAATCAATTTCAGGAACCATACTGGCGAAGGTGTTTTCGGCGGAAACCGAGGACGAAGTGTTTACGACACTCAGTTGGCCCGGCGGTGTCACTGGGCAACTTTCGGTCAGTTGGTCGGACGAATCGCATCGAAAAATGACGACGTCTGTATCGATTTGGGGCACTAACGGCAAGATCGTCGTCGACCGCCAAGAACTCAGACTCTATCTGCGTGACGCTGCACATGCGCCAGAGGGTTACGCCAAGGGTTGGACGGTTCGATACACCACTGAATTGACAGACGAAGTCGACTTCTACGTTCGTGGGGAGGAATATTCGGCGCAGGTAGATGTGTGGTTGAAGCGCATCAATGAATTCGCTGTTCGCGGAACTGCGGATTTCATCGAGGCCAGCGTGACCGATGAGGTTCTGAATGCCATTAGCAACAACACCGACGGAAGCATGCGGCATCTCGACGCGCTAGCGGACATCGGTGACGGGAAATCAGCTGCCGCAGCACGGACCGGGTTCTGGACCCGGCTGAAGAATCAACCCCGCAATCACCGATTGCACACAGAGAGTAGGTCTCGATGATGGATCGCTTATTGTTCGGTGACAACCAATTCTTCGGCGTAAATCACATGTCGGAAGAGAAAGCGCGCGCACAAGCGATGCGTTTCCAGTCGTTGGACTCAATCATGTCGGTATTGGACGCGGCGTACGACGCGGACTTGACGACTTTCATGTGTACAACGCATGATCGAATCGCCGACGTCGCAGCTCGTTTCCGGGCGGAACCGGAGCGCTACTCGAGGCAAGCGGTGTACCCGTGCATGCCCTACGCACACAAATATGCGAACGCGATGACGGAGGCCGGCATATTCGGTGCGATCCGGCAGTTCCTGCCCAGTGAAGGCTTGTTAGATGCCGCGATGCGCGGCGGAAAATCGTTCGCTAACAAGGACATTGAGGGTGTCATCACGCTCCTGATCGATGCCGAAATGAAGATGTTCAGGGGCCTCAACACGCCGGTGATCTTCCTGCAGAACGTCGTCGTCGACTTTCTGCTCGGTATGGGGTTCACTGAGGCGTTCCGGATATTCGCCGACCATGTGTCGAGTAGGTACAACGCGGAACCGGGATTCATCACCATGAACATGCCGCGCCTTCTCGTCGCTCTCGATGCAGTTGGCATTGAGAATCCGATCGTTTGCACGAGCATCAACAAGCTTGGGTTCCGCATGTCCGGCGGACTGGACAGCTACTTGGAGGCTCTGCACAACAGGCGGTTTCGTGCAGTCGCGATGTCGGTCTTCGCGTCAGGGGCGATTCGCGCCGACGAAGCGATCGAGTGGGTGGCTTCGCTGCCGAACATCGAATCGATGGTGTTTGGCGCCTCAAGCCGTATGAATATTGAGTCGACGGCTCAGCTCGTCACGAAGTATTGGTCCAGGACGCCGGAATTGCTTCGGACTGCGTGAGCGAGATGTTCAGGTCCGCTGCGCCAACCGCCGGCAGGGCGGCGGCGAGAGCACACCGCAATGGTTCGCACGTGTCGTAACAAGGGTCTTCAGGAGCTACTCGTGGGCAAGACAATTGGTTTCGCTCTGACGTTGTCATTGATGGCCGGGGCGCTGGCGGGCGCTGGCGCGGCTGCGGCAACGATCCCTTCGATGGTGGGCAAGACATACGGCGAAGCGGAGGCGATGTTATCGCAATGGAAGTTTGCGTCGGAGATCTCAACCACCTTCGGAACTGAGCTGTCCCGAAATGATTGCATCGTGGTCAATCAGGTGCTTCGTCCGGCTTCGCACTTCGGCTCGACAAACACACCGGCCAAGTTGCTTCTATCGTTGGATTGCACGGCCGTAGTCGCGGATGCAACCCACCCCGGTAACTCTGCCGGCAGCCCCGAAGGCCGCCATGCAAAGCAGGAAAAGATTCTCGAGTGGTGGCGGACGAACACCCCAGAAGGGCAAGCGTGGTGTGCGACGAACCATACCGCCCACCCCAATTGGGATTGGAAATTGGTCAAGGGTTGCCCCGAATAGCGAAGTAACTCGGAATCAAGGCGATGTGCCTCTTTCTGGGGTGGTGCTATCAATTGATGTGTTTATTGTGCTACCCGAGTGAATAATGCTCGGTAGGCTCATCCTCAAATCTGTATGGCATCCGTGCGCGGAGTCCGCGCATCGGCAGGAAGTCGGCTTAACGCGTAACGACACTCCGGAGAGAGGAACGAGGTGCGTACATGGCAGACGGCCTGATTGTTGTAGGAGTTGGTCGCAGCGGCACATCGACTGCAACCGCGTTCGCTGAAGTTGCCGGGCTGCGTCTGCCGAACGATGTGCTACCCGCCGACGAGTGGAACGCTGACGGGTATCTGGAAAGTCGCAGCCTTATTGAGTTCAATGACTACCTGTTGGCCGCCAGCGGACAGACGTGGTGGAAGCCGCGTCGTGCCGACGGTAGCCACGTGACGGAATACCATTGCATGCGCCGCGCTTCGCGGGTATTCACGAGGGCGTTCGGGAACGGACGGGGCTGGGTTTGGAAGGATCCGCGACTACCCATGCTGCTCCCGTTCTGGGATCAAGTGTTGGGCGTACAGCCGGCCATGGTTCCATATCGAGACCCGGTCGCAGTAGCTGCGAGCATCTCGCGGCGCGACAGGGTGAGTATTGATGTCTCCCTGGCGATTTGGGAGCGTCATTCACGCCAAATGCTCTCTTCGATCACACATCGTCCAGTTCTGTTCACCGCTTATGCTGAACTCACAGAACGACCCGAGAAGTGGTTCCGGCAGCTTGTAGATTTCTGTGCGGAATCCGGGTTAGACGTGGTCAACCCAGAAGTTGATTTCAACTCCCGAATTCGTCAAATCGTTCGGCCTGCCATAGAGAAGCGGCCAACCGTCAATCAGATTGAGCTGGCTGAACTGATTGCCAGTCTCGAAGGTCCGCACCCAGAGTTTCAAATACCCACATTGCCTGAAGAATCGCCCAGTACGCAGCGGCTTATCGACTCCGTCAAGGATCCGCGGATGATCTCGCGTATCCGCGCGGTACTCGTCACGAGGCCGAAGCATGTTGTGCGACAGGGCGCCACGAGCGTCAAAGCCGCGATTGATGGCTGAGGTGCGCGGCACGTCGTCGCTAGCGGGATGGACATCTCGCAGCTGCCTGCCAAGTCGACTTACTTCCAATTGCGCAGCCTGGTAGGTCGACATGGCGCACCCGAATCGCGGTATTCAATCGCTCAAGGCCGGTTCCGCGGCGCAGGTTGCGTCGATCGTTGCGGGCTTCGGAGTGCAGCTCTTCACGACCCCATATGTGCTCTTCAAACTTGGTCTTCATGACTTCGGTGTGTGGTCAATCACCGGCGCAATAGCTCAGTATGGCGCCTTGTTCGATCTGGGAGTTTCGCGAGCCGCGAGCCGCTACGTGGCGGCCTTTCATTCAAAGGGCGATGTGCGGAATGAAGGCAGGGTCGTTGCGGTATGTGTAGCGACGCTGTTCGTCGTGGCTGCGATACTCAGTGGTCTTGTTCTGTTGACATCGCAGCTCATTGCTCCAGTGCTTGGTCTGCGGAACCCTGGGCAGGCCGGCACGCTGTTGCTGGTCGCCGTCGCGATCCTGTTCGTGGGGCTACTTGCGCGAGTGCTCGCGGCGGCATCGATCGGCAGGGGGCGAACCGTACCCCCGTTGACTGCAGTCGCAATCATGTCTGCGTTGCAAGCAGTGGGTGGAGTCGCCGTTCTTGCAGTAGAGCCATCGTTGTTGGGATTCGCCTACGGGACTTTGGCTGGGATTTCTCTAGGGCTCGTCGTGGTCGTCGTCGTTATCTTGGCTGACGAAGGACGAATCACCTTTGCCATGCCCAACCTGGAAATTGCACGCGAAATCTTTACCTACGGGATATCGTCGCAGATCGCAGCCCTCGGAGATCTGTTGCTGTTCCAATCTGGAAAGTTGGTCGCTGGAGCGCTGATTGGACCGTCTGCCGCCGGAATCTACGAGCTTGCCAGCCGGCCGGCGATGGCCGCGCAGGTTCTGGGAGCGTCTCCTGGAACTGCGTTGATGCCGCACCTGACCCGGATCTATGTCTCTGGTGGGGTCGGTGGGATTCTGACCGAGTACGAACATTTGACGCGTCGCAATACTTCAGTGGCATTACTCATTCCGTTCGCAATGGCGGCGACCGCGGTGACCGCCATTCCCGTCTGGTTGGACGGGCCTCATCCGGATGTGGTGGCGGTCCTGCTCGCCCTACTGATCGGTATCTCGGTCAACGTTTCGACCTCGACGTGTACTTGCACGCTCATGGCGATGGGTCGCCCACTGATGATTGCGAAGGTTACGGCGGTGGCCGGGGTCCTTCAGTTGATTGCCGCAGTACTCGCAACCAAGTTCTTCGGTTTCGTGGGTCTTACGGTGGCGATCGCGATTGGCGTGCCCGTCACAAAATTCGCGGGCCTGTGGCTCATGCAGGCGAGCGCAGGTATCCCACAAAGATTCTATCTTCGTGCGGCCGGTGGGCCCTATGCGGTAGCTTTTCTCGCCGCATTCTCGGCGTTGCCGATTGGCCTACTGACGATGCCCCAGAATCGCCAGTCGGCGATAGTTCCCTTCATCGCCGGTGCGCTTCTATATTTATTGATCTACGTCGTACTCGGCTGGCGTTGCGGCTACCTACCGCGAGCGTCGAATCAATCAAGCGAACTACGACCGAATCGACGCCGTGCCACGCCGACGTCGCGTGTGATCGATGTAGTCGCGGTACGGCTTCGAGGTTTTAGGAGTGGGATGCCACCAGCTACTCCTCATCCCAGTCATACGTCACACCATCGGTGGTCGCATCTATCTGGCCGTACAGGTAGTGACCCCCTGAACACACCTAGACTCCCTCGCCGAAAGGAGCGTACGCCGCATTGAGGTTGATCTATGCCTGAGGATAATCAGGATTTGACCGCACAGTGTCTCCAGGTGCTTGACGTTCGGCGCGCCCGTCAGGCGCTAGATATCTGTCTCGACGGAGCCGCGTCCGCGTCTCCACGATCGCATCGGGTCCGCCGAACGCCGCGGTCATGAGAATCCTATTTGACGCACACTGGTGGGTCGACGGGCCGCGCTCGGGCCGTAATGTGTTGCGGGGATTGATAGGCGGTTGGTCCCGTGCCTTCCCCGATGACGAAATCACGCTACGCGCTCAGCGTCGCCATATTTCGTTGGTGAGAGAAGATGTTGGACAGAGACAGCTCAAGGTTGAGGTCAGCCACTACCCGACGTGGGCCCGCTACCACGCCGTGGCTGTTGCCACGATTGCGGCGCGTAGGGGCGAATACGACGCCGTATTGACGCAGAATTTCTGTTCGCCGCTATCAACGGCTCCAAGAGTGGTTCTGTTACACGATGCCCTTTTCGTGACGAATCCGGAGTGGTTTACGAAGACAGAACTGCTCTACCTGAGCGCAATACGCCCATCGCTCCGTTGGGCTACTAACATCCTGACCACATCCAATTCGGAGACCGCGCGGATCGGCGCCGTGTGGCCCGAAGTGCGGGCTCGACTTGCGAAAGTTGGTCTGGGCGTCCCCGATGGAATACTTGAGGCCCATCCGAGGCGTCCGTCGAGTCTTTCCGACGAAGTGCCATTTGTTTTGGCGGTTGGACGGCTTAATGTGCGCAAGAACTTGGCTGGACTGATCGAAGCGTTCATTCGCATCGCCCGTGACGACCCGAAGAGACACCTGGTCATCGCTGGGAGCGTCGACGGAGCGTACGCGCCAATTGTGGTTCCGGATGAGATGAGTGCGCGGATACATTTCTTGGGGCACGTCGCCGATGACGAACTTCGATGGCTTTACGAAAACTGCGACCTATTCGTGTGCCCCTCGCTGGACGAAGGCTACGGGTTACCTCTCATCGAGGCGAACATTCTCGGCACGCAGGTGATCGCGAGTGACATTCCAGTATTTCGAGAGTTGGCCATTGCCGCTGCATACTTCGATCCTAGGTCAATAGCCGAGATTGCTGCTGCCATCCGCCGGGGTCTGGATAGAGTCGGTCCGACCGTGGCGAGACAGTTGACGTGGGAAGACGTGGTACAGAACATCCGTGCGGCCATAGAGAAGTGAAGTCGCTGGTCAAACGCGGCGAATCCACAGCGAACCAGGCTCCCAAAAATCAATCTGCTTTCCGAATACAGGACAAGAATCCGCTAGCTCGGTCGGGTGGTGGTGCTTGAGAAAGTTCAGAGCTGCCACGACCTGATATTGACTATTGAAACTCAAGAAAGCCTCTACCAGATACTGCTCGTTCCAGAACCGCATCTCTCGATCTAGCCAAGCCGGCCAGTAATCCTTGGGCGTCCGGATGTCGTGAATGTGCACGAAGACTCCAGAGTTCAGTATCGGCAGTAGTTCTAAATACTCAAACAGTACGTCGCCCTGCGGTCGGATCATGTGCGATGAATCGATGAACAAGATGTCGTTCGCCTCAAGTTCTGCGAAAACTGAGAGGTCTACCCGCTCCACGGGGGTGCGAATAAGTTCGACGTCCAGTTCTTTCAACCAAGCATTCTCATATGGCTCAATACAGATATGTCTGCACGTGTACGAGGAATCATCGGCATTGTTGGCCTTGATGGCGTTTCGCGCCATGAGTGTGGAATGGCCGCTTCCAATTTCGATTATGCGTCCTGGTTTGGTATGGCGAATGATGTTGTAGAAGATCTCTGCGTCGCCGGGTCCGAATGCATTATTGTCGTAATAGAAGCTCAATTCGGATTCACGATTCATCGGAAACGCGACTAGCTCGTCGCTGTATGAGAAGTTCTTTAGGAGGTCAAGTTGACCACTGACGTTTAGATCGACCGCAGTGAGTTCCCGGTCCTCTTCCAAGGGGCGACGCAACGTATTCGTTTCGAACAGGGGCTCGTAGTAGTGATTGCGGATCGGATACACGCCCAGCGCCCTGAAGAGTCTCCGTGCCCGCGGTAGACGACCAATTCCGAGACGACGCACGAACTTCAGTGCCAGTCCGGCTAGAAAGACGATTGGTAAGACGGCGATGTCGATCAGTGGTGCCAAGAATTCGACAAGCTTGCGCACGGCGACCCTTCCTGCCGATCAGTTGTGGGATTCCAGCCGGTACAGCATTGGGAAATAGGGTTCAGCTTATCTCTAGCGCGCGGCGACCACGGAGTTTCTGCATCACCTGCGCCGCACGAAAACCACCGCGTGGACCTACCGGCTTAGTGCTTGAATGGGCCTCCCCGACCCAAGAAAACGCCAAGGCGGAGAAGTGCACCATGGGGAACGTAGCCCAAGCGGCATGAGTGATGGGCGGCCGAGCCACGATTTGGCGGACGCATTTCGACCGCGACCAAGCAAACAGCAGGCCAGACCCTGCTGATCGGACGAGCGGCGGCTCGTGAGCCCATCTGGCTACGCACAAGTAAGTTCGACGGCCAGGTATGGGGCCAGTGGTGTTGCCCCGAGCCAGCCGGGCAGGTGATTCATATAGAGGCGAGCCGCCGGCACCAACCACCCAGCACGCGCTGCACCTACGTGCGCAAATTCGAAATAGTTCGCCATGTTGAGAGGTCGAATCTTGCGCACGCCCGAAGCGCGGGCCATTCGCCGAACTTCGCTGAACGACACTAGCGGGTGCGGGCCCCATATCGCGTGCGGGTACAGGTGGGTGCGCTCGAAAAGGCGGTGGCCGAAGGCTGTTGCCGACCAATCAAAGGGAGTGGTTGACCAATCATGAGCTGGATCGATCGGGAATAGCTTATTCGGTGCCGCGATTATTGCTCGGCCGCCCGGCCTGAGAACGCGCATCATTTCACTGATGTAGCGCATGCGATCAGCGTCGCGCGCTGCCGGTGGGTCCGGTTCGCCGATGTGCTCAATTACGCCGATAGACCACACCAGGTCGAACATGTCGGACTCGAACGGAAGATCAAGCGCAGATCCGGCCACCACGCGCTCAGGGTCCACTCCGGCGGACTGCCAGCCCGGAAGGTTGCTTGGAAGGTCGACTCCCCAGACGTCGATAGTCGGAAACAACTCGGCGATAACCTTGCCGATGGATCCCGTTCCGCAGCCGATGTCCAGAGCACTGCGGTCCCCCGGACACAACTGGCGTGCGAGCCAGCGTTCGGCGCGCTCGGCCCCGCGGTCGATCTGGTCTGCCAAGTAGTCTTCGGACGGAACAATCGCAATTGTTGAAGAACGCGGCATTAAATTCAGGTAGCCCCCGTTGAGAATTGGGTAAGTGGCCGAACAGGACTGGCAGTCGGCCCCAACCTCGTGACGGTCAATGCTTCCGTGGCATTCGGGGCAGGCTACGGGACTCACGAGAGGGAGCCTTTCGGCCGTACCTTCAAAGCTCATTGCTGAAGTATGTCACGCACGTCGCATCTGGACCGCCAGTTCGTATGTCTGAATGGCTGCGTAAATCCAAAACGAAGATGCTGATGTGCCCGTGAAACCGTCGCCGGATGCAGCTCCTCGGGACATTGCTAGCGACTGGAGGAGAAGGCTGTGGCGGTGCGCATGGTCTGATGTGGCGCAGGAGTTGGATTCCAGGCAGGGCACGGTGTTCCGGGCGGCACGCCAACTCGTCTGCGGGATGCAATCGGTGCGTGAGGCCGACATCGTGAAGGTGCCCGCTTCGCGGCCACGAGATCGTATTGCCCTTCACCTCATAGGTTTTGACCGTCGTGATGTTGCCGCCAACTTTGCCCGCGTGTGCGGTGCTTGCACGTCCAATGGCGCCATCTCCCGGCTCACCGGCAGGTTCTCCGATAGATGACCTACCAGGTGTTGGGGGCGGTGTATCCGGTGACTTGCATCGATGACGACCGCCTCAAGTTCCTTGGAACGGGGTCGGCCGGCACCCGGCGGTCGTGTCACGCATCAGGGGACTTCGTGAATCTACGGCTGACTCTGGGTCGCCAGTTGATGTGTGAGGTCGCTGGCCCAAAGGTGTGGCCGAACGGCGGCGCGGCAGAACATAAAAGTTCTGCGACACAAAGTATCTCGGCCCCATGAGGCGACTGCCGCTGGGAAGCGTCCCGATGGTTGACTCAGGTATTTATCGCTACGGTCAATTTAGGGTGGCAGCCCTTTCGGTTGTGTTTTACTGGCAAGGTGTCGACGACTGCACAGGCGTTGCTACTTAGCTGCCCAGCATGCGGTGGGCAGGCTGCTCACGCTTGGACAGCGCCTGCGGGAGAAGTGGGACTTAGTGGTTTCGGGGTCGCAATCTGTTCGACGTGCGGCACTGGGGTAACTGAAGGCGAATTTCCCGGCGAGGCGGAACTTTACGAGACGGGTGCTTATGCCCCCGAACGCGCGCGCGGAGCCGGTTTGGCTGCGCCGATACTTCGACAGTTCGATCGACGCCGGCTGCAGTTCATCAGTTCGCGGTTCAAAGCGCCGGCGCGGGTGGTTGATGCAGGCTGCGGCCGCGGGCGTTTTGTCGCGGCGGCAGCCGCCGCCGGGTTCGAAGCCGCGGGTGTCGAACCCAGCGAACGAGGTTCCATCGGGGCTCGCGATATGTACGGGATTGAACTCATAAAGGCCGAGATCGAAACGGCGCCTATCAAGACGGGGTCGTGTGACGTCGTCACGTTGTGGCACGTCCTCGAGCATGTTCGTGACCCCGGCCAGACCGTCGAAGTTCTAAAGAACTGGCTCAGACCTGGCGGCGGGCTTCTTGTCGGGGTGCCCAACTTCGACAGTGTGCAGGCTCGGGTGGCCCGCACTCGCTGGTACCACCTGGACTTGCCCCGGCACCGGACCCACTTCACCGAGGCTGGGCTTCACACGCTGCTCACCCGACACGGGCTCGTTGTTGTGCAGTCCGACCACCAGATGATGGAGCACAACTGGTTCGGCATGTGGCAGACGGCGGTCAGCCGCTTCACCAGCCGACCCAGTTACTTGTTTCATCTCCTCAAGCGAAATGCACCTGTCAAGTCCCTCGACTTGGTCATATCGTTGTTGGCGCTGCCCTTCATTCCGCTCGCGATCCTCGCCGAAATCGTTTGTGGGGCGCGCCGTTCCGGAGGATCCATTGCTGTGCTGGCGATCAAACCCAACTCAGCTACTGACGATTGAATTGCTTCTGACGCAGAACCGCGTCCGGCCAGCAGAACCTGATCCGACCGAATCAGGTTTCAGGTCAACCTTATTCGTGGTCTGTATATCCGGGATGTGGGTTGATTGTGGCGGCCAGGCTCGCCAGAGTAGTCAACGCGCGTGATCGGTTGGTGCAGAAGTGTCAGGTCAAGCAAGTGGAATGCCGGCGGCCGTCAGGCTTTTCGGCGACTGTAGGGGAGATCTTGCCGGCGTACGGAGGCGCGGTGCGTGTCGCATCGACCCGCGCAGGCGTAGTACCAACGAAACTTGAGCACAGCTCGATGGAGTGTGGGGTGACCAGCGACCATGGTTCAGCAGTCAGAGTCAGAGTCAGAGTGTCACCGCTAGCTTCTGCTCGATCCCAGCTCGCGCGCACCAGAGAGCCTAGATTCTTCCCCCGGCATTGCGGACAGCATCGGCGCTGGTTGCCTGCGGCATGGACCCGGTTTCGCCTCGGATACCGCGTGGCTCGGATGCTTCTTTCTGCGTCGTCTGTTCAGTTCTTCCTAACTGCACCGCTAATCCGGCAACGATGAAGATCAGGCTTTCGTACTGGGTCAGGAGGGCTACCGTCAAAAATAGTGGTATTTGCCCCGCCAATGCGATCTCCGCCGCAGATGCGCGAGAGGCCACGACTCGTAAGACCACAACTAGTAGTGGTAGCACGATGATTCCGGTGATTATCCAGCCCCAATTGAGGCCGATGTACAGCAGTGCGCTGTCAATAGAGTCCTTCAACGCGTTGCTATTGAAGAAATCTGGCGCTCGTCCGAACCACTGAATCTTGGGCAGGTAGGTCTCGTACAGGTAACTACGGAAGTAGGCGCTACCTTGCTCTTCCATCGAGGCGCCTGCCGCCCAATCTTCAATGGCTGGCACTAGTTGTGGTCCGACGAGAAGTGCTGTGCCGGCTGCCACGAGCATCGCGAGAATCCGGTTGGCTTGATCTCTTGCGGTATATATCCAGGTCAGGATTCCCGTGAGCGCTGCCGCCAACAGTGCGCCTCGGCTTCCGGTGGTGATGATGCCGACGCCGACTGTGACAAGCATCAGGACCTTCCACCCATTTCGAAATGATGCACTCGCAATCAGTGGTATCGACAGCGCCAAAGAGCCGCCAAGCGCGATTGCGTGTCCGAATGCCCATGTGCTGCGGTCGCTTCCAGCGCGTGTCTGTACGTGGTGCCAGGTTTGGTACTCAGTGGATTTTGCGTTCCACTCGACTGTCCAGGAGACGAACGGATGCCAGGACAGGAGAAACTCGATCAGGGCCAACCCGCCTACGATTGCGAGCATCAGGCTGATCGCATCAATCGTGAACTGGATTCCTGCGGCCGGCGCCAGGATGCGGATCGCAAAATATGGGATGAGCCAACGAATCACGAACTCCGCGAGCATGCCCTGATTGACGTTATCGACCGCGAGGAGCGCCACGCCGACGATGAGTATGAGATAGCCGTCAAAAATATGGAACTCAATGCGATGGCCGTCGATGGCAACTGCGATGATCATCAACAGTGCGACCACGCAATGGATCGGAACCGTGGCAATGAACCGGATGCTGATCCAGATCGGCACCATGGCGATGGACAGCAGCCATATCAGCAGTGCCAGTTGTGGACGAGTCAGCTTCCTAGACGAAAGTGTGTGCATCCTGCTTCGCACTCCTGTCGTATTGTCGCAAACCGTCCCACACCCCGCGGACAGCCGAACGTATTTTCGGAAGCCTTCGCTCATGCTCGAGCGCTGCCATGGCGATCAGGCGGATGGATTCCAGTCCGCCGCTACCGGCCAGGAGCCGCTTTCGGGGAACCCCGGTGTCGCGCGCGTACACGAAGCGATTCCGGGCCGACCAATAGTAGGTAGTCGTCGAGATCGATTGCTGTGCTTGGCCGCCGGACGAAGCGCCACCCGCGTGCCACAGGCGCGCGGTGGGCACTACGCCAAGGCGTAGGCCCACTTGGCCAGCTTTCCAAGAAAGGTAGGTATCTTCCCAATAGAGGAAGTAGTTGTCTGGGAACCCCCCAAGATCGCGAAATGTCGACGCACGCAGCATGGGCGCCGCTCCCGTGACGAAATTGGTTTCGAATACATCGCGCCTAGCGTCGGACAGCGGCACTTTGTAGTCGAGATGCTGCACTCGAATCGACTGCCGATCGATCGATCCACCGCAATACCAAATCCAAGCGTTTTGACGATCGCCACTGAATATGAGAGGCGAGATGATCGAGAAGGTACCGACGTCCAGCTCCTCTTCAAGGCGCTCCAAGCAATGGGTATCAAGCCTGGTGTCCGGGTTGAGAAGCCACAGGATGTCGATCGATTCGATGTCACTGCGGGCGGCAAGTAGATTGATCCCGGCGCCGAAACCGATGTTGGCGTCACTTGTTTCGATTGTTGCGTACTGGATCTCGCTCAGATTGGAGCGGAGTGTCTTCAGATTCGCCGCTGTTGATGAATTGTCCAATATGTGGACCAGCAATCGACGTCCGCGCGGCGTTCTGCGGGGCATCTCCCGTACCAAGGTAGACGTCATTTCTGGAGTGTTGAAATGCACGATGAGTACGTGCAATGTACCGTCTGGTGCGCTGCGTACCTTCATTTTTCGCGCTGTCTCCCTACCGTCCGTGCTCTAGGAATGGCCTGCGTCAGACGAGGACGCTGCGGTCGGTAGCGTCGGCTGGCCGTCCTCGAGAGCCCAGACTTTGTCGAAGTCGAAGACTTCGCCGGCCGGTGTTTTGATCGGATACTCGCGCCAGAATCCGAAAGAGCCAGGCGCGATGGGCACTGTCAGAGGTTTAGATACGGAAATTCCGGGGCCGGCGACGCTAACGTGGTCACCCGTGGAGCTAAGGACGAACCTATAGACGCGGTCGCGGTCCAAAGGCGGCGCAAAGCCGCCAACTGCTATCGTCTTGAGCTTGCCGTTGGCCAGTCGGCTTTTGACTTCCCACGAATCGCGATCAGCAAGAAACAGCACCACGTTATCTGCGATGTTGACGTCCCCGGCTATGCCGATGGACATTGAGGTCCCACCCTTCGAATCGTCGCGTCGACGAAACTGGCCCTCTGCACCGATCTCACGTACCACGCCTCGAAACTGGCGTACCGCGATGACGTCGCTTTTTCCGTCGTAGGTGAAGTGTCCGTCCGCGACGTATCCGTCGGTCGACGGTGGCAATGGTGAGTCGTCCGTCGGTGCGCCTCGTAGCTCCCAGTCGTTGCCGTCCCGGTCGAATTCGTCAATGAACGTAGCGTCGATGGGGATCGAGACTGGCGCGCCAGGTACAGGCATCACCGTTTGGGTTGTGGAGGCAGGAAAGGGCGCCACTCGAGATTCATACTGGGGAGGTTCAGGCGCGCATGCCGTGAGTACCAACATGATACCGATCAGGCACCAGCTTCGCTTGGTCGCGGATAGTGTGTACTCCAAAGCGAAGTTGGCACGTGATACGTCGATATCCCGGAGAGTCATGGTCTGACCAAGCGTCGCGCTGGCTGGGTATGTCAGCTCGAACGGCGAGAGCCGTAGTAGTTGTAACTGCTGCCGTACTCCGAACGATCACGCGGAGGCGTCATTGTCAGTACCGTGCCGAGCAGAGTGGCACCTACGCTCCGCAGGGCGTCCGTCGCGTTCCGGAGCTGATCACGCTTCGTCTGGCCGTATCGTCCGAGCAGTAGCGCACCGTCTGAATTGGCAGCCAGCAGGGCCGCGTCCGTGACAGCAAGTAGCGGGCATGAATCAACGATCACATAGTCGAATTTGCCGCGAAGCTCCTCGAGCAGGTTTTTGGCTGCGTGAGAAGCTAGCAATTCGCTGGGATTCGGAGGTGTTGCGCCGGCTGCCAAGACGGTAAGGCCGGAGAATTGCGTCTCCTGCAAGGCATCTGAAAGAGATACAGCACCACTGAGCACTGTGCTCAAGCCCACTGCGCCTTCTAAGTTCAGATGCTTGTGTGCAACGGGCCGACGCATATCTCCGTCGATAAGAAGTACGTTGTTTTCAAGCTCAACCAAGGCGAGGGCGATGTTAATCGCTGTTATGGACTTGCCGTCATTGGGAATGGAGCTCGTCACCACAATTACCCGCGGTGGATTATCGACCGCTAGAAAGCTCAGATTGGTGCGCAGCTTCCTGAATGATTCGGCGATGCGGGTATTTTCGTTACCGAACGCGATGGCTGGTGCTGATCGGCGGGCTTTGTCGACAGGGATCTCGCCAATGGTCGCCGCACCGGTGATGTCCTCCAGATCTTCCCGCTTCTTTACGGTGTTGTCGATGATGTTTCGCGCCATCGCGAGTGCGATGCCGAGCAATACGCCAGAAACCAATCCCAATGCGAGGTTCCGAACCAAATTCGGCACTGCCGGAACGGTAGCGGCCACGGCAGGCTGCTCCACCACTACCCGGGTATCGGGGAGGCTGCCATCTGCCGGGGTTTCCAGTTCTCTGACCATCTTGACGAACTGGTCTGAGAGCGTATTCGCGATATCGCGCGCCCGAATTGGGGACGGGTCAAGCACCTCCACGGCGATCAGGACCGTTCCGGCTTTGGATCGCGCGGTGATTTCCTCGCGCAATTCCTGCGGGGACATATCAAGATGTAGCGCGTCTATCGTGCGCCGGGCAAGCGCTTCGCCCGTGAGCAATATGGTGTACGAACTGATCCTTTCCTGGGAAAGGAGATTGCCTTGGTAGGTGTCGGACAGCGAACTGCCCGCGTAGGTCGCCACGAATAGCCGGGTTGACGATTTATAGAGTGGGGTCGTGGTGGCGGTGATGATGACGGCTGCCAGCACCGCCAGAACTATCGTCGCGCAGATCGTCAGCCATCTCAGCCGCAATATCTTCAGAAAATTCTGCAGATCCATGCCGCTCACTCCTTGTAATCGTCTGGCGCATCTGCCTCGCACGATTTCGGGTGTGCGTTGCAGTCAGCCTCCAAGGTCCTCAACGCGTCGTTGTTGCTACCTAATGTATGTCAATGCGACCGGCAAATTAGCGGAACCGTCATTATTTGTGGGGGCACTCGGGGACCGTGATGGTGGGTGCGGTTGTAGCGACGAGGGGCTGTGCTGGTACCTGTGCTGCGCCAGGAGCTGTGGGCTCGGAGAGACGAAACGTCAGTTCGCCCAATTGCCTTGGCGGAATCGCTACCTGGACCTCGAAGGTCGGGTGCCCTCGATCCGACCCGGCGAACACGGGTATCTGCTCGCCGTTGGAGAATGCTCCAACCAGTACTGCGCCCTTGGTGGCTACAAGTCGCACAGACGTCAGCATGGAGCCTGTCGGCAACGTGATGGGGACATTTTGGTTGAGCTTGAGGCCCGCGGCGCCCGCCACGTAGTCGGGTAGCGGTGTATCCGGTACCACGTTTCGCAGCTTCACCGTCACCGTGGTGTTGCGGGTGGCGCCCCCGCAGCTCTCAGCCTGGTACGTGACATCCTGTCTCAGGTAGTAGTCAACCTTGTTGCCCGCGAGGTTGTTGACGATGACTGCGGCATATGGCGAGGCGTCATCTGGGATGGTGTGGGCAAGGGGTGTCTCCTCCAAGAGCTTTTGTTCTTGTGGGGACGCGCTCCATATGGCAATTCGCCGCTCACTGACCGCCCTGGCCAGTGCGTCCAGCAGGCGGCGGGGGGATTCCACTGCTCCCGTCATTTTCTTGACGACAGCATTGGCGATGACCTGGAGATACTTCTTGCGCGCGGTCTGATCGTCCGGGAAACGTTGGTACGCAGTCGATTCAGTAAGCTCGACGACATTTCCTTGGTTGATGACTTCGCCATCCTGCATCGTGATTGGCCCCGTCGCGCCTAGAACGTAGCTCAAAGCTACTGGGTCCAGCGCGATGACGCCGTCGACTTCCTGGCCGGACTGCTGCGCCCACATGGAACGCCATATCTGTGCGGTGTATGGAAAGTGTGAGCTGAGATTGCTGTTGCGCCAGTCGGTACTTGGATTCGTGTAGCCGTATTCCTGATTGAACTCGGGTCCAAGGTCCAGCGGTTTGAACGGTCCGGTCAGTTCGGTGTTGGGGCCCAGCGCATCTACGGTCGGCGTGCCGTTATCGAATCGGAGAATCCCGAACCCGCCGAGTATGCCGCCGGTTGCTCTGGCTTCGGCGTTGGTCTGAAAACCCATGAAGTAGGTGCGCGGCCCGTCGACACCCATCATCAGCGGAGCGAGCTTTGCCGTGAGAGTGGCCTTGTCGAGGAGGTCGGAGACTTTGACCATCTGTGTTTGGAGTTCCGCGCGCGCGTTCCGCAGGGCTGACAGGTAGGTCGGCTCAGAGATCGCGGCGGCGTCCGCCTCGAGACGTCTTGCGTCCGAAGCGATCTTGGCCAGGCCCGGCTCCTTCTCTCGTAGCGCTTGAACGTCGACGTGCGAGCCCTTGATCAGATGGGCTGGGGAGAGCACTGTGCCCAACTCCGCCGCCGGCTTCAATACGTTGGATGCCATTCCCAGAACGACGTGCGAGACCTGTCGGGCGGTCTCGAACGGACTGCCCAGCCATGGAACATGGGCGGCGACTGTCCACGGTATGGAACGCACGGAGTCATTCGCCTTCTTGGCGTCTGTTTCTGCCGCGGAGGCGAGCCGTACCGCTGCTTCAACGTCGCCGGCAGACAGCGCTTCCTTCGCGTGCTGCGCGCTGGCGCGTGCCCGATCCAGGCTGGATTTCGCTGAATAGCCTTCGAAGCCCAGCCAGGACAGGAATCCGACTGCGACGAGTATTACGCCTAGCGCGATGACACGAAAGCGGCGACGGTGCCACACTTTTCGATACCGCGCAGTTCCGCTGTCGGATTCGTCTTCGTCGCCGCCGATCGGTTCATCCGCTGCCATGGGGTCAGTATTGTTGCTCACTCAGGAACATCCCGCAGTTGGCCGACGGCTCTGCTGCATCAACAGAACGAATCGCCCGCGCGGGTCTAGCAGCCCCGAGTCAGTGAAACGGTGATGGTGCCGTACGGCCCGATCTTTGCGCCTGCTCCGAATACGCAGACCGAGAGATTGATGTTGGCCGTGAGGCGCTTCCATGGCTCTTGGAGGAAGCCCGGGATGATCGACAACGGTGTGAACGTCCCAACCAGAATCGGCGCCCCGGGGCTTGGGTTCGGTGTGTTCCCTACCCACCACCAGGGATCGTTCTGCCACCAAGTGGCCTCTGCCAGGAAATGTGGCGCCTGGGCGACGTTGTCCAAGACG
Organism: Mycolicibacterium sp. P4_G11; assembly: GCF_056555145.1. NCBI lineage: Bacteria > Bacillati > Actinomycetota > Actinomycetes > Mycobacteriales > Mycobacteriaceae > Mycobacterium > Mycolicibacterium sp. P4_G11. The sequence continues at coordinate 208,584 of NZ_JBFUJW010000012.1, forward strand.
TGCGTGATTGGCGCGAGTGGAGCTGGCGCGGAGATGTCCGCCTGCGCCATCGCGGGAGTCAGGATGGCGGCCCCGGCAACTGCACAGGCGGCCGTGCCGGCCTGCAACTTGGCTTTGGTGTTCGAAACATGCATCGCGAGAACAGACATTGTCCGAGCCTTCCGCCGATGAGATCGATCCTCATAGGAGCCTGACAGAATTGCCGGTGTACGTCAATAACTAATTGACGTCTTTGCGGGGTATTTCTGGGCTGGTCTGGCGGCCGATTGGCCAGGGAGTGGGGTGTGCACGCAGTTTGCTCGAGACAGCGTGCACACCCGTCACAGTCGTCACTCCTGTGCGGCAGGCGCCTCGGGTTCAGCCTCGCCGGCAGCCTCCGCAGCCGCCTCCGCGGCAGGAGCCTCAGCCGGCGCCTCCGGTGCGTCCGACGGCGGCAGCTGTGACGCCAGGTGCCCGGCGAGTTCGCCGAGGGTCGGGTAGTCGAAGATCGCCGTCGGGCTGATGTCGAACTTGCCGCCGAACTGCCCGAACAACCGGTTGCGGAGCTCGACCGCCATCAGCGAGTCGGTGCCGAGATCCAGGAACCGGCTCGTCGCGGCGGGCGGCTGGGCCAGGCGCAGGAAGCCCTGCACCTCTTTCTGCAGGAACTCGGTGATGAACCCGGCGCGCTGGGCGTCGGGAATCTCCTGCAGCTGACGGAGCAGCTCGCTGTCACCGGTGGCTGCCGCGTCGCTGGTCGGCAACACCTGATCGAGCAGCGGCGGACGGATGCCGCCGAGCATCTTGGCGGCCCGCTGCCAGTTGGCCTTGAGGACCGTCGCCTGCGCGGCGCCATGCCGGATGACCTCGCCGAGCGCAGCCAGGGCCGCCGAGGGCTCGAGCGGCATCATGCCCTGCGCACTCAGGTTGGCCGTGGCTGCCTGCGAGCTGGCCATGCCGCCCCGGCCCCACGGGCCGAAGTTGACGGCCGTCGCCGGCAGGCCCAGCGCCCTGCGGTGCGCGACGAGTCCGTCGAGCAGCGCATTGGCGGTGGCGTAGTTGGCCTGCGCCGGTGAACCCAGCACCGCTGACGCCGACGAGTAGACGATGAAGAAGTCGAGATCGTCGTCCTGCGTCAACTTGTGCAGGTGCAAGGCGCCGAAGGCCTTGGGGCCCAGGGTCTTCCGGAAGCGCTCCAGATCCTGCTGGGGGAGCAGGGCATCGTCGAGCACACCCGCGAGGTGAGCCACGCCGGCCAGCGGCGGCAATTCCGTGCGGATCCGGTCGAGCAACGCCGTAACCGAGGACTCGTCACCGACGTCACCGGAGAAGACGTGCACCCGGCAGTGGAAGCGCTCCATCATCGCGTCGATGGCGCGCTGCGCGTCGGCGTCCGGCTCCCGTCGGCTGGTCAGCACGATGTCGCCGGCACCCAACTGGGCCAGGTAGGCGGCGGTGTGCAGACCGAGTGCGCCGAGACCACCGGTCACCAGGTAGGTCCGATCACCGTGCGGCTGCAGCGGTTTCGGCATCTGCACCACGATCTTGCCGATGTGCCGGGCCTGCTGCATCCGGCGGAACGCGGTCTTGGCCTCCGTCAGCGGGTAGACCTCGGCCTGCACCGGCGTCCACTCGCCCTTGGTCAAGCCATCCGACACCTCTTCCATGAGGCGCTGGATGTGTGCGGGGTCGGTCATCATCGTGACGTCGAGCGCGACGATCTCGTAGTTGATGTCCGGGCGAACTTCCGCCATGCGCTCGGGGGTCCAGATGTCGCGCTTGGCGATCTCGGCGAACCGGCCACCCTGGGCGGTCGCCCGCACCGTGGCCTCGACGAAGCCCTCGTTGGTCAGGCTGTTGAGCACCACGTCCACGCCCTCGCCGTCGGTGTCGGCGAGAATCTGGTCCGCGAAATCGGTTGTGCGCGAGTCGTAGACGTACTCGACACCCATCTTGCGCAACGTCGCGCGTTTGTAGGTGCTGGCGGTGGCGAAGACGATCGCGCCCTTCTGGCGCGCCATCTGCACTGCCGCCAACCCGACACCACCACTGGCGGCGTGGATCAGCACGCGGTCGCCCGGCTTGAGCTGCGCCCAGTCGAACGCGAGCCGGACCGTCAGCGCGGCCGCGGGCAGCGTCGCCGCATCGACCGGGGTGATGCCCTCCGGCACCACCGCGAGCAACTGCTCCGGCACGTTCAGGCGGCTCGAGAAGGCGCCCTGCATGGAACCGAAGACGCGCTGGCCGACCTCGAATCTGGTCACCTCCGAACCCAATTCGGTGATGACACCGCACAGGTCACCGCCGATGGGCCCGGGATCACCCGGGTAGAGGCCCAGCACGTTGAGCACGTCACGGAAGTTGAGGCCGGCTGCCTCGATCCGGACCTGCACCTCGTGCGGCGCGGGCGGCGTCACGTCCTTCTCGGTCAGCCGCAGGTTGTCGATCGCACCACGCTCGGTGGGAGCCAGCACGTAGTCGTCGGAGCGCGGCATCGGCAGGTGGCCGCTGCGCGCCCAGTGCATCAGCCGCGGCACGAGGAACTTGCCCTGCCGCAGTGCGAATTCCGACTCCGTCACCGGAGTGCCCAGAATGCCGGTCAGCCAGTTGGTGGCGTTGTCGTCGGCATCGTCGAGGTCGACGAGCCGCAGGCGCAGGGTCGGCTGCTCGTTGATGACGGTGCGGCCCAGGCCCCACAGCGCGGCCTGCACCGGGTCGACGGGCTCGCCGGGCTCGGTCGCCACCGCGCGTTCGGTGACGATCCAGAGTCCGCCGGTGAGGTTCAGCTTTTCCTCGGCGAGGGCGGTCTGCATGGCCCCGAGCACGGTGCCGACCTCGGACTCCAGCCGCGCCGCGATGTCGGCGTCCTGTTGTCCCGAAGCGCGCCAGACGATTCCGGTGACCGGGGAGCCGCTTTCGGCGGCTGCCGCGATCGCCTGCTGCCAGGCGGCGGCGTCCACCGTCTGATCGAGCGTGACCGCGCCGGGCAGACCGGCAGCCAACTCGTCGAAGCCGGCGATCAGCCAGGTGCCGGTGGTCTTGCTCTCTGCCTCGTCCGCGGCGCTCGGTGCGGCGCCCTCCTGCCAGCCCAGCGTGTACAGCAGTCGGGTGGTGTCGCCACCGAGCCCGCGCAGCAGTGCCTCACGCGGCGCCCGCTTCACGGTGAACTCGGTGATGCCGCCGAGCCGCTTGCCGTCGCGATCGAGGAAGTCGATGTCGAAGACCTGCGTCTCGTTGGTCAGCTCGCTGGTGTGCCAGCGCGCCCGCGCATAGAACCGCCGGGGCATCTTGTCGCGCAGCTCGACCTGGCCGTACCGCAGCGGCAGGAACAGGTCGTGCATGCCGTGTTCGGCGGCCAGCAGCGCCGGGAAGGCCGGGAAGGCCACGCCGGTGCACAGGTCGAGCAGCACGGGATGGATGGGCTCGGTGCTGAGGTGCTCGGCGAGTTCGTCGCCGACCGACACGTCTCCGATGGCCATGCCGTCGCGCACCCACAACGACTTGAGCGACGTGGACCACGTTGGGCCCCAGGCCAATTCCATGTCGTTGAACGTCTCGAACAGCTGTTGCGGACGCAGCCGCTCCATGCGCTCGACGACATCTTCCATCGAACCGGCGACATCGTCCGAGGCGTCCGCTTCACTGGCACCGGCCAGCAGGGTGCCGTCGGCGTTCAACGACCACTCGGCTTCGCGAACCCCGTTCGGTCGGCTGTGCACCTGGAACTTCCAGCCTTCGCCGCCCTCCAGGGAGCGGATGGTCAGCTGCGTCTCGCGAGCCGCCTTGTCCGGCAGGATGATCGGCTCGTAGAAGAAGACTTCCTTCACCCGAGCCGGTGCTCCGACCGAGGCCAGGGCCATCGCCGCGTACGTCGCGCCCGGCACCACGACGGTGCCGTAGATGACGTGGTGCGACAGCCAGGGCTGCGTCTTGACCGACAACACGTTGCTGTAGATCGTGTCGCCGGTGGCCAGATCCTTTGCGCTGCCCAGGATTCCGGACGTGGCGGCAGACCCGCCGGAACTCATGCCCACGACATTCGCGGTCTTGGGCCAGAAGCGGCGGCGCTGGAACGGGTAGGTCGGCAGTTCGACCCGCTGACCGCGGTTCTTGGCCGCGAAATCAGGCCGGTGTCCGGTGATATACGTGGTGGCCAGCGCTTCGGTGATCTGCCGCTGTGCGTTGGCGCCCTTGCGCAGGGAGACGATGGCCCGCGGGGTCTCCGAAGACTCGGGCCAGCACTGCAGGGCGGCCGCGGTCAGGATCGGCTGCGGGCCGATCTCCATCAGCACCGAGCAGCCCAGCGCCGCGACGGTCTTGACGCTTTCGGTGAACTGCACCGGCTGACGCGAATGCCGACGCCAGTACGGCGCGTTCAACGGCGTCTCGGCGGTGAGCACCGCGCCGGTGCGGTTGCAGATCAGCGGCAGGGTCGGCACGGCGAACTGGAACTGCGTTGCGAAGGACTCGAATTCGTCGAGGACCGGGTCCAGCAGCTCCGAGTGGAAGGCATGGCTGGTCTCGAGCCACGTGCAGCGCGTGGCGTCCTCGCTGCAGGCGGCGACGATCTGCTCCAGATCCTCACCCGGGCCCGACAGCACGGTGTTGCGGCCGTTGTAGGCGCCGATGGACACCCGCGGGAATGCCTCGGCGGCGCGCTCCACGTACTCGGGATCGGCGAACACCGCCACCATGCGGCCGCCGGCCGGCAGGCTGCCGAACAGCCGGCCGCGCTCGGCGATCAATCGGACGCCGTCCTCCAGGCTGAACACCCCGGCGACACAGGCCGCCGCGTACTGGCCGACGCTGTGGCCCAGCACCGCATCCGGTTCGATGCCCCACGACTGCCACAACCGGGCCAGGCCCATCTCGACGGCGAAGATCGCGGGCTGCGCAAATGCGGTGTTGCGCAGCGTTTCTGCCGCTTCCCGATCGTTGCCGAACATGACCTCAAGCAGGGGGCGCGGCAGGATCGGGTCCACTGCTTCTGCGCACCGGCGCACCACGTCGGCGAAAACCGGTTCGGTGTCGAACAATTCGCGGGCCATGCCCGGGTACTGGCTGCCCTGACCGGGGAAGAACCACGCGGTGGTCGGCGGGTCGGCGCACTCGCCCTTGAGCACGCCCGGCCGCAGCTTGTTCGCCACCAGATCTTCCAACAGGTTCTTGGCATCGTGGACGGTGTTCGCGACCACCGCGGCGCGATGCTCGAAGTGTGAACGCCCCGAGCCTGCGGTGAAGCACACGTCGGCGATCGAGGCGTCGGGGTGCTCGTCGAGCCACTCGCGGTACCGCTGCGCCAGCGCCGTCAGGCCCTGCGCCGAGCGCGCCGACAGCGGCAGCACGCTGATGGGTTCGGTGGCAGGGGCGTTGGTCGCGTCGTCCGCAGTGATCTCGTCGGTGTCCTCATCGGAGGTCACCACCGGGGCCTCTTCCAACAGCACGTGCGCGTTGGTGCCGGTGAACCCGAAAGAGCTGACGCCGGCGCGGCGCGGGCGGCCGTCGGTGTGCCACGGCGTCGGCTTGTCCACCACCTGCACGGGCAGCGAGTCCCACGGGATGTGCGGCGACGGCTTGTTGAAATGCAGGGTCTGCGGGAGCATTTCGTGCTCCAGCGACAACACGACCTTGACCAGACCGGCGACGCCGGCCGCCGACTCGAGGTGGCCGATGTTGGTCTTGGCCGTGCCCATCAGCAGCGGCCGGTTCGGGTCGCGGCCCGCGCCGTACGCGGCCGCCGCGGCCTGGACCTCGATCGGGTCACCGAGCGGGGTGCCGGTGCCGTGCGCTTCCAGGTAGTCGACGTCGCCGCCGGCCAGGCCGGCCCGGCTCAGGGCCATGTTGATGAGCCGTTGCTGCGCACCGCCATTGGGCACGGTCAAGCCGCTGGATGCACCGTCCTGGTTGACCGCGCTGCTGCGGATGATCGCCGCGATGCGGTCCCCGTCGCGCTGCGCGTCGCTGAGCCGCTTGAGGACCAGGACGCCGCAACCCTCACCGCGGACGTAGCCGTCGGCAGCGGCGTCGAATGTCTTGCAGCGGCCGTCGGGCGCCAGCATGCGGGCGCGTGACGCGGCGACGATGGACGCCGGGCTCAGCAGCACGTTGACGCCACCGGCCAGAGCCATGTCGCAGTCGCCCGAATGCAGGGCCTGTGTGGCCTGGTGCACGGCCACCAGCGACGAGCTGCAGGCAGTGTCGACCGCCATGGCCGGCCCTTCCAGGCCCAGCGTGAACGACACGCGGCCCGCGATGGCGTTGAGCGCGTTACCGGTGATGAAGTGCGGTTCGAGGTTCTCCACCGAGCCGCCCGACAACAGGTGCGAGTACTCGTTGGCGCCGACACCGACGAACACGCCGGTGCGGCTGCCGCGCAGCGATGACGGGGCGTACCCGGCTCTTTCCAAGCCCTCCCAGGCGATTTCGAGCATCAGTCGCTGCTGCGGGTCGATCCACACGGCCTCGCGCGGCGAGATGCCGAAGAACTCGGGATCGAACGTGTCGACGCTCTCCAGGTAGCCACCGGAGCGGGTGTAGATCTTGCCCGGCGTCATGGCGTCGGGGTCGTAGAACTCGTCGACGTCGAAGCGGTCCTCGGGAATCTCGCTGATCGCGTCGACGCCCTGGGACAGCACCCGCCAGAACGCATCCGGGTCGGGCGAGCCGGGGAAGCGGCACGCCACGGAGATGATGGCGATGGGCTCGTCGGCCGCGGCGAGCGACTTGACGGCGCTGACGGCCTTCGGACCGGCCTTCTCGTTGAGGTTCAGGATGTCGCTGAGCAGGTAGTCCGCGACGTCGGTGAGCCGCGGGTGGTCCATGGCGAGAGTCGCCGGAAGTTCCTTGCCGACACCCTGTTCCAGCCGGCGACGCAGTTCGACGGCCATCAGCGAGTCCATGCCGAGGTCGAAGAAACCGGTCTCCTCGCGAATCTCGGCGGCCTCGATGCGCGTCACCTCGGCGACGGCGTCGCGCAGGTACTCCAGCACCAGCTTCTTGCGCTGCTGCACCGGTGCGGCGATGAGCTGCTCGACAAGGCGCGTGTTCCCGGACGCGCCGACCGCGCCGGAAGCCCCCGCGGACTCGGGCACCTCGCGGGCCACCTCGGCCAGCAGGGCGCGCGACCCGGCCTGCGAGTAGATGGGCAGGAACTTGGCCCAGTCCATCCGTGCCACAACGGCTTCCGCGGGGGAGCCGCCGGCCACCAGGATGTCGGCCATGCCGGTCAGGGCGTCGGTGGGGGACAGGGTGCGGACGCCGCGGCGCTCCAGCTGGGCGCGGGCATCGGGGTCGGCCATACCGGCGGACCACGGACCGAAGTTGACGCTCATGCCGGGCACACCCTGCTCGCGCAGGCGCCAGGTCAAGCCGTCGAGGAACGCGTTGGCCGCGCTGTAGGCGGTCTGGCCGTAGCTGCCCCACACCGCCGAGATCGACGAGGTGGACAGGAAGAAGTCCAGCGTCAGGTCGGTGACGGCCTCGCTGAGATACCAAGCACCCCAGACCTTTCCGGAGAACACGCGCTCCAGCTCGGCGCCCTCCAGGGTGGCCAGCGGCGTGGTGCTGTTCTCACCGGCCGCGTGCACGACACCGGCCAACGGCGGCAACTCGGCGCGCAGGGTGGACATCAGGCGGGCGACGTCGTGCGGATTCGCGACATCGGCGGTGATAACGCGGGCCTCGCAGCCGTGCTGCTCGCGCAGCGCGTCAATGCGCTGCTGCGCGGCCTCACTCGGCGCGCGCCTGCTGGTCAGGACCAGCCGCTTTGCACCGTGCGCGGCCAGGTACTCCGCGATCTCCAGCCCGAGCGACCCGAGTCCACCGGTCACCAGATACGTGGCGTCAGAACGCAATTCGAGCTGCGTCGGGTTCGGCTGCCCGGTCCGGCGGACGAGGCGCGGCACGTGCACGCCCTCGGCGCGCAGCGCGATCTGGTCCTCACCGCGCGGGGCCGCGACCACCTGGGCGATCAACCGTGCCCACTCGTCGGCGCTGCCCTCGGCGAGGTCGGCGAGGCCGCCCCACACCTGCGGGTACTCCAGCGCGGCCGAGCGGCCGAAGCCCCACAGGCTCGTCTGCTCCGGTGCGACGGTGTCGGTATCGGTAACCCGTTGGGCGCCACGCGTGGTCACCCAGATCGGTGCCCGTAGTTCGGCGGTGGCCGCCGCGCGGAAGAGGCGCTGCGTGCCGTTGAGGACGCGGTGCTGCATGCGCAGGACCGCTTGCATCGAGGCGGCATCGGTGTCGAGGGCCGCGACGTGCAGGATGCGCAGCGTCGGCTCGTCTTCGACGGCCGCGCGCAGGTCGGCTGCCAGCTGCTGCTCATCGGCGTCGGACCCCGGCAGCCCGAGGATGCGGTGCCGGTGGCCGAGCCGGGTCAGGGCCTCGGTCAGCGGCTCGAGCACCGCAGCGTCGTCACCGATCAGGACCCACGCCGAGCCTTCGCCGATCTCCGACGAGGACCCAGCCGCGGCTTTCTCCCAGCGGATTTCGTACCGGGCATCCGAGACGGACTGCGCGGTGCGCTGCCGGTTGTGTTGCGCGGCAAACTTGTTCAGCACATCAATGGTGGACTGATTGCCGGCAGTGTCACCGGCCACGCCGCCCAGCAGGGTGGCGAGCTCGTCGATGCGGCCGTCTTGGAGCAGCTGGACGGCTTCGGTGGTGGCGCCACCGGTCTGATGCGAGGTCCACGTCGGCTTGATCCGCTCGTCGGTGAACCAGTAGGCCTTGCGCTGGAACGGGTACGTCGGCAGGTCGAACTTGTGCGGCGAGCCGGGCCGGACGGCGGCGAAGTCGGGCAGGTGCCCGGCGGTGTAGGTGGTGGCCAGCGCCTCGGTGATCTGCCGGTGGTCGGCGCCCTTGCGGCGCAACGACGCAATGGCCCGCGGCGCGGTCGCCGGGTCGGGCCAGGCGCGCAGGGCCGCGGCTGTCAGCACCGGCTGCGGGCCGACTTCGAGCAGTACCGCGCAGCCGAGCTTGGCGAGCGTCTCGACGCCCTTGGCGAATTCGACGGGCTGACGTGCGTGCCGGCGCCAGTACTGGCCGTCGAGTTTCGCGGTGCGGCCCAGGGTGTCGCCGGTCCGGTTGCACACCAGCATCCGCTGCGGCGCGTTGAACGTGAATTGGTTTGCGTACGACTCGAATTCGTCGAGCGCCGGATCGAGCAGTGCCGAGTGGAAGGCGTGGCTGGTCTCCAGCCAGTCGCAGCGGACACCGTCGCCGGTCAGTCCGGCGACAGCACGTTCCAGGTCGGCGCCGGGACCGGAGAGCACGGTGTTGGCGCCGTTGTACGCGGCGACCGACAGGCTCGGGTACTCATCGGTGAGGCGCTCGACGCGCTCGGGCGCGGCGAAGATCGCCGCCATCCGGCCGCCCGCGGGCAGGTTGCCGAACAGCCGGCCGCGCTCCGCGAGCAGCCGCATACCGTCTTCCAGGCTGAACACGCCGGCGACGCAGGCCGCGGTGTACTGGCCGACGCTGTGGCCGAGCACCACGTCGGGCTCGAAGCCCCACGACTGCCAGAGCCGGGCCAGGCCCATCTCGACGGCGAAGATCGCCGGCTGGGCGTAGCTGGTCTGCCGGAGCGCCTCCTCGGCGCCGGGGCCGTCGTCGAAAATGACGTCCAGCAACGGCTTTTCGAGTAAGTCAGCGACCGCGGCAGCGCACTGCTCCATGGTCGCGGCGAAGACCGGCTCGGTCTCGAACAGTTCCTTGGCCATGCCGGCGAACTGGCTGCCCTGTCCCGGGAACAGCCAGGCGGTCTTCGGCTTGTCCGCGGAAGTTCCGCGCACCAGGCCCGGCGCCGGACGGTCGTCGGCCAGCGCGCCGAGCAATTCACGTGCGGACTCAAGGGAATTCACCACGAGCGCGGCGCGGTGCTCGAAGTGGGCGCGGCCCGCACCCGCGGTGATGCAGACGTCCGAGAGAGTGGCCTCAGGGTGTGCGGCCAACCAGCCGCGGTAGTCCTCGGCGGACTGCAGCAGGGCGGCCGGGGTCCGCGCAGACAGGGGCAGCACCATGAATCGCCGGTCGTCGGGCTCCTCGACCGGGCTCTCCGAGGGAACCACGGAAGGCGCTTCCTCAAGCAGGACATGGGCATTGGTGCCGGAGAAGCCGAACGAACTGATGCCCGCGACGCGCGGCCGGTCGCCGCGTGCCCAGGTGGTGGCCTCGTCGACGACCTTCAAGGGGATGCGGTCCCACGGGATGTGCGGCGACGGGTTTGTGAAGTGCAGGTGCTTCGGCAGTTCCTGGTGCTCGAGCGACAGGATCACCTTGATGATCCCGGCGACGCCGGCGGCGGCCTCGAGATGTCCGATGTTCGTCTTCACCGAGCCGATCAGCAGCGGATCGGTCGCATCGCGTCCGGTGCCGTAGGCCGCTGCCGCGGCCTGGACCTCGATCGGGTCGCCCAGCGACGTGCCGGTTCCGTGCGCCTCCAGGTAGCCGACGTCGCCGGGCGTCAGGCCCGCGCGCTCCAGTGCCTCGGCGATAACCCGTTGCTGCGCAACGCCATTGGGCACGGTCAGGCCGCCCGAGGCGCCGTCCTGGTTGATGGCGCTACCGCGAATGACGGCGCGGATCCGGTCGCCGTCGCGGATGGCGTCCTCGAGTCGCTTCACCACGATGACGCCGCAGCCCTCACCGCGGACGTAGCCGTCCGCGGAGGCGTCGAAGGTCTTGCACTTGCCGTCGGGGGCCAGCATGCGCGACTGCGAGAAGGTGATCATGGTGGCCGGGCTGAGGATGACGTTCGCGCCACCGGCCAGCGCCAGGTCGCACTCGCCGAGCTGCAGGGCCTGGCAGGCCTGGTGGACGGCCACCAGCGACGAGCTGCATGCGGTGTCGACGGTGACGGCCGGACCCTGCAGGCCAAGGCGGTAACTGATGCGGCCGGCGGCCGCGGCGCCCGAGGTGCCGATGGCCATGTAGGCCTCGATCTCCGGGTAGGTCAGCTCGCCCGAGGCCATGCCCAGGTAGTCGTGAGTGGCCAGGCCGATGAACACACCGGTCTGCGTGTTGGCCAGGGCAGACGGGGCGGTGCCCGAGTGCTCGACCGCGCGCCACGCCATCTCGAGCAGCAGGCGCTGCTGCGGATCCATCATCTTGGCTTCGCGGGTGGACACCCCGAAGAACGGTGCGTCGAAGCCGACGGCGTCGTCGAGGAAGCCGGCGCGGCGGGTGATGATCTTGCCGCGGGCGTCCGGGTCGGCATCGAAGAACTCGTCGACGTCCCACCGGTCCTGGGGCACCTCGGATACGGCGTCCCGGCCCTCGTGCAGCATCTCCCAGAAGGATTCGGCGTCGGTGGCTCCGGGGAAGCGCGCGGCGTAGCCGACGATCGCAAAGCTGGACGTTTCCGGAGCTTCGATCCTTGCCATGAAAAAGTTGTCCTCCCGCGTTTGCCGGTGACGTCCGGTCCCATGCAGGAGACCGTGTTCAGCGCCAGAAATTATGTGCGAAGGGCCGGCCCTATCGACTGGTCGGCAGATCTACTGAACGGCCTCGGCCAGTTGATCTTCCGAACGGCCACGGCCAGCTCATCTTCTGCGGGCCAGTATTACATGTAGGTTGCTGAAGCACGAGGATTATGCGCAGCGGTGGTGGTTGGTCAGCGAGGACCGTCCTACCAGGCGTAACGGCGCCCGCAAAGGTTGCCGGGGTATGTTGATGACGCCAACAGCGTTGCCGGGCCTCAGTGTGTCCAGACCTGGGAGGAAAGTAATTGCGCATCGGGAAAATCACGATCGGAAAGATCGATGATTGGACGCCGATCCCAGGTGTTCTGACCTCTTGGCACCCGACCGAGGCGGCTCGTGAAGTAGCCCGGCAGGCACCTGTGAGTTCGGTGCCGGTCAGCTACATGCAGGGCCAGCACATCCGCGGCGTCGTCGAGCGCACCGGCTCGGGTCTCGAGTACTCCCGGCAGATCATCGCGACGTGCGAAGTTCCTGGTCAGTGCGATATCGCGGCCATGAACGAGGCGCTCAACTCCTATCTGCGCAGGCACGACACCTACCGCAGCTGGTTCGAGTACACCGACGCCGGTGACATCCTCCGGCACACCCTGACCGATCCCGATGACCTCGAGTTCGAGCCCGTCGATCACGGTGAATTGGCGGTCGAAGACGTCCGCAAGCATCTGGTGGACATCCCGACGCCACTGGAGTGGGGCTGCTTCTCCTTCGGCATCGTGCAGAGCGAAGACAGTTTCAACTTCTACGCCGCCATCGATCACGTCCACGGCGATGCGGCGCTCATCGGCATCACCATGCTGGAGGCTCATGGCCGGTACACAGCATTGACAACAGGGGGCTCAGCGTTTGCTCTGCCGGACGCCGGCAGCTTCGACGAATGGTGCGTCCGGGAGCACGAGCGCACCTCGGCGCTGACCGTCGATTCGCCCGAGGTGCAGGCCTGGATCGAGTTTGCTGAGAACAACAACAACAGCATGCCGGAGTTCCCGTTGCCGCTGGGGAACGCCATGGAGCCGTCGGTCGGCGACATGGTCGGCGAATCACTGTTGGACCCGGACCAGACGGCGCGGTTCGAGGCCGCCTGCGAGGGAGCCGGCGCCCGGTTCGTCGGTGGCCTGTTCGCGTGCATGGCCCAGGTCGAGCACGAATTGACCGGTGCCGCAACGTATTACGGCCTCACGCCGCGGGACACCCGGCGCACGTCGGACAACTTCATGACGCAGGGCTGGTTCACCGGCCTGGTGCCCATCACCGTGCCGATCGCCGCGGCGACCTTCAACGAAGCCGCCTGGTCGGCGCAGGAATCGTTCGACGGCAACCTGAACATGGCGCGGGTTCCGTACTACCGCGTGCTCGAGCTGGCACCGTGGCTGGACTGGCCGCGGCCCAACTTCCCGGTGTCGAACTTCCTGCACGGCGGCGCGGCCCCGCTCAACACAATTCTTGCGGCGACCGAGATGGGGTACGCCAACAACATCGGCATCTACTCCGACGGCCGGTACTCCTACCAGCTGACCATCTACGTGTTCCGGTACGAAGGTGGCACGGTCATGGAGGTCATGTACCCGGACAACCCCATCGCCAAGAAGTCCGTGACCAGGTACCTGGAAGCGATGAAGTCGGTCTGCTCGCGGATCGCCGACGGCGGGAACTGGTGACCCGTCGGGCGGGCTCGACAAGGGGCCTCAGTTGCGACGGCTAGCCGATTTTGTGGTGCGGTGGCCGTTGGTGGTGATCGGCCTGTGGATCACGCTCGCCGTGGCCCTGCCGCTGGCTGTGCCGAGCCTCAACGACATGGCCCAGAAGCATCCGCTGGCCATGCTGCCCGCCGACTCCCCGTCGAGCGTCGCCGCCCGGCACATGACCGAGGCGTTCAAGGAACCCGGCACCGACGACCTGCTGCTGGTGGTTCTCGTCAACGACCGCGGCCTGGATCGGGCCGACGAAGCCACCTACCGCAAGTTGGTGGACGCCCTGCGCGACGATCCGCACGACGTCGTCATGCTGCAGGACTTCATCAGCACCCCACCCCTGCGGAACTTTCTGACCAGCAAGGACAAGAAGGCCTGGGTGTTGCCGGTCGGTTTGACCGGCGCGCTGGGCACGCCGCAGTCGTACGCCGCCTACAACCGGGTGGCCGACATCGTCAAACACAGCACCGCGGGCAGTCCGCTGAAGATTCAGCTCGCCGGGCCGGCGGCCACCGTCGCCGACCTCACCGTCGCGGGTGAGAAGGACCGGATGCCCATCGAGATCGCCATCGCGGTCCTGGTGCTCCTGGTCCTGCTGGTCGTCTATCGAAACCCCGTCACCATGATGTTGCCGCTGGCCGGCATCGGCATGTCTCTGGTGATCGCGCAGGCCGCGGTCGCCGGGCTGTCCCAGCTGACCGGGCTGGGGGTGTCGAACCAGGCCATCATCCTGCTGAGCGCAATGATCTTCGGCGCGGGCACGGACTATGCGGTATTCCTGATCAGCCGCTACCACGACTATGTGCGGCAGGGCGACGAGTCAACCGACGCGGTGCGCAAGGCGCTGACGTCCGTCGGCAAGGTCATCACCGCGTCGGCGGCGACGGTCGGCGTCACCTTCCTCGGCATCAGCTTCGCCAAGATGGGCGTCTTCTCCACCGTCGGGGTGTCGTCGGCGATCGGTATCTTGGTGGCCTTCCTCGCCGCGGTGACGCTGCTGCCCGCGATCATCACGCTCGTCGGGCCGAAGGGCTGGATCAAGCCGCGAAACGAGATCACCGCACAGCTGTGGCGCCGGTCCGGCGCCCGCATCGTCCGCCGCCCGCGACTGCACCTGGTGGCCAGCCTGCTGGTGCTGATCCTGCTGGCCAGTGCCGCGAGCTTCGCGAAGTTCAACTACGACGACCGCAAGGCCGTCGCCTCGTCGGCCCCAAGCTCCGTCGGGTACGCCGCGCTCGAGAGCCACTTCAACGTCAACCAGTCCGTGCCGTCGTACGTCCTCGTCCAATCGCCGCGTGACGTGCGCACGCCACAGGCCCTCGCGGACCTGGAGCAGATGGCGTCACGCATCAGCCAACTGCCGGACGTCGCCATGGTCAGCGGCATCACCCGTCCCCTCGGTGAGGTGCCGCCGGAGTTCCGGGCCACCTTCCAAGCGGGCCTGGTCGGCGACCGGCTGACCGAGGGCGCCGGCATGATCGGCGAGCGCACCAACGACATCAACCGGCTGGCGAAGGGCGCCGACACGCTCGCGACCAACCTCAGCGACGTGCGCGGCCAGGTCGGTCAGATCGCCACGCAACTCCAGACGACGCTGGATGCCTTCACCGCGATACGCAGCCAGTACGGCGGCAACAAGCTGGTGCAGAACGTCGAAGTCGCGGCCAAGCTCGTCAACAGCGTCAGCAAGCTCGGCAACACCCTGGGGCTGAATTACACGGCAGCCAAAGACATGTTCGGTTGGGTGGGTCCGGTGCTCGCGGCGCTGCAGAACAACGCGGTATGCGACCTCGACCTGTCCTGCGCCGAAACCCGCGGCCACTTCCAGCGGCTCGAACAGGCGCGCCAGGACGGCACCATCGACGAGATCAACAAGCTCGCCGGGCAGTTGCAGACCATGCAAGATCAGAAGACGCTCAACGCGTCGGTGGCCCAGCTCCAGAGCGCGATGACCAACCTGACCAAGGTGATGCGCAGCATGGGGATGGACAGCCCCGCCGGCGCGCAGGCCAACCTGACCAAACTGCGGCAGGGCGCCGATCGTTCGGCGACCGGGAGCCGCGAAGTCGCCAACGGGGTGGACGAGGTCGTCGACCAGATCAAGCTGATGCGTTCGGGCCTCGACCAGGCCGGGGCGTTCCTGCTGTCGATGAAGCAGAACGCGGCCGGTCCGACCCAGGCAGGATTCAACATCCCGCCCGAGGTGCTGCAGCTGGCGGCCTTCAAGTCGGCGTCCAAGATGTTCATCTCGCCCGACGGACACTCGGTGCGGTACCTGGTCCTCACCAAGCTCGACCCGTTCAGCTCCGCCGCGATGGATCAGGTCAACACCATCCGCGACACCGCCCGCGGCGCCCAGCCGAACACGTCGCTGTCCGATGCGACGGTGTCGATGGGCGGATATCCGGTGGCGCTCAAGGACACTCGCGACTACTACCAGAACGACATCCGGTTCATCATCATCGTCACCATCGCCGTGGTGCTGCTGATCCTGATGCTGCTCCTGCGGTCGCTGATCGCGCCGCTGTATCTGGTTGGCTCCGTGGTGCTTTCGTACTTCGCCGCGCTCGGTATCGGGGTCGTGGTGTTCCAGTACCTGTTCCACGAGCCGTTGCACTGGACCGTCCCACCACTGGCTTTCGTGGTGCTGGTCGCCGTCGGCGCCGACTACAACATGCTGTTCGTCTCGCGCATGCGTGACGAATCGCCACATGGCATGCGGTACGGCATCATTCGCACGCTGTCGTCGACCGGCGGCGTGATCACCGCAGCCGGCCTGATCTTCGCGGCCTCGATGTGGGGTCTGCTGTTCTCCAGCATCGGCACGGTGATCCAGGGCGGATTCGTCATCGGCGCCGGCATCCTGCTGGACACCTTCCTGGTGCGGACCATCACCGTGCCCGCCATGGCCACCCTCGTCGGAGAGGCGAACTGGTGGCCGTCACGACCAAAACCGCAGGGGAGCAACGCATGAAGAAGCTACTTGCCAGCTCGTTGGCAATTGCCACCACGCTGCTGACGGTCGGTGCCTCAGGGCCCCTCGCGGATTGGATCGCGACGGCCGACGAGCCTTCGGCCGGCTCCGGGTCCGGCGACACGATCGTCCCCGCCATTCCGCCGATCGGTACCCCCGGCCGCGGGTACGCCCTCGGCGGCGCCCACGTCATGGGTATTCCGTACGACGAGTACATCCGTCGCACCGGCGCGGACTGGTTCCCGGGCCTGCAACGCGAGATCGTCGACTACCCCGCCGGTCAGGTTCAGGGCCACGTGCTCAGCTTCATCCCGGGCGTCGAGGAACTGCACCAGAAGATGCCGGAGATCGGGTTGAACGGCCCGAGCATCGGTGAGTCCGTCGACATCGGGCAGGACAACGTCATCCGCCGGGTCCGTGAAGGCGGCCCTGGCACCGTGATCGGCCTGTCGGAAGGCGCGATGGTCGTGCACGCCGTGCAGGACCGGCTCGCCTATGACCCGGCTGCGCCGGCGCCGAACGAGCTGTCGTTCGCCACCTACGGCGACCCCCTCACGGTCAACCCCTGGACCCAGAGCTTCCTGCGGCAGACCTTTCCCGTCGGCAGCACGGTGCCCGCGCTGGACTTCCTGATGCCGCCGGCGGTCGACAGTCAGTACGACACACACCAATTCGTCTCCGCATACGACAGCATCGCCGACTGGCCGGACCGGCCGGACAACCTGATGGCACTGGCGAACGCGGTCGTCGGCCTGGCCACCGGCCACACCGCGGTGGCGTTCACCAACCCGAAGAACGTGCCGCCGCAGAACATCATCACTACCGTCAACTCCCGCGGCGCCAAGACCACGACGTACCTGATCCCCGAGCAGCACCTGCCGCTCGTGGTGCCGTTCAAGTACCTCGGCATGTCCGAAGCGGACATGAATCACCTTGACGCCGTGATGAAACCGATGATCGACAGCGGTTACTCACGCAACGACGACCCGGCGACCGCGCCCATCGAGGTCGACCCGGTGCACGGCTACGACCCGGCCGCCGCCACCGCCCCGGCCACGCAGGCCGCCTTCGGTGGTGCCGCCGACCCGGTCTCCCAGCTGATGTCGGGCATCAACTACGTGCTGAGCCACGGGCCGAGCGCGCACTAGGGGTCAGATCCCCAGCGCACCCGCCGCGACCAGCACCACGCCGACCGCCGCCAGCAGCCCAGCGACTTCGTGCCGCTGCCGGGCGCGAATCCAGTTGTGCAGCTTGCTCATTGCCGCGCGCGTGCGTTGCGGCGCGATGAGGTAGGCCAGCAGCGGGACCTCGACCAACGAGAACGCCACCACGTTGAATGCCACCAGAGCGCTCATCCGGACGTCGGCTTCGACACGCGCGGCGGCGATCACGGCCAGCGCGGCCAGATAGTCGACCGAGGGCAGTGCGATGCCCAGACCCGCGACGCCGGCGACCCACAGCGACCGGCCGTCGAGCAGTCGGCTCAGCCACTCCGGCACCTGGCGGTCGCGCCCTGTCGTGACCGCCAGGAACAACGACGCCACCAACGCCAGGACGCCGATGGCGATCTGCACGGTCGGCAGATTGAAATGCGCTGAGGCCCAAGCGGGTAACCGGGACTCGAGGACGAACAGCACCACCGCGCCGACGGTCAGACCCATCAGGAAACCGCCGCACAGGAAGGCGGCCAGCTGCAGGTGCGGGCGCGGCCGGTTCAGCATGACGACGGACATGCCGATCCGGAACGGCTCCAGGCTGACCGCGACCGCCATCACCAGCAGGGTGATCCACATCGGGGCGCGGGCTACGCGTCCAACCGAGTGAACTGCCCTTGCCGGTACTGCTCAGCGCAGGCCGAGCGGCGCATCTTGCCGCTCGTGGTGGTCGGGATCGAACCCGCTTCCACCAGCACCACGTCGGCGACCTGCAATCCGTGCGCCCGCGAAATCGCGGCGACCACATCGTTTTTCATCACCGTGAGCTCGTCGGCGTCGGCCCGCGCCTTGAGTTCGATGATGGTGACCAGCTGGTCGGTGTGGTCGTCGGTCACGGCGATCGCCGCCACCCGGCCGCGGCTGATCTTCTGCACCGTTGCTTCGATGTCGTCGGAGTAGTGGTTGCGGCCGCGCACGATCAGCATGTCCTTGATGCGGCCCACGATGAACAGGTCACCGTCGGAGATGAAGCCCTGGTCTCCGGTGCGCAGCCAGCCCGTCTCGGGTGTGCCTTCGGGGGCGTCCGCCAGGGTCGCGCCGAATGCGGATCCGGTCTGCTCGGGCTTGCGCCAGTAGCCTGCGGAGACGTTGTCGCCGCAGGTCCAGATTTCGCCGACGACGCCGTCAGGGCAGGGCTGGCAAGTATCGGCATCGACGATCTGCAGCAGCGGTGCGGCCGCCCGCCCGTACCGCATGAGGGGGGTGCCACCCGCTTTGCGCAGCGCGATGCCCTGGGTCAGTTCGTCGGCGGCGAACTCGACGACCTCCGGCGGACGGCCGTGGGCGCCGCTGGCCACGAACAGCGTCGCCTCGGCCAGGCCGTACGACGGCACCATCATCTCGGGCCGGAAGCCGACGGCCGCGAAGCGATCGTCGAACTTCACCAAGGTCGGTGGGTGAATGCGCTCGGCACCGTTGTTGATGCCGATGACGCCGCTGAGATCGAGTTCGGCCATCTCGGCCGCGGTGACGCGCCGGGTGGCGAGATCGAACGCGAAGTTCGGGGCGGCCGACCACGCGGGGTTGTTCCGGGACAGCGCCTGCAGCCAGCGGACGGGGCGGGTCAGGAACGCGATCGGACTCATCAGGTCGGCCTGGTGGCCGGACAAGATGGGCACCGCGATCCCCAGCACCAGGCCCATGTCGTGGTAGAAGGGCAGCCACGAGACCAGCGTCGACCCCGGCGGCAGCGCCCCGCCGTGCTGCGACAGCAGATCGGCGAGCAGTTGCTCGATGTTCACCCGCAGGTTCTTGTGCGAGATCATCACGCCGGCCGGCAGCCGCGTCGAGCCCGAGGTGTACTGCAGGTACGCGATGTCCGGGCCCGCGGGCACGTCTTCGTCGGCATCTCGGTCGGCGTCCAGATCGAGGGTGTCGACGGCGATCACGGCGACCATGGAGGCGCCGTCGTCCACGTTCTGCGCCGCGATGTCGAACGCGGCGGCGGTGGTCAGCACGACCGTCGGCGACGTGTCGGTGATGACGGCGCTGACGCGTTCGTCGTGCGAGCCAGGTAGCGGCACCGACAGCGGTACCGCGATGAAACCCGCCTGCATGGCGCCCAGGAACCCGACGATGTACGCGAGCCCCTGCGGCGCGATGATCAGCGCCCGGTCGCCGGGGGCGCCGTGCATGCTGAGCTCGTGCGCCACGTTGAGGGTGCGGCGGTACAGCTGGGCCCAGGTCAGGCTCTCGGTGACGCCGTCCCAGTCGTGGTCGTAATCGGTGAAGGTGAACGCCACGTCGTCGGGAGTCAGGCCGGCGCGCTCTCGCAGCACAGAGAGGATCGACGCATCGGACATGGCGCCAAGGCTACTCAACTCCCATGAGAGCGGTGGTAGCTGGTTTGGCGGCCAGGTGCTACATCCGGCGGGCGGTGCTATGACGAATGTGCAGGTTTGGCTGGCAAAAGCGCGAAATCTCAACCGGAACATGCACATTCGCCGTAGCACCCCGGCTCTGCTGGTTGTAGAGACAGGCCGCCGTGGCCAGCAGCGCCGCCCTTGTGGATAACCGTAGGCAGAGGCAGCCGACTTGTCGGTGGGCGCAGCGATGCTCGACGCATGGACCAGCCACTCGCCCGCGTCTTTCCCGGTGCGCGACCCGCCCCGTTCCTCGGAAGCGCGGCGTTGGCGGCCGGAGTACTCACCAAGCACGAGCTCCGTGCCGAGTACCGCGCCATCTATCGGGGCGTCTATCTCGCCAACGAGGTGACCTTGACGCCGATGTTGCGCGCGCAGGCGGCGTGGCTGTTCGCCGGGCCCGACGCCGTGTTGTGTGGGCTCTCGGCGGCGGCAGTGCACGGCACGAAGTGGCTTGACGTGAGCGCGCCGGCCGAGGTTGTGCGGACCAACCGTCATGCACCCGCTGAATTCACGGTGCGCTCATATGCCCTCGCGCCGGACGATGTCTGCGAGGTGCACGGTATGCGGGTGACGACTGCGGCGCGCACGGCCTTCGATTTGGGGCGACTGCTTCCTGAGGTCCAGGCGGTGCCGATCCTGGATGCGTTGTTGAACGAGACCGGCCTTGACCCTGCGCGCGTCTGGTCGCTGGCCGAGACACATCGGGGAATTCGGGGTATCGACCGACTGCGGATATCGCTGGGACAGGCCGATGGCGGTTCCCAATCGCCGCTGCAGACTCAGACTCGGCTACTGCTGCGGCGCACAGGGGTTCCGGGTCTCGAAACGCAAATCCCGTTCTACGACGAGTGGGGATTGGTTTGCACTCGGGCGGCAATGGGCTGGCCGCGGTGGAAGGTGGCCGTCGACTGCGACGAAGAAGCGGATTCTCCGGGGTATCGCGAGTGGGTGCACAGCCACACGGCGGAGCTGGAATCCCGGGGGTGGGGCGTCATATGGGTGACACAGTCGACGGCGCAAGGTCGAGGAAGCCCGGGGATGGTGGTGCTGTGGGTGCGGGAGAAGCTGTTGGCGGCGCAGCGCAGGCGGGTGAGCTGAATCGCGCGTCTGTCCCCCAATCGGAGGACACCGATTTCGTCCGGTCGGGGGCCCGATCAGCGGACTGACCTGGGGCGTCAATTCCGCGAAGGTTGCTTCAACACCGAAGCACGCCCCAAACCTTCAGGAGACAAGATGACCACCACGACCGTGACCACCCGCTCCCGCTTCACCCGCCGGATCGCGGCCGCCGCCGCCATGGTGATAGCGCCGGCGCTGGCCTTCGGTCTCTCGCCCATGGCGCACGCCGAGACGGGCACGCAGCACTACCAGGGCTGCGACAACGGCAAGGACGATCCCATCTGGGACGGCGTCCGGCCGCCGACCCACGGGCACCCGCTGGAGCACTCGCCGAAGCACCCGGGCCGGAACTTCGACATCCAGTGGCCGGCCCACGACTCGACGCGTGGTTGGGCAGTGCACCCGGGCGTCGACATGCAGAAGACGCAGGATCTGCTGGTGGTGCCAACTGTCCGCGAGACCGGCATCGAATGCGACAACCTGCTGCGTAGCGATGCCCCGAACTACTTCAAGCACGCCTACGACTCGGTTCATTTCATGACGGGCGGCCCGGACTGGGCACTCGGGCTCAACTCAGCGGACGGCCGCCGGCTGAACCAGCTGCACATCCACCTGACCCGGCTGTACGGTCCGGCGCGCGACGACATCGCTCAGGCGATCAAGGCCGGCAAGGTCGGCAACGACGAGCACAAGTGGATCGATCAGGTCATCGAGGTCACCGGCCACAAGGACGACAAGTTCATCAAGTCCGAGGACAGCAAGCACCAGTACCGGGTCTGGAGCACGGACAACATCGACGTCAACTTCTTCAAGAAACTGAACGACGACATTGTCACGCCGCTGCACAAGCAGGGCAAGAACGCCGCGATGTCGCACGAGGCGCTGCTGATCACGCGTAACCCCGCGGGCAAGGGGTTCGTGGTCCTGGAAAGCGATACGACCACGGGCATCCACGGTTCCTCCAACATCGAGGGAATCCTGGACAAGCGGTAGACCCCGCGACATGCGACAGGCGGCCACCCGAGCGAGTCTCGAGTGGCCGCCGATTCGTGTTCTGGCAGTTACGATCCGACCATGTCGCTGCCCGATGGATCGGTCTTCGCCGGATTCACCGTGGTCAGAAAATTGGGCGCCGGCGGCATGGGCGAGGTGTACCTGGTTCAGCATCCGCGGTTGCCCCGCGCCGACGCGCTGAAGGTACTGCCGGCGTCGCTGTCCGCCGACGCCGAATACCGGCGGCGCTTCGAGCGCGAGGCCGACGCCGCGGCGACGTTGTGGCACCAGCACATCGTCGGCGTGCACGACCGCGGCGAATACGACGGGCGACTGTGGATCTCGATGGATTACGTCGACGGTTCCGATGCCGGCGATGTGGTCCGGCGGCAGTGCCCCGGTGGGATGCCGCGGGACCAGGTGATCGCCATCGTCACCGCGATTGCCGATGCGCTGGATCACGCGCACAGCCGCGGGCTACTGCACCGCGACGTCAAACCCGCGAACATCTTGTTGGGCGCAGGGGGCCCGGGCCGTGGCCGGGTGCTGTTGGCCGATTTCGGGATCGCCCGCCGCGTCGACGATTTCGACGGACTGACGTCGACGAACATGACGCTCGGCACGCCGAACTACGCGTCACCGGAGCAATTGCTGGGCGAGGCCCTCGATGGTCGCTCCGATCAATACGCCTTGGCCGCCACGGCTTTTCAGCTGTTGACCGGCCACTCTCCTGGCGGGGACTCCACCCCGGTGGTGATCATCAGCCAACGCTTGAGCGGAGTGGTGCCGCGGCTGGCGGAGTTCCGACCAGATCTCGCCGATCTGGACCCCGTGATGGCGATCGCGATGGCCCGCCGACCTGCCGACCGCTTCCAGTCGTGTGGGGATTTTGCCGCGGCACTGGCACGTGGCGCGGCGGCGACGCTGCCGCCGTCCACCTCGGCTCCCGCGGTACCCGGAGCGCCGACAGTTCACG
This sequence comes from Mycolicibacterium sp. P4_G11, assembly GCF_056555145.1. NCBI lineage: Bacteria > Bacillati > Actinomycetota > Actinomycetes > Mycobacteriales > Mycobacteriaceae > Mycobacterium > Mycolicibacterium sp. P4_G11. The sequence goes on from NZ_JBFUJW010000012.1 coordinate 231,376, forward strand.
CCGCGCCGGTCGCCGTGCCCATGGGGCTTGCGCACCAACCAAATCCGCCGGCGACGACGCGACGCGGACTGAGCCCGACGGTCTGGGCACTCATGGGAATCGGGGTGCTGCTGGCGGTGGCCCTGGTCTTCGCCGGCGTGGCGTTGATGGGCGGGCGTGACGGCCATAGCGGCGCAACGACTTCGGCGGAGGCCACGACGACCCCGGTCGAGACGTCGGGCGTGACCGTGACCTCGGTCGAATCCAGCGAGCCGGAGAGCTCCACGACGCTGACGCCCACGACAGCGCGAATGGTGCTGCCCGACGCCGACTCCCACGGCTTCACCACCTACGACGGGGCCGCCCGGTGCGCCGGTGCGGACGAGGCCGCGATGATCCTGCGGACGCCGCAGTCGGCGGTCGTGATCTGCCGCAGCAGCGTCGGCGTGCTGTATTACCTGGGGTATCGGCTGTCCGACGGCGCGAAGATCCGGCTGGGCACCGTGCACGCATCCGGCGACGGCTATGTCGCGATCAACGATCCCGATTCGGCCGAGTACCACGTCTCGTCGTCCGGGCTGGAGATCGTGCAGGACGGCAAGACGCTGGCGTCCGAGCCGGCCCTCGAATCCGCGCGCTGAACGGCCTGCCGGGCAGGCGTGTCCAGCGCATGCCGCTCTGTGGCCGGCGGCTGTATGTCAGGATTGCTGAGTGAAAGGGATCATCCTGGCGGGCGGCGCGGGGACGCGACTGCACCCCGTCACGGCCGGGGTCTCCAAGCAGCTGATCCCGGTCTACGACAAACCGATGATCTATTACCCGCTGTCCACGCTGATGCTGGCGGGGATCACCGACATCCTGGTCATCACGACGCCGCTCGATGCGCCGAGTTTCGAGCGGCTGCTCGGCGACGGATCGCAGTACGGCGTATCGATCAGCTATGCCCAGCAGCCGTCGCCCGACGGTCTCGCGCAGGCCTTCACCATCGGCGCGGATTTCCTTGACGGACAGAGCGTTGCACTGGTGCTCGGTGACAACCTGCTCTACGGCCCTGGTCTGGGCAATCAGCTGCAGCGGTTCACCAACGTCGACGGCGGGGCGATCTTCGGCTACTGGGTCGCCGAGCCCTCGGCCTACGGCGTCATCGAATTCGACGACGCCGGGCGGGCGGTTTCCCTCGAGGAGAAGCCTGTGGTGCCGAAGAGTAATTACGCCGTGCCGGGCCTGTACTTCTACAGCAACGACGTGGTGTCGATCGCGCGCGAGCTGAAGCCCAGCGCCCGCGGTGAGTACGAGATCACCGATATCAACCGAACCTATCTGGCGCAGAACAGATTACGGGTGCAGGTGCTGCCCCGCGGGACGGCGTGGCTCGACACCGGGACATTCGATCAGATGACGGACGCGGCGGAATTCGTGCGGACGATCGAGCGGCGCACCGGTTTGAAGATCGGGGTGCCCGAGGAAATCGCTTGGCGGCGTGGCTATCTCAGCGGCGACGAACTGCGGCAGCGCGCCGAGCCGTTGGTGAAGTCCGGCTACGGCACGTATCTGTTGGATCTGCTGGCCAGGGGACTTTGATGGCGCGGCTGCTGGTCACCGGGGGCGCCGGATTCATCGGCGCCAACTTCGTCCGATACGTCCTGGACCACACCGACCATCACGTGACGGTGCTGGACAAGCTTACCTACGCGGGCAACCGGGAATCCCTCGCGGGCCTGCCGGAACAGCGGATGACGTTCGTCCTCGGTGACGTCGCCGACGCGGCATTGGTCGACGAGCTGATGGCCACGACCGACATCGTGGTGCACTTCGCCGCCGAATCGCACAACGACAACTCGCTGCGGGATCCGGAACCGTTCCTGCACACCAACGTGGTCGGGACGTTCACGCTGCTGGAGGCGGTGCGCAAGCACGGTGCCCGGCTGCACCACATCTCGACCGACGAGGTGTACGGCGACCTCGAACTCGACGATCCCGCCAAGTTCACCGAGGGCACCGCATACAACCCGTCGTCACCGTATTCGTCGACCAAGGCCGGCAGTGACCTGCTGGTGCGGGCCTGGGTGCGCTCGTTCGGGGTCCGCGCCACAATTTCCAACTGCTCCAACAACTATGGGTCCTACCAGCACGTCGAGAAGTTCATTCCGCGCCAGATCACCAACGTGCTGTGCGGAATCCGGCCGAAGCTCTATGGGGCGGGCCGCAATGTGCGGGACTGGATCCACGTCGACGATCACTCGTCCGCGGTGCTTGCGATCATCGAGCAGGGCCGCATCGGTGAGACGTACCTGATCGGTGCGAACGGCGAGCAGGACAACAAGGCCGTCATCGAGATGATCCTGACGCAGATGGGGCAACCGTCCGACGCGTATGACCATGTCACCGACCGTGCCGGTCATGACCTGCGCTACGCCATCGATTCCACCAAGCTACGCACCGAACTCGGTTGGCAGCCAAAGTATCTCGACTTCGCCGACGGGCTGAGCGCCACCATCGCCTGGTACCGCGACAACGAGGCGTGGTGGCGTCCGGTCAAGGACGCCACCGAAGCGCGCTACGCCAGCCAGGGCCAGTGAGCGACGGGCGACCAGTGACCGAATACGGGAAACCGTTGTCCGCCAACACCACACCGATCCCTGGGCTGACCGTCTGGGAACTGCCGGTCCACGGCGACAACCGCGGCTGGTTCAAAGAGAACTGGCAGCGCGAGAAGATGACGGCGCTCGGACTGCCGGACTTCGGGCCCGTACAGAACAACGTGTCGTTCAACGACGCGGCAGGCACCACCCGCGGCATCCACGCCGAACCGTGGGACAAATTCGTCTCTGTCGCGACAGGCCGGATCTTCGGTGCCTGGGTCGACCTGCGGGACGGCCCGTCGTTCGGGGCCGTGTTCACCGCCGAGTTGGACCCGTCCCGCGCGGTGTTCGTGCCGCGCGGGGTCGGCAACGCGTATCAGACCCTGGAAGCCGACACGGCATACGTCTACCTGGTCAACGACCACTATTCGGTTGACGCCCACTATGTTTCGGTGAATCTGGCCGACGAGACGCTCGCCATCGACTGGCCGATTCCACTCGAGCGCGCCGAGCTGTCGGCCAAGGATCGGACGCATCCGCGGTTGGCGGACGTGCAACCCGTCGCACCGCGAAAGACGTTGGTGCTGGGTGCGAATGGTCAACTCGGCCGGGCGCTGCGCGCCGACTACGGCGACGACCCGAGCGTCGAGTTCGTCACCCGGGCCGAGGTGGATCTGGCCGGGGACCTGGAAACGGCGCTCCGGTGGCAGGACTACGACACCGTCATCAACGCGGCCGCCTACACGGCGGTGGACGACGCCGAGATGCCGGGCGGCCGGGCCGACGCCTGGGCCGTCAACGTCACCGGGGTTGCGGCACTGGCGCGTATCGCGACGGCCCGCGGCCTCACGCTGGTGCACTTCTCCAGCGACTACGTCTTCGACGGCACGTCCGAGTCGCCGTACCGGGAGGACGACCCGATCGCCCCGCTGGGCGTGTACGGCCAGACCAAGGCGGCGGGCGACCAGCTCGTCGCGACGGTGCCGCGGCACTACCTCCTGCGGACGTCGTGGGTGATCGGCGACGGCCACAACTTCGTCCGCACCATGCTGTCGCTGGCCGAGCGCGGCGTCGACCCGTCGGTGGTCGACGACCAGTTCGGGCGGCTGACCTTCACCTCCGAGCTGGCCCGGGCGGTCCGACACCTCACCACGACCGGCGCTCCCTACGGGACGTACAACGTCACCGGCGCGGGGCCGGCCGCGTCGTGGGCCGACATCGCCCGCCGGATATTTGAGCTCGCCGGACACGACCCCCAGCGGGTCACCGGCGTCAGTACCGACGCCTATTTCGCCTCGGCGACCAGGGCGGTGGCACCCCGCCCGCGGAACAGCGTGCTCGACAACCAGAAGCTGGAATCAACGGGATTCATACCCGAGGCATCCGAAGACTCGCTGGCGCGCTACCTGGGCCGGTAGCAGCGCATTCCCGCCAAGCGGACGCTTGCTCGGGTGCGCCGGGGAGCGTCGTGTGAAGATGGAGGGACTATGAGCTCCACAGATCTCAGCCCGGCGTCCCTGCGTGCAGCGTTCGGCTGCTTCCCCATCGGTGTCGTCGCCATCGCAGCCGAAGTCGAGGGCGTCAAGGTCGGCCTGGCCGCCAGTACCTTCGTGCCGGTGTCGCTGGAACCGCCGCTCGTGTCGTTCTGTGTGCAGAACACCTCGACCACCTGGCCCAAGCTCAAGGACCTGCCGGCCCTGGGTATCAGCGTGTTGGGACAGCACCACGACGCCGCGGCGCGCACCCTAGCCGCGAAGACCGGCGATCGGTTCGCCGGCATGGAAACCGAGGCGCGCGAGAACGGTTCGCTGTTCATCCACGGCACCAGCGTGTGGCTCGAGACGTCGATCGATCAACTGGTTCCCGCCGGTGATCACACCATCGTGGTCCTGGCGATCAGCGACATCATCGTCAACCCGGACGTCGAGCCGATGGTCTTCCACCGCAGCTCATTCCGCCGCCTGGAGGCCTGAGCCCAGCGATTTTGTGCACGATAATCCGCGCTGGCCGCGGAAAATCGTGCACAAGTCCCGCGCTAGGGCCGGGAGCTGAGCTCCTGCCGGTAACCGTCGACCCGTTGTTCGAGCTCGGCGGCGTCGTCGGGCCGGCCCTCTTTCCGCGCCAGCTCGGCGCGCGCGGAAAGCTCGCGGATCGCGGTCCGGATGTCGTTGACGCTCTTGGTTTCTTGACTCATGCGGCTGCCTTTCGTCGCGGATTGGCTGCCCTTCCGACAGTACGCCGACCCGAAAGAAGTGCCTCGAAATAGCCGAAATGGCCGTTCCCGGGCGGGCGCTGGGAACGACCATTTCGTTGATCTCGGTAACTGCCGCTTACCGCCGGAAGAGCTTGTTACCCAGCCAGACGATCGGGTCGTACTTGCGGTCGGCGACGCGCTCCTTCATCGGAATCAGCGCGTTGTCGGTGATCTTGATGTGCTCGGGGCAGACCTCGGTGCAGCACTTGGTGATGTTGCAGTAGCCCAGGCCGAACTCGTCCTGCGCCATGTCCTTGCGGTCCAGGGTGTCGAGCGGGTGCATGTCCAGCTCGGCCACGCGCATCAGGAAGCGCGGCCCGGCGAACGCCTGCTTGTTCTCCTCGTGGTCGCGCACCACGTGGCAGGTGTTCTGGCACAGGAAGCACTCGATGCACTTCCGGAACTCCTGCGACCGTTCGACGTCCTCCTGCTGCATCCGGTACTCGCCGGGCTTGAGGTCCTTCGGTGGTGCGAAAGACGGGATCTGACGCGCCTTTTCGTAGTTGAACGACACGTCGGTTACCAGGTCACGAATGATCGGGAAGGCGCGCAGCGGGGTGATCGTGACGGTCTCGGCCGGGTCGAACGTCGACATCCGGGTCATGCACAGCAGCCGCGGGCGGCCGTTGATCTCCGCCGAGCACGAGCCGCACTTGCCGGCCTTGCAGTTCCACCGCACCGCCAGATCGCCGGCCTGGGTCTGCTGAATTCGATGGATGATGTCCAGCACCACTTCACCGTCGTTGACCTCGACCTTGAAGTCGTCGAGCCCGCCGCCGGTGTCGTCGCCGCGCCAGACCCGCACATTGGCTTGGTAGCTCGTGCTCATCACTTGCTCCGTTCCGGGTGGGTGGCCAGTTCGGCGTCGGTGTAGTACTTCTCCAGCTCGGACAGCTCGAAGCAGGCCTGCAATTCGGCGGGCATCGGCACCTGCTGTTCCGCGGTGACGGTGACGTCGGGGACGATCGGGTCACCGCCGCCGGCACGGCACACCAGCAGGATGTTGCGCCAGTCGGCGTTCATCTCCGGGTAGTCGTCGCGGGTGTGGCCGCCGCGGCTCTCGGTCCGGGCCAGCGCGGCGCGGGCGACGCACTCACTGACCAGCAGCATGTTGCGCATGTCGACAGCCAGGTGCCAGCCGGGGTTGAACTGGCGGTGGCCCTCGACGGTGATGTTGTGCATGCGGCGCTTCAGGTCGTCGAGCTTGCCCAGTGCCGCTTCGATCTCGTCCTTGGTGCGGATGATGCCGACGAGGTCGTTCATCGACTGCTGCAGCTCGGTGTGCAGCGTGTACGGGTTCTCCGCGCCGGGGTGCTCGTCGAACGGCGCCAACGCTTCTCGGGCCGCGGTGGTCAGCGCGGTGTCCGACACGACGGGACGCGCGGGCAGTGCCTTGACGTACTGCGCCGCACCGAGGCCGGCCCGCCGGCCGAACACCAGCAGGTCGCTCAGTGAGTTGCCGCCGAGCCGGTTCGAGCCGTGCATACCGCCGGAGCACTCGCCGGCCGCGAACAGACCCGGCGTGCGGGCCGCACCGGTGTCGGGATCGACCTCGATGCCGCCCATGACGTAGTGGCAGGTCGGGCCGACCTCCATCTCGTCTTTGGTGATGTCGACCTCGGCCAGCTCCATGAACTGGTGGTACATCGACGGCAGGCGCTTCTTGATCTCCTCGGTCGGGATACGCGACGCGATGTCGAGGTAGACGCCGCCGTGCGGGGTGCCACGGCCGGCCTTGACCTCGGAGTTGATGGCGCGGGCCACCTCGTCGCGGGGCAGCAGGTCAGGGGTGCGGCGCGCGGAGTCGTTGTCCTTGAGCCACTGGTCGGCTTCTTCCTCGGTTTCGGCGTACTGGCCCTTGAACACCGAGGGGATGTAGTCGAACATGAAGCGCTTGCCCTCGGAGTTCTTCAGCACTCCGCCGTCACCGCGCACACCCTCGGTGACCAGGATGCCCTTCACCGAGGGCGGCCAGACCATGCCCGTCGGGTGGAACTGGATGAACTCCATATTGATCAGCGTCGCGCCGGCCCGCAGGGCCAGGGCGTGCCCGTCGCCGGTGTACTCCCAGGAGTTCGACGACACCTTGAACGACTTGCCGATACCGCCGGTGGCCAGCACCACGGCGGGCGCCTCGAACAGCACGAACCGGCCCGACTCACGCCAGTAGCCGAAGGCGCCTGCGATGCGATCGCCGTCTTTGACGAGTTCGGTGATGGTGCACTCGTGGAACACCTTGATCCGGGCCTCGTAGTCGCCGGTCTCGGCGTAATCCTCCTGCTGCAGCGAGACGATCTTCTGCTGCATGGTGCGGATGATCTCGAGGCCGGTGCGGTCGCCGACGTGCGCGAGCCGCGGGTAGGTGTGGCCACCGAAGTTGCGCTGGCTGATCCGGCCGTCCTTGGTGCGGTCGAACAGCGCGCCGTAGGTCTCCAGCTCCCAGACCCGGTCCGGTGCTTCACGCGCGTGCAGCTCGGCCATGCGCCAGTTGTTCAGGAACTTGCCGCCGCGCATGGTGTCGCCGAAATGCACCTGCCAGCTGTCCTTGGAGTTCGCGTTGCGCATCGAGGCGGCGCAGCCGCCCTCGGCCATGACGGTGTGGGCCTTGCCGAACAGCGACTTACACACCACCGCGACCCGCAGACCCTGTTCCCGGGCCTCGATGACCGCACGCAACCCCGCCCCGCCGGCTCCGATTACGACGACGTCGTATTCGTGCCGTTCGAGTTCAGCCATGAAATAACTCCAAATTGTTGTGAATAGTGTTGAAAATCAAAGAGTTTCGTCGCCGACAAAACTCATCCGACAAACCTGAGGTCGCTGAACCACCCGGCGGACAGGGCCATGACGTAGAAGTCCGTGAACATAAGGGTGCCCAGGGTGATCCACGCGAACAGCTTGTGCCGGGTGTTGAGCTTGCTGACCTGGGTCCAGATCCAGTACCGCACAGGGTGTTTCGAGAAGTGCTTGAGCCGGCCACCGGTGACGTGCCGGCAGGAGTGGCAGGACACCGTGTAGATCCACAGCATGATCACGTTGCCCAGTAGGACGAGGTTGCCCAGACCGAACCCGAAACCGGTCGGGGAGCGGAACGCCACGATCGCGTCGTAGGTGTTGATCAGCGAGATGAGCACGGCGGCGTAGAAGAAGTACCGGTGGGTGTTCTGGATGATCAGCGGGAGCCGCGTCTCACCGGTGTACTTGGCGTGCGGCTCGGCGACGGCGCACGCGGTCGGGGACTGCCACACCGTGCGGTAGTAGGCGCCGCGGTAGTAGTAGCAGGTCAGCCGGAAGAGCAGCAGGAACGGCAGGGACAGCGCCGCGTAGGGGATGAGCGAGAGGAGCCCGTCAGCAGGCAGGATCTGCGGCCAGAACTCGCTGGCCGCACCGCACTTGACGCTCAGACACGGTGAGTAGAACGGCGTCAGGTAGTGGTAGTCCGCGACGTAGAAGTGGTCCCGCTGGAACGCGCGCGCTGTCGCGTAGATGACGAACGCGGCGAAACCCAGATCGATGAGAATCGGGGATTTGAGCCAGTTGTCGGTCCGCAGGGTGCGCTGCGGTATCTGCGCACGCGTGGGGGAGAAGACGCCGGTCCCGGGACGGTTGGCGGCGGGTGCGCTCACGAAGAAAGCCTCGATTCCATTGGGGACACGGTCTGTCTATGCAGTTTTGGGACGGCCGCTGGTGGGCACGACCGACTGCCGTGCCCACTGCCGGTCAGCCGCCGACGCCACCGTCGTCGTTGTTCCAGAATTCGCTGGAGTAGTCGTGATCGGGGATCACGATCTTTTCCTTGGCCGGGCCTTGCTGTTTGATGCCGCGGCTGAATTCCAGCTCTTCGATGTCGATGTCCAGCCGATCGATGTCGACGGCCAGGCGCTCGGCGTCATTCGCGATGCGGCGAGTGGCGGGGGAGTCCCCGTATTTGGCGGCCAGCGAGCCGACGGACCGGCGAAGATTGCCGATCAATTCGTGCAGTTCGGTGAGCTCAGTGGTGGTGGACATCATGCGACCTCCTTGGGCTGAAGGGTGTCATAAATCACAGTACGACACCGGATGCTAGTCAGATCCGGAGATGAAAGTGAGACAGGTCACGTTTGTCGGCACGGCGCCGGCATGTCCGGCCGGTGTGTGTCGGTACGGTGTGACCATGTCCGATGCGGTACTGGCGCAGCGCGCCGAAGCACTGTTGGCCCTGCACCAGCCGGGAAATCCGGTCGTCCTCCCGACCGTGTGGGACGCCTGGTCGGCGACGCTCGCGGTGGCCGCCGGGTTCTCGGCGCTGACGGTCGGCAGCCATCCCGTGGCCGACTCGGTGGGCAAGCCCGACGGCGAAGGCATGTCGTTCGACGACCTCACGACGCGCGTCAGCCAGATCGCCTCGGCGGTCCAGGTTCCGGTGTCGGTCGACATCGAATCCGGCTATGGCGAGTCCCCGACCCGTCTCATCTCTGGCCTGCTGGCCGCGGGCGCGGTGGGCCTGAACATCGAGGACACCGTGCACAAGGAGGGTGGGCGCATCCGCGACGCGCAGGAACACGCCGACCTGGTCGGTGAATTGCGCAGGGCGGCAGATGCTTCCGGTGTCCACGTGGTGATCAATGCGCGCACCGATCTGTTCCTGCGCCAGATCGGCGACGAGGCCGACCGGTACGACCGCGCCGTGCAGCGGTTGCAGCTGTGTGCGGCGGCCGGTGCGGACGCCCTGTACCCGGTGGGCCGCCACGATGACGACACCCTGCGCCGGTTGGCCGCCGACCTGCCGCTGCCGATCAACGCCATTGCGATCCCCGAGTCCGACGACCCCGCGTCCTTCGGTCCGTTGGGCGTCGGGCGCATCAGTTTCGGACCGTTCCTCCAGCGCGCATTGGCCGCGGCGGCCGCGGATATTCTGGCGCGATGGCAGTGAGCGACAGCGACCACGAGCGCAGCTCCGACGAAAATTACGGGTTGTGGTGGGCCGCCGGCGTTGCCGCCGCGGTGCTGTTGATCATCCTGATCTACCAGGTGATTCAGACCTCTGACGCGTCCGAGCAGCCGCCCGGTCCGGTGGGCGAACCCACGGTGCTGACGACGCATCCGACGACCACCAAGCGGACGACGACGACCCGAACCACCACGACGACCACCACCACGACGACAACGACGACGGAAAGCACGTCGGACACGTCGACCACGGATGAGACGACCTCGTCGACCAGCACCACCACCAGCGGGACTTACACGCCGTCGAGCACCTCCGGTTACGGGACCAACCCCACGACCACCACGACGACGATCTACAACCCGTACACCACCGCGACCACCTCGTCGCCCGCCGGCGTCGGCTAGTGAGCGCGTAACCGCAGGTCTGTGACCGGGGCCACTCACTTCACGGGCCTGCGTCGCGGCCTGTGAGAAGAGCGTGACGGTCGATTCACACGCGGCAACACAATCCGCAATATCGGCTCCCTACCTTTTGGTGCATGGACGCGAAGAACCTTGTGGTCGTAGGCCACGGAATGGTCGGGCACCGCCTTGTCGAGGCGCTGCGCTCGCGGGACACCGCGGGACAGTGGCGCATCACAGTGCTGTCCGAGGAAGCGGACGCCGCCTACGACCGGGTGGGGCTCACCGGATACACCGAGCACTGGGACCGGTCGAAGCTGGCGTTGCCCGGCAACGACTACGAGGGCGACGGACTCGTCGACCTGGTGCTCGGTGACAAGGTCGGCGGTATCGACCGCACCGCCAAGACGGTGGTGACCGAGTCGGGCCGCGGTATCGCGTACGACAAGCTGGTAATGGCGACGGGCTCTTACGCTTTCGTACCGCCGGTGCCAGGTCACCAGCTGCCCGGCTGCTACGTCTACCGCACCCTGGACGACCTCGACGGCATCCGCGCCGCCATGCAGCGGTCGGCCGAACACGGCAACAACACCGGTGTGGTCATCGGTGGTGGTCTGCTCGGTCTGGAAGCCGCGAATGCGTTGCGCCAGTTCGGCATGCAGGCTCACATCGTCGAGCGCGCACCGCGCCCGATGAACCAGCAGCTCGACGACGCCGGCGGTGCGCTGCTGGCCCGGATGATCGGCAAGCTGGGCATCTCGGTGCACCTGGATGTCGGTACCGACGCCATCGAGCCGCTCGACGAGGGCATCCGCGTGCTGCTCAGCGACGGCACCCTGATCGACGCCGGCCTGGTGGTCTTCGCCGCCGGTGTGCGTCCGCGGGATGAGCTGGCCCGAGAGGCCGGCCTGGAACTGGCCGAACGTGGCGGCGTCCTGACCGACCTGTCCTGTGTGACAAGCGATCCTGACATCTACGCGATCGGTGAGGTCGCCGCGGTCGAAGGCAGGTGCTACGGCCTGGTCGGTCCCGGTTACACCACCGCCGAGGTGGTCGCCGACCGCCTGCTCGGTGGCGCCGCGGAGTTCCCCGAAGCCGACATGTCCACCAAGCTGAAGCTGCTCGGCGTCGACGTCGCGAGTTTCGGTGACGCCCAGGGTGTTACGCCCGACTGCCTGCAGGTCGTGGTCAATGACCCGGTGAAGCAGACCTACGCCAAGCTGGTGTTGTCCGACGATGCCCAGACCCTGCTGGGTGGCATCCTGGTCGGCGACGCGTCGTCCTACGGTGTGCTGCGCCCGATGGTCGGTGAGACGCTGCCCGGCGACCCGCTGGCGCTGATCGCCCCCGCCGGATCCGGTGAGGGCGCAAGCGCTCTCGGTGTCGGCGCCCTGCCGGACGCCGCGCAGATCTGCTCCTGCAACAACGTCACCAAGGGTGACCTGTGCGGCGCGATCGAAGGCGGTTGCTCCGACGTCGCCGGCCTGAAGGCCTGCACCAAGGCCGGCACCTCGTGTGGCTCCTGCGTGCCGCTGCTCAAGCAGCTGCTGGAAGCCCAGGGCGTCGAGCAGTCCAAGGCGCTGTGCGAGCACTTCCCGCAGTCGCGGGCCGAGATGTTCGAGATCATCTCGGCCACCTCGATCCGTACGTTCTCCGGCCTGATCGCCAAGTTCGGGTCCGGAAAGGGTTGCGACATCTGCAAACCCGCCATCGCCTCGATCCTGGCGTCGACCAGCAGTGGTCACATCCTGGACGGCGAGCAGGCCGGTCTGCAGGACTCCAACGACCACTTCCTGGCCAACATCCAGAAGAACGGCAGCTACTCGGTGGTGCCGCGGGTTCCGGGCGGTGACATCACCCCGGAGCAGCTGATCCTGATCGGTGAGATCGCCAGGGATTTCGGGCTCTACACCAAGATCACCGGTGGCCAGCGCATCGACATGTTCGGTGCGCGGGTCGACCAGCTGCCGGAAATCTGGCGGCGTCTGGTCGACGGCGGCATGGAGTCCGGGCAGGCGTACGGCAAGTCGCTGCGCACGGTCAAGAGCTGCGTCGGTAGCGACTGGTGCCGCTACGGACAACAGGATTCGGTGCAGATGGCGATCGATCTGGAGCTGCGTTACCGCGGTCTGCGTTCGCCGCACAAGCTCAAGATGGGCGTCTCGGGCTGTGCCCGGGAATGCGCTGAGGCGCGCGGCAAGGACGTCGGCGTCATCGCCACCGAGACCGGCTGGAACCTGTACGTCGGCGGCAACGGCGGTATGACGCCCGCCCACGCGCAGCTGCTGGCCGGCGATCTCGACGACGAGACCCTGGTCCGCTACATCGACCGGTTCCTGATGTTCTACATCCGCACCGCGGATCGGCTGCAGCGCACCGCGCCGTGGGTCGATCAGATGGGCCTGGATCACGTCCGCGAGGTCGTGTGCAACGACTCTCTCGGTCTGGCAAGCGAATTCGAAGCCGCCATGGAACGGCACGTCGACGGCTACTCCTGCGAGTGGAAGGGCGTGCTGGACGACCGCGCGAAGCTGTCGCAGTTCGTCTCGTTCGTCAACGCGCCCGACGTGGCCGACCCGACCATCGAATTCACCGAACGCAACGGCCGCAAGGTGCCGATCGGTATGCCCACCGTCCCGCCCGCGAAAAGCTGATCAGGAGGCCACGATGACTCTCAACGACCTTTCCGAAGTTGCCCAGTACCAGGACCGTTCGGAGTGGACCGCGGTGTGCTCCTACCACCGGTTGGTGCCCGGACGAGGTGCCGGTGTGCTGCTGCCCGACGGCACCCAGGCGGCGCTGTTCCGCCTGCACGACGGCTCGCTGTATGCGGTCGGCAACATCGACCCGTTCTCCGGCGCGGCAGTGATGTCGCGGGGGCTCGTCGGCGACCGCGCCGGCCGGGCCTGCGTGCAGAGCCCCATCAAGAAGCAGGCCTTCGCCCTGGATGACGGTGTCTGCCTTGATGATCCCTCGGTGAGCCTGCCCGTCTACCCCATCCGGGTCTGGGCCGGGCTGGTAGAGATCGGTCCGCTGGGAGTCGACGTAGCGGCCTAGTCCCGGCGCGTGCAGCTGTTGTCCTCGATGGTCTGCACCACCCAGTACGCCGTGAACTCCATGATCAGAGCGATCTCCGCGATCAACACCGCGTGGTTGAAGCCGTCCAGCGTCTGATGCAGCACCACCGTGGTCAGCAAGGTGCCGGCCATCAACAGTGAGATCGTCTGGTAGGCAACGCGGTACCGATGCCCGCATTCCGGCGCGGCTCCGAAGGCCGAGCTGAACACCGTCAGCACGATGGCGCCGAACATCGCCGCGGCGGCGATGCCGTGGGCGTTGACCCGGAACCAGTCCGGAGCCGCGATCAGCACCACGACGCCGGTCCCGAGTACCGCGCGCTGCAGCCATACCGCGGCGGTACCGAGAAGGGTGTTGGGCCGGGTGGGCCGGAACAGCAACCATGATGCGACGCGCGAGCCGGCGAGCACCACCGTGACCGTCCAGGCGTTGAACAGCACTGCCGCCCCTGTTTGCACGGCTACGGGATCAGTTGTGCCGCACTGTAGTACGGGCCGGGTGGTGGGGACGACGGCGATCACGAAGGCCAGCACCCCGGCCAGATTCAGCAGTGTGTTCTCGGTGTCGCTGGCGCCCTGGTACACGATGAGCATGGCGCCGATCGCGAACAGCGCGCCGATGAAGACGGCATGTGCGGTGGTGAAATAGTAGGCACTGATCGAGGTCTGCCAGCACGTGGCATTCCCGCGCTCGACGGCCAACGCCGCACCCAGCAGGACAGCCATGACGACCATGCCGCCGCGAAGGAACCGGTAGGTGTCCAGCGCTACGTCGTTGCCCGACCGCTTGGCCATGCCTCCAGTATGTCAGGCGGCGATCGACAGGCGGGCTGTCCGGAAGCGGTGCGCAACCAGCTTGGCGACGCCCGGGTGCCGGCCCAGTGGGTCGGTCACCACGTCGGCCCCGCACGTGTACAGCCGGTCCTGAAAGAGGCCGTCGGCCAACAGGTATGACGCCACGGCCACCCGCTCGGCGCCACGCTTGCGCAGCCGGGTCACCACGTCACCGACCCAGTGCGTGCCACTGATCGCGAACGCGAGCTCGACGCGGCTGCCCAGTGTCGCCGACAGCATGGCGCAGGTTCGGCGCAGGTCGCTGGCGGCGCGCGGGTCAGTGGTCCCGGCAGCGGCCAGCACCACGGAATCCGATGGACGCCAGCCTGATTCGATCAGCCGGTCGGCCAGTACCCGGACCATCGCGGTCGAGGGGCCGAGTGCCGGCGTCACAGTGACGTCCAGATGGCCGCTCGCGGCAATCCCTTCCGGGATGTCCTTGTGGACGTGGTACCCCGAAGACAAGAAGGCCGGAACGACGACGGCCGGGCCGTAGGGCAGCCCCGACAGCACTTCGGCCGGTGTGGGGCCGAGGACGTCGACGAACGCGGTGTGCACCCGGCGGTCCAGCAGTCCGCTTACCCGCTCGGCCAGATCGCCGATCATCGCGACACCCGAGCCTTTGCGAGTGCCGTGGGCGACCAGGACGGGGTTCACAGCGCACCTGCCGCGTAGTCGTCGACCGCCAGCCGGTAGCCGCGCTTCACCACAGTTGCGACGATTTCCTTGTCGCCCAAGGTGGTTCGCAGGCGCAGCACCGCAGTCTCGACGGCGTGCGTATCCGTACCGCTGCCCGGCAGCGCGGCCAGCAGTTCCTGCCGCGACACCACCGCGCCAGGCCGCAGCGCCAGCACGCGGACGATGGCCATCCCGGCAGGCGACAGGTCCCGGACCACACCGTCGACGACGACACAGGTACCGCGGATCTCCAGGTCGTGCCCGGCGGCTCGCAGCTTCCGGGCCTGCAGCACCGGCAGCTCGTCGGCGATGTGCCGGGCCAGCGCGCCCAGACGCATCCGCTCGGGCGCGAAGGTCGGTACACCCAGCCGGGCCAGCGGTCGGGCCGTCACCGGGCCGACGCACATGGCGCGCACCTGGGTCCGAAACGCTTCCAGGACTTGCTCATTGACGCCGAGTTCGGTCGCGCGCATCAGGGTCGCCGCAACCGCGGGGGCCGAGGTGAAGCTGACGGCGTCGAGCCGGCGCTCGGCGATGTCGTTGACCAACGAGTCGAACGGCCCACCGGGCGGCACGGGTTGCCACCGGTAAACCCTGATCGGGACGACGTCGGCGCCGGCGCGGCGCAGTTCCCCGAGAAATTCGGGGAAGGGGTCCCAGTCGTCGGTGGCGCCATGCAGCTGGACGGCGATCCGTAGGCCTGAGATGCCGCCCTGCAACAGGTAACCGAGTACCTCGCGGGACGACTCGGACTCGGGTGACCATTCCTCGGGCAGCCCCGCGGCGCGGAGCGCACCGGTGGCCTTGGGGCCGCGGGAGACGATCCGCGCGCGGCTGAGGGCTTCGGTCAGTTCGCCGGACACTCCCCAGTCGTCGGCGGCGGACATCCAGCCACGGAACCCGATGCCGGTGGTCGCGATCAGCACGTCGGGTGGCACCTCGAGCAGCGATCGGGTGTTGTTGCGCAGTTCGTCGTCGTCGGGCAGCGGCACCATGGCAATGGCAGGCGCGGCGATCACCGTCGCGCCACGGCGGCGCAGCAGGGTACACAGCTCATCGGAACGGCGTGCGGCGGTCACCGCCACCCGGAATCCGGTGAGCGGGGCCCGATCGGGATCACTCATGTGTCTAGTGAACGTAACGTGTGTTTCCGGCCGGTTACCCAACCATTGCTCAGCGGTGTCACTCGTGATCGATTGATGAAGTTGTCCTCACAATCGATATTGACCTGGTGTTTTCCCGGTCAAAACCTCACAGCGCTACCAAACGTCGCCGTCGCGCCAGTCGCAGGTGATGTCAGCGGTGGTGTCGACCTCGACCGAGACCGGCAGGACGAACAACGAGTGATCGTCCTCGGGCGTGCGGTTGACCCCGGCCGGAGCCAGCACCGAGGTCGTGCCGCGCCACGGCTGCCAGCCGCGCGCGGTGTAGATCGGGCGCCCCGCGTCCGAGGAGCTGAGCGCCCCGATCTCGTAGGCGCCGCGAATCACCTGCTCGACGGCGTCCAGGACCGCGCCGGCCAGCCCCTGGCCGCGCCAGTCCTCGCGGACGGCAACGGCTTCGACGTACCCGCATCGCAGTGCGGTGTTGCGATAGATGAGGCGGCGCTGCACGACCGCGCCGTGCGCGATGATCGCGCCGTGGTGGCAGATCAGCGCGTGCATACCGCCCAGTGAGTGCTCCCAGTCGGCGTCGGAGAAATCGCCGTCGTAGGCGTCGATGACCATCTGCCGTGCGCCATCGCGGGTCTCGGCATCGAGATCAGCGGTGTGGACCAGGCGCGCCGTGTGAACGTTGTGTACGCGGGAGAGATCCGTGGGGTGCACCCCCTCGTTCTACCAGGATTGCGCAGCCCGCGCTGGTGCCTGCGGGGGTTCAGCCGCCGAACGGGTGACGTGGCCTGGACCAGTGCATCCGCACGTGCTGGCCGGGCCGGATCTGCCCCACCTTGTCGATGTCGTGGTCGGCGACCACGCCGATCACGGGGTACCCGCCGGTGACCGGATGGTCGGGACCGAGGATCACCGGCAAACCGTTGGGCGGCACCTGAATTGCTCCCCGCGTCGCCCCCTCGCTGGAGAGCTGGCGGTCCGGCCAACGGTGCTGTAGCGGCCGGCCGTTCAACCGCATCCCGACCCGGTCGCTGCGGTCGGTGACCACCCACTCCGTGTGCACCAGGGCGTCCGGGTCGACGAACCAATCGTCGCGCGGACCGGGGACCACCAACAGCTCGAGCAGGTCCTCGGCGATGGCGGCCACGGGTGCCTGATCCAGTTCCGGGAACTCCGCGGTGTGTTCACCGATGGTCAGTACGTCACCGGCCTGCAGGGGCCGCGGGCCGATGGCCGACATGACGTCGTAGCTGCACGATCCGAGCACCGGGTCCACCACGAAGCCGCCGCGGACCGCGACATAACTGCGCAGGCCGGTGTGCGGCGCACCCAGGGAGATGACGTCTCCGTCGTGCGCGTAGTGGATGCTGTTGGTGCCGAAGAGCTTTCCGTTGGCCGATGGATCGGCGTCGGCGCCCGTGACTGCGACCGCGACGCCCTCCTTGCCGCCACCGTGGACCCTGGCGGAAAAGCCGCCGAATGTCACCTCGATGGTGGCCCGGTCGTTCGGGTTGGCCACCAGCCGGTTGGCCAGCGTGTGCGAGCGGCGGTCGGCGGCGCCCGAACGGCTCACGCCCATGTGGGCCAGTCCGGGACGGCCCAGGTCCTCGACCAGCGCGAGCGGACCGGTCTTGAGAATTTCGAGTGTTGCGGTCATCGCTGTTCCCCTAACCGATCGCCCGGAATTGCACGCACATGCCCGGAATCAGCAACGCCGGCTGCTCCCGCTCGATGTCCCACAACCTTGCGTCGGTACGGCCGATCAACTGCCAGCCACCCGGGGTCTCCCGTGGGTACACCCCGCCGAACTCGCCGGCGAGGGCCACCGACCCGGCGGGCACGCGGGTTCGCGGCTCGCTGCGTCGCGGCACCTGGAGTCGCTCGTCGCCACCCACCAGATAGGCGAAGCCCGGTGTGAAGCCGCCGAACGCGACCCGCCACAGGGATCCGGTGTGGGCGGCGATCACCTCGTTCGGAGCCAGCCCGGTCAGCGTGGAGACCTCGTCGAGGTCCATGCCGTCGTACACGACGTCGATGATCACGTCGGGCTCCTGCGAGGCGCTGGCCTCGGTGTTGTCGGAGGCTTCGAGGTGCAGCTTGGACAGCCGCTGCCCGGTGGGAATCTGATATCGCGGCGCGGCGAGTTTGATCAGAATCGTCCGCGAAGCCGGGACGATGTCGAGCACGCCGGGCAGATGCGCAGCTCTCAGCGTGTCGGTCCACGCCAACACCTCGGCGGTGCTGTTCAATTCCAGGAGCAAGGCCTGGTCGCCGTAGTTACGGACGGTGCCGAGCATTGCTGCGTTCACCTTCTCTACTGTGACGGTCATCACTCGAAGCTACTCGCGAGTAGATGCCATTTCTGCATTCTTTAGCGCCTCGCCAGAGGAGCCTTAGCGATCACTCAGACGGCAAAGTCGTACGTCGGTTCGCGGCGCTTGATGTAGTTGATCACGCGGTAGGTCACCGGCAGGAAGAGAACCTCGACGGCGGTCTTGTACAGCCAGCCCTGGCCGGTGTAGATGGCGAAGTCGTGGAAGGTGCTGATGCCGATGGCGTTGGCGGCGATGGCGCAGAACACCAGGGTGTCACCGAGCTGCCCGGCGAAGGTCGAGCCGACCAGCCGCGCCCACAGGTGCTTCTCCTTGGTGCGTTCCTTGATGGCCACCACGACCCACGCGTTGATGGTCTGTCCGACGATGAACCCGGCCAGACCCGCGATGATCAGCTGCGTGTAGGAGTGCACGACGTTCTCGAAGTGCGCCTGGTTCGGGTAGAAGTCGGCGGCCGGCAGGTAGATGGTCGCCCAGAATGTCAGGGCCGCAAGGATATTCATCGCGAAGCCGAGATAGATCGCTCGCCGCGTGGCCTTGAATCCGTACACCTCCGACAGCACGTCGCCGATGATGTAGGTGAGCGGGAAGACGATGAAGCCGCCGTCGGTGATGATCGGCCCGAATGCCACGCCCTTGGTGGCGGTGACGTTGGAGATGATCACCAGGGCCGTGAACACCGCGATCAGGATCGGATAGTAGACCGATCCGACCTGCGCGAAGCGGGCGTGCTGTTCGGGGCGCTCGGTGCCGATCACGCCGATCATCTTGGCAGGCGGGACGGCGGGTGCAACCCGGAGCCGGGTTCGGGCCCGGATCGGGTCAGGCCAGCGCCGCGGTCAGCAGGGGCGGCAGCTGATCGGCCACGGCCGGATAGGACAGCACCGAGGCGAACGCGATCGCCGCGGACAGGTCCTTGTTGGGGAAGACGATCCGGTTGGCTTTGGCCTGGCTCAGCTGCGCGACCGTCGGGTCGGCCAGCACCGCGGGTCGCTGGTCGTCAGCGTCGAGAGTCCAGATCAGCACGTCCGCGCCGCGGAACGCGCCGGCCATCTGGTCGCGGGGCACGAAGGCGTGTTGTCCCTTGGTGAAGGAGTCCAGCCCGTCCGGGATGGCGATCCCCAGCTCGCCGAGGAACTCGGTGCGCCACCCCGTCGGTGTGATCTCGACTCCGTCCGCGGTGGGCAGACCGTTGACGATCAACATCTTTCGGCCGCTGAGTCTCGGGTTCGCCTTACCCGCGCCGGCGAACTTCGCGTCGACGCCGTCGATGAGCTTCTTCATGTCGTCGGCCTTGAAGACTGCCTGTCCGATGACGGTGGCCTGGTCTTTCCATGGTTCGAAGAAGGCGTCCTGGCCCGATTGGGCGACGGTCGGTGCGATGGCCGACAGCTTCTTGTAGGTGTCGGCATCCAGCCCGGCGTTGGTGGCGATGATGAGGTCGGGCTTCAGGGCGGAGATCTTGTCCACTTGGATGCCGTCGTTGAGGTTCAGGACGGCCGGCTGTGCCGGACCCAGCGCGGGCTGGGCCCACGGCCACACCGCGAACGGTTGGTTTCCGAACCACTCGGTCACGGCGATCGGGACCACGCCGATCGCCAGCAGTTCGTCCTGCCCGGTGAGGCCGGCGCACACCACGTTCTTCGGCGGTGCCGGAATCCGGGTGGATCCGAATGCGTGATTGATGGTGACCGACCCGTCGCCGGCAACGGTGCCCGAGGCCGGCGGCTTGGTGCATGCGGCGACTGCCACGGCACCGGCGGCACCGGCGGCCAGTGCCAGGAAGCTGCGGCGCGAGCGGTTTGGGTGCACGTCGGTGAGTCTTTCACCTGCCCCGGGGAACGGCAGCGGTAACACGCGCACGGGGTCGGTACCGGCCGGGTGCCTCGAACTGCGGCACCAGACGCTCGCGGCCCGTTGACCTAGTTTGCCCACAACGTAAATATCGATGGCGCGCCGGCATCGAGGCGATTGGAATCGCGCAGCATACCTTGGGTATGTACTTCTTTGGATTATTAGCTGTGCGCCAGAGTGTCGTTCGTCGACCGGCGGCCGCTAGCTACGCGCTTGCCTGGGGCAGCGATTATTAAATTGCTGGTAAATACCGGTGTGTGGCCGGCGTTTCCGGTGGGTCGCATGGTCCGTGCGTTACCTGTGAGTCGATTGGTGTTGTTAGCGGAAACTGCGTGATGTCAGTCGTTTGACGTATCGTCGGGCACCCCGTCACCGTGCTGTAATTGGGATGAACGTCGTTCTTTGACGGACAAGATGGATTTGCTGGGAGGCGGCTATGGCGATGGATTCTGGCGGACTGAGCGTCCCGCGTCGACATAGCCGGACCGAGCCCGCGGCCGTACGCCAGGGGCCCGCCTCGAAGCGACCGGAGCGGGTCGTGACCCGGCATCTTCCCGAGTTGCTCGTTGGTCTGCGGTGGATGTACGACACCGCGCAACCGGACGGAGCTGTGGTGAGTGCGGGCGGCCAGGTCGTGCGGTCCGGCCGGCGGACCTTGCGGTTCCGTCCGCAGGACTGGCAGGGGCATGCGGTGATCGAAATCGTCGGTCCCGCCGCCGCCGGAGATCCGTCGCCGCGAGCCGAATTGGAGGCGTACGTCCAGGCTCTCGATGACATGGGCGAAGAAGTGGTGGCCAGCTGGATCGGGCGCAGAGGCCAGGTGCGGAGCATTGCGTTGGCCCGTCCGGTGCATCCGACGCTGCGCGCCGCCGTTGATCGCTACGTGGCCGGCTGCTCCGAGCATCCCGGCCAGCAGTGCGCGTGCGGCCGGCGGGCCCGTGACTGCAGCGTGTCGCTGCGCGCGGTTGAGCGGGCCGTCGGCCGTCACCAAGTAGAGTTCGACGCGCTGGCTGGGCCGTGGCCCGATGCGCTGGACCCGTCGGGAGAACTGAGTGTGATCGCCGCGGGAGTGGTGCCTCAACTCGCCCAACACATGGTGACCGGCAGCGCCGTCTGACCGTTTCGCCGGTATCACGCCGATAAGTCGGGAAAGTTTCATTTCCCGTTCGGTTATCGCTATGCCCGAATGATCTTTATTATTCCGTTACGGACACCGCGGGGGCGGTGCCGGAATTAATTGACGGAAGCGTCTTATATGGCGGTCGGGAGGTGTTGTTGCGATGACTGCGCGAGTGATTACCGGCCGGCTGCTGGTGGCCCTGGCAGTTGCTGGTCTCGGCGTTTCTGCCCCCGCATTGGCTGATGTCGGAACGGGCCAGATGGCGGCCTGCGCCGAACGGGGCAACCCGCTCGACTGCGTGCCGACGAATGCCGCGGCCAACGCGGCCGAGGTCGCCTATCTCACCGAGCTGCACGGCCGGCTGAAGAGCAGCGACGCCGACCTGCTCAAGACCGGCCGTCTGACCTGCAACATGTTCGTGTACGCGGGTCAGCCGACGGGCGATGCGGTGAACAACATTTCCAATTCGTTGAAGGTGAACAAGGCCTCCGCGACTTTCGTGATGGATATGGCGATGGTGCATTTGTGCCCCGGCCTCAACATCGGTCCCGACGGAGTGCCGCGCCCCCGCTTTTAGGGCGGGAGGGTATTCACGCCGAACCCGCGTGAAAGCGATGTAGGTAAGTGGGCCAGTCCCAGGTATTCAGGAATTCCTTTGCGGCGGCGTAGCCGTTGTCGTAAAGACGCTTCCGATCCGCCGGGGAAATGTCGAAATTCAGGTATCCGATACCCGCGGCATCGACGACGATCGTGCGCGCCGCGACCGATGGCTGTCGCAGATAAGTCTGGTCATGTCCGAGTAGTGCGGTGTTGATGAGGTTCTCCAAGAGCCGCGGTGCACCGGGTAGATCGACCACCGGTGCCAGCCCTGGGCCCGGATCGCCGTCGCCCTGGGCGGCACGCTGGGCCGTGACGGTGATGCCGAAGCTGGGCCAGCGCGGCACCTTCCCGTCGGTGCGATCGAGCGAATACATCGGGAAGTTCGACAGCAGACCACCGTCGATGAGGGTCGACGTCGTGCCCGAGGCGCCGGTGATCGTCACCGGACGAAAGAAGAACGGGATGGCCATCGACGCGCTGACCGCGTCGGCGACGGACTGCTCGTCGGGATCGAGGCCGTACATCCTTCGGTAGTCCCAGGGCAGCCGGACCAGCGTGCCGCGGGTGATGTCGGCGACGGTGACGACCAGGCGGTAGCGCTGCTCGGGCGGCAGCTCGCGGTCATCGAGTGCCAGATCGCCGAAGGTCCGGACCCCCAGATTGCGCAGCTCGCCGTCGACCCAGTCGTGGATGGCGTCGCCCCGGTACATCCCCTGGCCGCGGAAGGCGGTCCAGTACTTGCCCAGCACCGGGATTCGGCTGGTGCCAACGGGATCCAGGAACTTGCGGTAGGGCAGGGACATCGCCAGCTCGTGGAGTTGGTCTCCGCTGAGCTGACAGCCGGCCGGCTGACGACGATTCGCGGCGGCGATGACAGCGCCCACCAGAGAGCCGGCGGACGTCCCGGAGACCCGGCCTACGCGATAGCCGGCGTCACCGAGGGCGACGACGGAGCCGACCAATCCGATCGCCTTGACGCCACCGCCCGACAGCACCAGATCGGCGGTCTTGACCGGGACCGCAGGGGAATCGTCGGGCCTGTGCACCATTGGTCACGATGCTAGGTGAACGACTGCGGTTTGCCTTGGACTGCAACGGCTTGTGACGGCGATGCGGCGCTGGTTGCGGGTGTGGCGGGCGTTACACGGGCACTCAGCCGATTCTTAGGCGCAGACTAAGCCGCCCTCAGTACGCATCCCTAATGTTGCTGGCACATCGAAGATTTCACCGGAGAGGGGGTGGCGAATGGAGCATCGGTACTGTGACCGCATGTTGGCGGCACGCGCATTTGTAATGGCAATGTCCATGGTCCTTCTCGTCCCCACCGCGGTGGCATCCGCAGACGACGACGTACCACCTCCCGGCCCTGCGGGGCCGCCGCCGGTCTCGTTCTCCATGACCTCCGGGGCGCCGATTCGAGACGGCGCGACCTACGGCATCGGAACGGTGATCGTCGCGCACTTCGCCGGTCCGGTCGATGAGGCTGCGGCCGCTCGGGACCTCGTGGTGACCGCGAACCCGCCGGTGGCCGGGTCCTGGCACTGGGTCAACAACACCACCGCGCACTGGCGCCCGCCGCAGTACTGGGCGCCGGGCACCGTGGTGTCGGTGGCCGGGGGCCCGACGTTCACCATCGGCGCTTCCCATGTGTCGATCGCCGACGACGCGACCAAGAAGGTCAACGTGTACGACGGCGGCGCGCTGGTGAAGACCATGCCGACCTCCATGGGGCGCGGCGGCACCGAAACCGTCAACGGCAAGACCCTGAGTTTCTGGACCCAGCCGGGTGTTTACACGGTGCTCGACAAGAGCAATCCGGTGATCATGGATTCGTCGACGTACGGGCTGCCGATCAACAACCACCTTGGATACAAGGAGACCATCCCGTACGCCGTGCGCGTCAGCACTGACGGTGTGTACCTGCATCAGCTCGACGCCACGGTGTGGGCGCAGGGCAACACCAACACCAGTCACGGGTGCTTGAACCTGAACCACGACAACGCGCAGTGGTTCTACAACTTCTCGGTGCCCGGCGACGTGGTCGAGGTGCGGAACACGGGCGGCAAGCCATTGCAGCTGTGGCAGAACGGCGACTGGAGTGTGCCATGGGACCAGTGGTGATAACGATGCGGTCAATGTTGAATTGCGGTCGCGTCGATGTGACGCACACCACAAAGCATTAGGTACACTGGGCAGTGTCACGGCAAAAGTCCTAGTCACGACCGGTACTTAGCCGATAAAATTAGATAGCTGAAATTAACAGTTTGAGGTCAGGAGTGGTCGTGGGAGCAGTAGCGCATTTGCCGAACCAGTTCGAGTCGGCACAGCCGCCGGCGGCGGACGCATCGTTGATGGACTTGTTGACGACGTGTTCGGGCATCATCGAGTCGACCTTCGCCGACCGCATCCGTGAGCTCGGTGGCACGGAAGCCGAAGTTCACCAGATGTCGTCTTCGGCGGCCTACGCGGTGTTCGCCTGGTCCACCGGCCGCGGCTTCGGCGCCTGATTCGGTAGACCGGTAGCGTCCGCGCCGATGTTCGGTGCGCGCTGCCTCCGGTAGCCCACCCGGCCTGGCCGGCCCCGTCATTCCATCCGTACACACGCTGGTGCCCGCCTCGTGCGACAACCCTGTCGCAGCGAGGCGGGCATTTTGCATTTCCGGGGCAGGGTACGGCGCTCAGGTCCCACGACTGGGCCCAAGCGTTCGCCGCAACAATGTGGACGACGGAGTGCGTGTGTTCAATCGTGATGGCAATCTGCCGCCGGTGATTGAACCCAGGGACCTCTGACGTCCTGAGAAGGTCCGTGGGTTCAATGGGGATGACTGCCAGTGCCTCGTGATTGAAACTACGTAGCTCCCCGCGCATGGGACGGGCCGCATGTGCTCTGTACGCGACTCGCAAATCCCGTGCAGCAGTTGAGATTGCGCTCACGCAGGGAGAGCTCGAGTGGCCGTCTGCGTAGACGCACGAGCAACCTTCGCGCCACTCTCATTTAGCGCACCAAAAAGAACGCCGCGCTGAGACGGGCAGTCTCAGCGCGGCGTTTTCGGTACGACGGGTCAGACGGTCGCGTCGACCTTCTTGTCGGGGGTCGGCCAGGGCACCGGCACCGGACGCTGACGCACGATCTGCGGCCACCAGAACCACTTGCCCATGAGGGCCGCGATCGACGGCATCATGAACGACCGGACGACCAGGGTGTCGAACAACAGGCCCAGGCCGATCGTGGTGCCCACCTGGCCGATGATGCGTAGCTCGCTGATGATCATCGACGACATGGTGAAGGCGAAGACCAGGCCCGCGTTGGTGACCACCGAGCCCGTGCTGCCCATGGCCCGGATGATGCCGGTGTTGAGGCCGGCATGGATCTCTTCCTTGAACCGGGCCGCCAGCAGCAGGTTGTAGTCCGCGCCCACGGCCAACAGGATGATCACCGACATCGGTATCACCATCCAGTGCAGCGGTAGGCCGATCAGGTACTGCCAGATGAGAATCGACATACCCAGCGACGCGCCCAGCGAGATCGCCACCGTCGCCACGATCACCGAGGCGGCCACCACCGCTCGCGTGATGATCAGCATGATGACGAAAATCAGTGCGAGAGCTGAGATTCCGGCGATCATCAGATCGTAGTCAGAGCCTTCGGCCATGTCGCGGAAGGTCGCCGCACTGCCGGCCAGGTAGACCTTGGAGCCCTCCAGTGGGGTGCCCTTGATCGCCTCCTTGGCGGCCTGCTTGATGGCATCGATGTGCGAGATGCCTTCGGGGGTAAGCGGATTGCCCTCGTGCTGGATGATGAACCGCACCGACTTGCCGTCCGGCGAGATGAAGTTCTTCATGCCGCGCTTGAAATCGGCGCTGTCGAAGGCCTCCGGCGGCAGGTAGAACGAGTCGTCGTTCTTGGACTTGTCGAAGGCCTCACCCATGGCGCTGGAGTTCTTCTGGCCCTCGGCCTGCTGATCCAGCTGTCCCTTCTGGGTGGCGTACATCATCTGCATGTACTTCTTCATGTTCTTCATGGTCTCGATCTGCGGGGGCATGACCGTGACCATCTGCTTCGTCAGCGCGGACATCTTGTCCATGTCGGGGATGACGGTCTGGAAGTCGTCCGTCATGGTGTCGATGCCGTCGAGAGTGTCGAAGACCGAACGCATGGACCAGCAGACCGGGATGTCGTAGCAGTGCGGTTCCCAGTAGAGGTAGTTGCGGATCGGCCGGAAGAAGTCGTCGAAATCGGAGATGTGGTTGCGCAGATCCTCGATGTCGGCCAGCATGCCGTGCATCTTGCCGACCATGCTGTCCATGACGGTTGACATCTGAACCGTGATGGCTTGCATCTTGGTCATGGTGTCGATGCTCACCTGGATGTCAGCCACCTGCTTGAGCATGTTGGCCATCATGTCCTGCTGGTACTTCTGGTTCATCACCTGCGTGGTGCTCTGCATACCCAGCTGGAACGGGATGGTCGAGTGCTGGATGGGCGTGCCCTCGGGCCGGGTGATGGCCTGCACCTGAGCGATACCAGGAACGGCCACAACGGCTTTCGCGATCTTGTTGATCACCAGGAAGTCCGACGGGTTGCGCAGGTCGTGGTCGGTCTGGACCAGCAGCAGGTCGGGATTCATGCGAGCCGGGGAGAAGTGCCGGTTGGCGGCCGCGTAACCCTCGTTGGACGTGAGATCCGCAGGCATGTACTGACGGTCGTCGTAGCTCGTCTTGTAACCGGGGATGGCCACCAGGCCGACCAACGCCACCGCGATCGTCGCGACCAGGATCGGACCCGGCCAGCGGGTGATCGCGGCGCCGATCTTGCGCCAGCCCCGCACCCGCATCTCGCGCTTGGGTTCCAGCGTCTTGCCGAACTTGGTGACCACGGTGATGAGGGCCGGGCCGAGGGACAGTGCGGCGAGCACCACGGTGACCATGCCGATGGCCAGTGGGATGCCCAGCGTCTGGAAGTACGGCAGTCGGGTGAAGTGCAGGCAGTATGTCGCGCCGGCGATCGTCAGACCCGAACCGAGGATCACGTGCGCGGTGCCGTGATACATGTCGTAGTAGGCGTCCTCTTTGGACATCCCCGCGGTGCGCGCCTCTTGGTACCGGCCGATCAGGAAGATCGCGTAGTCGGTCGCCGCCGCGATGGCCAGCATCGGCAGCAGGTTGGTGGCGAAGGTCGACAGGCCGATGACGTTGTAGAAGCCGAGTACGGCGACCAGGCCGCGCGCCGCGCCCACCAGCACCATGACGATGAACAGCTCGATCAGCACGGTGATGAACGACCGGTACACCAGCAGCAGCATCACGATGATGACCGCGAATGACACGGCCTCCATGACCTTCAGGCTGCGATCGCCGGCGACGTTCATATCGGAGGCCTGGGCGGCCGCGCCGGTGACATAGCTCTTCACGCCCGGCGGAGCGGGGACGCCCTTGAGGATCTTGTCGACGGTCTCGACGGACTCGTTGGCCAGCGATTCGCCCTGGTTACCGCGCAGATAGACCTGCACGTAGGCGGACTTGCCGTCCGCGCTCTGGGAGCCGGACGCGGTCAGCGGGTCGCTCCAGAAGTCCTGGACGTGCTCGACGTGCGCGGTGTCGGCCTGGAGCTTGGCGACGATCTGGTCGTAGTACGCGTGTGCGGCGGCATCCAGCGGTTCTTGGCCTTCGAGCACCACCATGGCCGAGCTGTCGGATTCGAACTCCTTGAAGTCGGAGCCGACCTGCTTCATCGCGATCATCGACGGCGCGTCGTGCGGTGACATCGAGACCGACCGCATCTTGCCGACCTCGTCCAGCCCCGGAACGATCGTGCTCAGCACCACCACGATGCCGATCCAGGCGAGGATGACGGGGATCGCGAGCGTCCGGATCAGGCGGGGGATCAGCGGCCGGTGCGGCGGTTGCTCGGCCTTGGGGAACGAGTCGGTCGGGGTATCGAGGCTGTGGTTGCTCATGCAGATTTCACCAGGCAGAAGGTCTGGGCGTGCACGCCCGTGGAGGTGCGGGTGTCTTTGAGTTCGTCGTCGACGTGGACGGTGCAGGTGATGGAGTCACCGTCGCCTTGGGCGACGATGTTGGGCGACGCTGCCGGTGCGGT